>PWJA01000239.1 GCA_003560975.1 Gammaproteobacteria bacterium
CCTACCTGAAGCCGCGCAACCTGCGGCCCAAAGTCCGAACGCATCGCAACGAACCGCAGTGGTTGCCCTGGATTGCCGGGACGGTGGCGGCCTGTCGCGGGGTCAGGCCGCCGGAGCTGGCCGTGCAGACGACGGCCAATGCTCGCCAGTTCTTCGGGCTGCCGGCAGTCCGGACAGCCGAAGACTGAAAGCACATCTTAAGCCGGTTGCGGCTGCAGATTACGCTGCAGGGCAGCCAGGCGTCGACCCTGCATCTTCAAGCGATATTCCAGTTCTTTATACCGGGTCCGGAACTCAATCTTGTGCCACCGATCACGCACGGCATCGGCCCCGGCCTGGACGCGCTCAGCCTGAACCGCCTGCCACTGGTTGACCGTTTCGCGAAACTGCTGGTATTCGCGCTCGAACACTTCGCGCCAGGTTGTGAGCGCATCGGGAGAGGCCAGACGCCGTTCCAATTCGAGGAAACGCACCTGCAGGCGCGCACGCTGCACCTTGAACTTCGCAGTTCGCTTCAGTTCGCGCGCCAGACCCACCCAGTTGCAGGCCGCAACCAGCCACTTGCCGGGGTCAAAATGCCACCAACTCAGGCCATTGCGATAGTCAGCCTGGAAAGCATGGTGGAAGTTGTGGTAGCCCTCACCCCAGGTCACCAGAGCGATCCAGCCGTTGTCACGGGCGGTATTGTCCAGGCTGTGGCCGCGCCGGCCCCAGGTGTGGGCCAGCGAGTTGATGAAGAAGGTGCATTGCTGTGAGAACGCCAGGCGGAAGGCACCGGCCAGGAGGATCATGCCGAGCACGTCACCGGCCAGCCAGCCCAGACCTGCCGGCACGCCGAGGTTGAGCGTCCACACGGCCGGCCAGTACAGCTTGTGCTGCCACATCACGATGGGGTCTTTTTGCAGATCCGGCACCTCATCGAAATTGACTTCGCTGGTTTTCCAATGGCGCGTCATCCAGCCCATGTGGGCATGCCAGAAGCCGGACTTGATCGAATGCGGATCGCGGTCGACGTCGTCGACGTGGCGATGGTGCACCCGGTGGCGTGCCGCCCAGATCAGGATCGAATTCTGCAGGGAGAAGGTGCCGAACACGGCCAGGGCCAGGCGCAGCGGCCAGGCGGCCCGAAACGTCCGGTGCGACCAGAGTCGGTGATAGCCGACCGTGATCGACAGCCCGCTGGCGATCCAGATCACCGCCGCGGCCAGCCAGGCCCAGCCGCTGAAGCCGACCATCAGGCCGTACAGTGGAGCGGCGACGAAACCGAGCAGGTTGACCGTCACGAAAAAAATCACGTTCGACACCACCAACGGCGGCTTGGGCTCTGTCATGGTTTTCATGTTTTCACATCGGCGCCGTTGGGCTGCCTTATTTGAAGAATTTGATGGACAGGGGATAGGGCCAGACCTGCCCTTCGGATGCCTTGACCGCACCAATGATGGGGAAGACCAGGCTCAGGATGGCCAGCACGGCCAGCAGCAGGGCGCCGATCCCCACAAACAGCAGGATGAAGCTGATGATGGCGTAAATCACGACGCTGATCAGCCAGTTGAACACGACATGGCCGTGCGGAATCAGCCCCGGAATCTGGTCCTTTTTCAGAATGAAAATGACCACCGGAACGATCAGTCCGGCCATCGGCACGACCAGGCCGGACAGAACCGAAAGATGCAGGATCAATGCCCAGGTGTTGGTTTCCTTGTTGGGTGCTGAAGGTTCCATTTCTTCCATATCGGTTTTGCTCCCGTGTATCGGACAGCCGCCGAAACGGCTCGTTCAAATCCACCTTGGTCTGGCAGGATACCGCAGCTACGCTGCAGCCGCCAATGCCGAGTCCATCAGCCCTTTTTGACGGGCCGTTGCCAGCCCCGGATGCTGCGCTGCGTGGATCGGGTCAGGGTGAGCTGATCGGCCGGCGCGTCCCGGCCGATCACGCTGCCGGCGCCGATCGTGGCCCCCTGGCCCACGCTGACCGGCGCGACCAGGGCGGTGTTGGAGCCGATGAAGGCGTCGGCGCCGATGTCGGTGCGGTGCTTGTTGGCCCCGTCGTAGTTGCAGGTAATGGTCCCGGCGCCCAGATTGGCCCGTTCACCCACCTCAGCATCGCCCACGTAGCTCAGGTGGCTGGCCTTGGCCCCGGAATGGAAGCGGGCGTTCTTCACTTCGACGAAATTGCCGATCTTGACGCCCGCGGCCAGCTCGGTGCCCGGACGCAGCCGGGCAAACGGTCCAATCGTGCAGGCGCCGGTGGTGCGCACCGATTCCAGCACGCAATAGGGCTCGAGCCGGGTGCCGGCGGCCAGCGTGCTGTCGCGCACGACACAGCCCGGCCCGACGACCACGCCCTCGCCCAGGCGCACCTCGCCTTCCAGGATCGCCCCGCGGTCGATCAGCACGTCGCGCTCGCAGCGCACGCGACCGCGCACCTGGACCGAGCCCGGGTCCGGCAGGGTCACGCCCGCGTCCATCAGCGCGTTGCGGGCGCGGCGCTGGTAGACCTGTTCCAGCTCGGCCAGCTGGCGCCGGTCGTTGGCGCCCAGCAGCTCGTCCGGATCATCGGCCACCACCGCCTCGACCGAGCGGCTGTCGGCCACGGCCAGGGCGATGCAGTCGGTCAGGTAGTACTCGCCCTGGGTATTGTCGGCGCGCACCCGGCCCAGCCACGAAACCCAGTCGCCGGCACGCGCGCACATCACGCCGCTGTTGACCTCCGCCACCGCACGCTCGGCCGCGCTGGCGTCGCGCTGCTCGCGAATGGCGGTGACGCGGCCCTGGCCGTCGCGAAGAATCCGGCCGTAGCCGGTCGGGTCTTCGGGCACGAAGCTGAGCACGGCCAGGTCGGCCGGACAGGCCAGCAGTTGTTCCAGGGTCTCGGTACGAATCAGGGGCATGTCGCCCGGCAAGATCAAAACGCGGGCACCAGGATCCATCAACGGCAGCGCCTGCACGGCGGCATGGCCAGTGCCCAGGCGCTCGGACTGGACGACGAATTCACAGCCGTCATCAGCCAATTCTGCTTCCACCTGCTCGGCACCCGAGCCGACGACCACCCGAATGGCCTCTGGCCCAAGGGCGCGGACGCTGCGGATCAGGTGGCGAATCATCGCCTGGCCGCCCACGGGCTGGAGGACCTTGGCCAGAGCGGAGTTCATGCGTTTGCCTTCGCCGGCGGCGAGGATGACGATTTCGGTCATGCCCGATCTGCCCTGTCGTTTTTTGTCTGCGGGCCAGTATACCGGCGCTCGAGGTTTCGGCCGGATCGGGCCGCCGTTGTTACTTTCGCGGAAAAAAGAAAGGCCCCGGGCGAGGGAGGACCCGGGGCCTTGAGTCGGATCCGGTTTGGGGACTAAAACCGAACCCTGCGGGTCCGTCTAGGGAGGGAGACGGACCCCACCATGCGCATGGTGATTACTGAGACTGGCCGCTTTCCGGAAAAGTTCCGATTCTGCAACAAATTTTCATTTTTTTTAAAATAACTCGGAATATCAGTTGGTTAGTGAGCGCTATCCCAGTCGTCACCGACCCCGGAATCGACCACCAGCGGCACTTTCAGTTCCGCCGCGGCGGCCATTCTGTCCACCACCGCCTCACGCACCGTCGCCAGCGCGTCGCGCTCGACTTCCAGAACCAGTTCGTCGTGGACCTGCATGACCAGCCTGGCCGGCGCCTGTTCGGCCTGAATCCAGCCGTCGACATCGATCATGGCGCGCTTGATGATGTCGGCCGCCGTGCCCTGCATGGGCGCGTTGATGGCGGCGCGCTCGGCGGCCTGGCGCCGGGCCGGGTTGCGCGAGCGGATTTCTTCGGTCCACAGGCGCCGACCGAACAGGGTTTCGACGTAGCCGTGCTCGCGCGCGCTCTTGCGGATACGCTCCATGTAGGCGCGCACGCCGGGGTAGCGCTCGAAATAGCGCTCGATGTAGGCGTCGGCGGACTTGCGGTCGATTTCCAGCTGCCGGGCCAGGCCCCAGCCGCTCATCCCGTACATCAGGCCGAAATTGATCGCCTTGGCCGCGCGCCGCTGTTGCGGCTGGACTTGGTCGATGGCGCAGTCGAAGACTTCGGCCGCCGTGGCCCGGTGAATGTCCTCGCCGGCGGCGAAGGCCTCGAGCAGACGCTCGTCATCGGACAGGTGGGCCATGATGCGCAGCTCGATCTGCGAATAGTCGGCGGCCAGCAGCACCGACCCCGGCGGAGCGACGAAGGCCTTGCGGATGCGACGCCCCTCGGCGGTGCGGATCGGGATGTTCTGCAGGTTCGGATCGGCCGACGACAACCGCCCCGTCGCGGTCACCGCCTGGTGGTAGTGGGTATGCACGCGGCCGGTCGCGGCCAGCACCTTTTCCGGCAGACGATCGGTGTAGGTGCTTTTGAGCTTGGCCAGGCTGCGGTGACGCAGGATGACGCGCGGCAGTTCGTAGTCGACGGCAAGCTCCTGGAGCACATCCTCGGCCGTCGACGGCTGGCCCTTGGGGGTCTTGCGGACCACCGGCAACTCGAGTTCCTCGAACAGGATGGCCTGGAGCTGCCGGGGCGAGCCCAGATTGAATTCGCGACCGGCGGCCGCATGGGCCTGGGTCTCCAGCTCGGCGAGCTGGCCCTCGATCTCGCGGCTTTGCTTGTCCAGCTGCTCGCAGTCCAGGGCCACGCCGGTGCGCTCCATCCGCGCCAGAACCCGGATCAGGGGGATTTCCAGTTCCTCGTAGATCGCCTGCAGCCGCTCCTCTGCCTGCAGTTTCGGCCACAAGTGGCGGTGCAGGGCCAGGGTCACTTCGGCATCTTCGCCGGAGTAGGCGGCGGCGGTCGCAACGGGTACCTGGTCGAAGGTGACCTGGGCGCGTCCCTTGCCGGCGACCTGCTCGTAGCTGGTGGTCTGGCGGCCCAGGTAGCGAACCGCCAGCGAATCCATGTCGTGCCGGGTGGCGGTGGAGTGGAACACGTAGGACTCGAGCATGGTGTCGTGGGTCACGCCGGCCAGGTTCACGCCGGCGCGATCGAGCACGTTGAGATCGTATTTCAGATGCTGGCCCAGCTTCGGCCGCCGCTCGTCCTCCAGCCAGGGGCGGAACGCCTCGAGCGCTTCTTCGGCGTCGAACTCGGTGTCCTGGTCGGCGTGCGCCAGCGGCACGTACCAGGCCTTGCCCGGTTCGATCGAAAACGCCAGCCCGACCAGGTCCGCCTGCAGCGGCTCGAGGCTGGTGGTTTCGGTATCGAAGGCGACCAGCTCGGCGGCGGCAACCGTCTCGACCAGCCGTTCGAGCTGGTCGCGGGTGGTGACGGTCTGGACCTCGAGTTCGCTGGATTCGCTCTGCCCGGCCTCGTCCTGGTACTGCTTGAGCCAGGTGGAAAAACCGAACCGCCGCAGCAGCTCGATCAGCCGGTCCCGGTCGGACCTGGCGTCGTGCAGCTCGTCGAGCTCGATGCCGGTATCCACGTCCGATTTCAGGGCCACCAGCTCGCGCGCCAGCGGCAGCTGGTCCAGGGCCGAGCGCAGATTCTCGCCCACCTTCCCGCCGACCTCGTCGGCGCGCTCGATCAGACGATCAAGACTTCCGTACTGGTTGAGCCACTTGGCCGCGGTCTTCGGCCCGACCTTGTCGACGCCGGGGATGTTGTCCGAGCTGTCGCCGGTCAGGGCGAGCAGATCGCCGACCCGCTCCGGACCCACGCCGAACTTGTCGGCAACGGCAGCGGCGTCGTAGCGCTTGCCCTGCATGCTGTCTTCCAGCACCACCACGTCGTCGACCAGCTGGGCCAGGTCCTTGTCGCCGGAGGAAATCAGCACGTTCAGGCCGCGCGCCCGGGCCTGCTCGACCAGGCTGGCGATGACGTCGTCGGCTTCCACCCCCTCGACCATGACCCGGGGTACGCCCATGGCGTCGATGAGTTCGTACAGGGGTTCGATCTGGGCGCGCAACTCATCGGGCATGGGCGGCCGATTGGCCTTGTAGTCGGCGAACAGGTCGTGACGGAAGTTTTTGCCCGGCGCGTCGAACACCACCGCCACGCGCTCGGGCTCGTGCTCGTTGACCAGCCGCCTGACCATGTTGGCCACGCCGAACACCGCGCCGGTGGGCTCGCCGGCGGCGTTGCTGAGGCTGGGCAGCGCGTGGAACGCGCGGTACAGGTAGGAAGAACCGTCGATCAGGCAGAGATGGGTGCGGTCGGGCATGGCGGGGCGCGTTGGCGGCAGATGGTTTCGAGAAGCGCTCATCATAGAACACCGCCGTTGCGATCGACGGCGCGATTGAATCGTCGGCCCGGGCCGCTCTGCTAAACTGAACCCATGCGTGGACGCCGAGGCCCGAATGTCATGACTCGCCTGATTCTCATCCCGATCTTCCTTTTGCTCGCAGCCCCCGTGCTGGCCGACCCGCCGGATGCGCCGGCGCCGCCGCCGCCCCCGATCCGTGAGCCGCTGCCACCCAAGGTCCAGGATCCGGACGAGCAGATCCAGCCGCAGGTCGTGATTCGGCGCGAGGACGGCGAAATCATCGAGGAATACTCGGCCGGCGGCGTGGTCTACATGATCCGCGTCGTGCCCGCGGTCGGCCCGCCCTACTACCTGCTCGACACCACCGGCGACGGCAACTTCGATTCCCGGCACGAGCACATGGAGCCGGTACGTCCGGCCCACTGGAAGATTTTCGAGTGGTGATTTTCGGTTTCCGGGTTCCGGTTACCGGTTTCCGGTAACCCGAATCCCTACCCCCGAACCCGCAACCCCTTCGCCAGACGCCGAAACTCATCCAGCCCCAACCGCTCCGCCCGCAGCCCGGGATCAATGCCTGCGGCAGCAATCGCCGATTCGTCGAGCACCGGCCGCAGGCTGTTACGCAGGGTCTTGCGCCGCTGACCGAAGGCGTGGCGAACGACCTGGTCCAGCGCCGGCAGCAGCGCTCGGTTCGACGCGCTCAGCCGCCGGGGGCGTAGCCGCACGATGGCCGACATGACCTTCGGCGGGGGCCGAAAGGCGTCCGGCGGCACGTCGAACAACCGTTCCATCTCGCAGAAGAAACCGGCCATCACCGACAAGCGCCCGTATTCTCGGCCGCCCGGAGCGGCCACCATGCGGTCGACAACCTCTTTTTGCAGCATGAAGTGCATGTCGACCACCCGCGCGAGCTGACCGAACAGGTGAAACAGGATCGGCGTGGAAATGTTGTACGGAAGGTTTCCCACCACGCGCACCGGCTCCGCGCCGGTCAGGGCCGCCAGATCCACGTTCAGAATGTCGTCCTGGACCACGTCCAGCCGTTCCGGTCGGCCGAGCCGGTCGGGCAGGCTCGCGGCCAGATCCCGATCCAGTTCCACGGCCATGACCCGGGCGCCGGCCGCCAGCAGCGGCCGGGTCAGAACGCCTTCGCCCGGACCGATCTCCAGCAGACGCTGCTCCGGTTCGGGCCCGATCGCCCGAACCAGGCGCTCGATCACCTGGCCATCGATGAGGAAGTGCTGACCGAAGCGCTTGCGCGGGCGATGCGTGGGCGAGGACACCTCAGGCGACGCGGGCAGCCAGCTCGTGGGCCAGGGCAATCGCCTCGGCCAGGCTGCCGGTATCGGCCCGCCCGGTGCCGGCCAGGTCCAGGGCGGTGCCGTGGTCCACGGAGGTCCGGATGAAGGGCAGGCCCAGAGTAAGGTTGACCGCCCGCCCGAAACCGGCGTATTTGAGCACCGGCAGCCCCTGGTCGTGGTACATCGCCAGCACCGCATCCGCGCCTTTCAGGCGCTTGGGGACGAAGGCGGTGTCGGCCGGCAGCGGGCCTTCCAGGCGCAGGCCGCGGTCCCGCAGTCGATCCAGCACCGGCTCGATGACCTCGATTTCCTCCCGCCCCAGGTGCCCGCCCTCGCCGGCGTGGGGATTCAGCCCGAGAACGAGGATGCGCGGCTGATCCAGACCGAAGCGCCGCTGCAGATCGGCATGGAGGATTTCCAGGCTGCGCTCGAGCACCGTTGCGGTGATCGCGGCCGGAACCTGTGCCAGCGGAAGGTGGGTGGTGGCCAGCGCAACGCGCAACGGCCCGGCGACCAGCATCATCACCACACGGTCGACCCCCGCGCACTCGGCCAGAAACTCGGTGTGGCCGCTGAAGGCGATCCCGGCGTCGTTGATCACGCCCTTGTGGACCGGCGCGGTCACCATCCCGGCGGCCGTGCCGGCCAGACAGTGCTCGGCCGCCAGGCGCAGGGTCTCGATCACGTAGGAGGCGTTGGCCGGATCGAGTCGGCCGGGCCGGGCCGGGGCGTGCAAAGCCACCGGCAGGCAGCCCAGGCTGCCCGGCCGGATCGGCTCATCCGGCCGGGTCAGGATCTGGATCGTCAGTTCCAGCCCGAACCGATCGGCGGTGGCGGCAAGCAGGTCCGGGTCGGCCACGGCGACCAGGTCCCGGCCCCCGACCGCCCGTCGGCAGACCAGCTCCGGACCGATCCCGGCGGGCTCGCCGGGGGTCAGCAGCAGACGGGCAGACGACGCACTCAAAGGCGAACTTCGACGAAGGACTCCGCGCGCAGCTGACGCAGAAACCGCTCGATCTCTTCTTCGGCCTTTTGCTGATAGAGCATTTCACGGGCCTGGGAGCGCATCGCCTCGCGCGTGCGATCGGCCTGACGGGTTTCTTCGAGCCGCACGATGTGCCAGCCCATGCCGGTGCGGAACGGCTGGCTGACCTCGCCTGGCTCCAGCCGATCGATCTGCGACTGGAGATCGGGGCCGAACTGGCCGGACTGGAACCAGCCCAGACGACCGCCGATGTTGGCCGAGGACTCGTCGGTGGAATAGCGTCGGGCCAGCTCACTGAACTCTTCGCCGTCGACAATGCGGGCGTGGAGATCGCGCACGCGCGATTCGGCCGCGTCCAGGGAAAGGATTTCGGAGGGCTCGACCATCAGGTGGCTGGCGCGGTACTCCTGGACGATGACTTCGGCTCGCTCACGAACGTCGTTGACGCGCAGAATGAGGAAGCCGCCGGGGGAGCGTATCGGCTCGGTGATTTCGCCCGGACCGAGCGGCTCGAGCGCGTCGGCAAACAGCGGCGGCAGCGTGCTGACCTGGCGCCAGCCGACATCACCGCCCTCCAGCGCGTCCGGCGCCTGCGAGAAGGTGATCGCCGCGGAGGAAAAATCCATGCCGTCGAGAATGCGCTGACGGACTTCTTCGGCCCGATCCCGGGCCGCCTGGACTTCGGCATTGCTGGCCGCTTCGGGCACCTGAACCATGATCTGGGACAGGTGGTATTCAGGCCCGCCGATCCCGCCGGAGGCGAGCAGGATATCGACCTCGGTTTCGGTGATGTCATCCATGCTGGCGGCGACGCGCTGGCGCAGTTCGCTCGACAGGATTTCCTCGCGCAGCTGGCGCCGGAATTCCTGGAAGTCGTAGCCGTCGGCCTCGATTGCCTGGCGCAGCTGGCCGAGGGTCAGGTTGTTCTGACTCGCGACCTGCTGCAGGGCCTGATCGACGTTGGCGTCGGAGGCACGGATGCCGGTCTCCTCGGCCCGGATGACTTCCAGCCGGGTCATGATCAGGCGCTCGAGCACCTGCTCTTCGATCACGTTGCGGGGCGGCAGATTCTCGCCCCTTGCCCTGACCTGCATCTCGATGGTGGCAATGGCCGCATCGAGCTCGCTTTTCAGGATGACGTCCTCTTCGACCAGGGCAACGATGCGATCCAGTTCCTGGCGCTGGGACTGGCCGAACGCCAGGGTCGGCAGCAGCACGAGCAGGGTCAGCAAGGTCAGCGCGCGGGTTGTGATTGTGTTCATCAGGAATCCTGTGTTTGAGTGCTTTGCCAAAAGATCGTCTGCTAGCGGCCATGACCGGAAAACAGCGGGTACGGTCGTCTGCCCAGGCTGCCCAGTCCCTTGAGATGAAGCTCGAGGAACACGGCCCGGCGGGTCTCGGCATCGCGGTCGCGAATGAACTCGCGGGCCGTGACCCGAACCGCCCAGCAGCAGCTTTCGTATTCGATACCGCCCATGGCTTCCAGGGTCTGACTTTCCTCGAACGAATAGTTCAGGCGGCCGATCAGGTTCATGTTCTCACGAACCGGATAGCGTGCCCGGATATCGGCCTGGTCGAGCCGATCGCGTCGAAAGCGATACCCCAGCGCGACCTGGCGCGCGTCTCGACCGCGATAGCTCAGACCGAATTGAGCCACTTCGGTTTCATTCTCGATGCTGTCGTACTGCAAGCCCGCGCTCAGCGCCAGGCGCGCGCGCGGGCGCCAGTTCACCTCGGCCACCGTCGCCGAACGGCTGCGGCGGTCGGCCGGCTGCCCCGGCAGCTGCACCTCGAGGTCGCTGAAATACACAATCTGGCCGATGCTGACGTCCAGCGGGGACTGGCCGTCCTCGGTGTCGATCAGGCGGGAGGTCAAGGCCAGGGTGAGCTGGTTGGCGTCGGCCTGGCGATCCGGCCCGCTGAAACGATTGTGGTGAAACAGCTGGCTGAAGCCGAAGGTCAGTTCGGCCGTGTCGAACCGGGGAATCTCATCCTGGTTGCGCTCCGGCACGTAGAGATAGAACAGGCGCGGCTCCAGCGTCTGGATGCGCCTGCCGCGATCGGCCGAGCGCTCGAACACCAGGCCGCTGTCGACGCTCGCGATCGGCGTGGTCCGGCTGAGGCTGGTCTGCCCGGCCCCGCTGAGCTCGTAGGACGTGCTGCGCAGCCCGATCTCGGGTCGCACGAACCAGCCGGGGGCAAGCAGATTCCAGCGCAGGCGCGGATACAGATCCAGCCGGCCGCCGGTCACGCTCTGGTCGCGATCGAAATACACCAGTTCGCTGTCGACGCGAAAATCCAGATCGCGCGGCAGCGGCCGATCGTAGTCGAACCGCACGCGCGGAAGACGCCGGTAGGGTTCCGCGCCCGGGGCCACGGCCTCGTCGAGCACCTGGAAACTGTCGGCCAGGAAATCGGCCGACCAGTATCGGCCCGTGCCGCGCACGCGCGCGCTCGAACGCAGGAACTGGACCGCCGAATCGGCCAGATCACCGCCGAGGTCGACGAAGTAGTCGTCGTCCGAGGCCCGACGCAGATTCGCCGCGGCCCACCAGCCGGGCCGCAGGCTGGCCCGATAGTCGAGCTGGCCGAAGTAGCGATTGCGATCGGCCTTGTTGTCCGACGGCAGGAACTCGAGCTCGGCCTGTCCGCGCTGGCGCGGGGTCAGAAAGCGATACTCGCTGGCCAGCATGGCGCCGCGATCCTGGATC
This sequence comes from Gammaproteobacteria bacterium, assembly GCA_003560975.1. GTDB lineage: Bacteria > Pseudomonadota > Gammaproteobacteria > Xanthomonadales > Wenzhouxiangellaceae > Wenzhouxiangella. The sequence continues at coordinate 11,212 of PWJA01000239.1, forward strand.
CAGCGTGCCGTGAAAGTGGCGTCCTGGTTCGGCGCGATGTTCCAGTACCACGGCACGCGCAGGTCCAGGCCGTCGTCGCTGGAGAACCCGAACTGCGGATACAGAAATCCGCTCTGACGCTCGTCGCTCAAGGGAAAGCTCAGCCAGGGCGAATACAGGATGGGCACACCCTTGAACTCCAGGCGCGCATGGCGGGCCACGCCCTGGCCGCGATCCAGGTCCAGGCGAACCTGGCGTGCCTTGAGCTGCCAGTCAGGATCGGCCGGGTCGCAGGTGGTGAAGTCGAATTCCTCCAGTTCGGCCCGGGTCGGGCTGAGCAGGTCGACCACCACGGCCTGTCCGGCGCCGTCGGAGCCGGCGATCTGGTAGCCGACGGTGTCGAAGCGCCCGCGCGAGGCCTCCAGGTCGACCCAGGCGCTCTCGGCGCGGATGGCGATGAACGCGTCGCGGTAGTGGAGCAGCACGGGCAGATCCAGTCGGCCGCTTGCGCGATCGAAAACGATCTCTTCGGTCTCCAGCCGGCGATCGCCCTGCTCCACCCGAACCCGGTCGCGGGCCACGATCGGCTGACCACGCTCGGCGCTGAAGTATTCGGCGTCGATCAGCAGCGGCAGATCCTCCCCCCGATCGGGTTCGATGCGCTCCAGGCGGGCCTCGGGCGGCAGACAGCTCAAGGCCGGCCGGGCGCTATCGACCAGCATGCCTTGCGCAGCGACGACGGTCGACAGCATCAGGCCAACCGGAATCAGAATGAGAGGATGGAAACGAAACAAATGCAGGCTCACGATCATGGTCGCCTTGAAGCCCGGATTCCGGGATCACA
>PWJA01000111.1 GCA_003560975.1 Gammaproteobacteria bacterium
CGTAGGTCGGGGTTACATCCCCGACGGTCATGACCCGCGGCCAGCACCACAACCCCGCCTCGGCCCTACGTGGCCGACGGGCAGAGCCGGATAAAACCCTTATTTCGAGGGTTCGGGGTTCGGGGTTCAGGGAAACCCGGCACCCGCCGATGCTCGAAACCGTCTACACACCCGATCGCCAAGAACGGCCCGAAACACCCGGGGCATTGGAGTTTTTTTTTCAACGGCCCGGTGATGGATTTGCCAAACCCGGGGCGGCGGCGGACAATGGAACTCGTCCAACCGCCCGACCTTGCTGTTTTGCCATGCCCGTCTTGCCCCTGATCGCCGCCGGCCTGCTGATCGCCAGCGGTTCCGTGTTCGCCGCCCCCGAACTGACCATCGCGCGCATCTTCGCCTCTCCCGACCTGTCCGGTCCGTCCCTGCGCCAGGCCGAGCTGTCGCCGGCCGGCGACCGCGTGACCTTCATCCGCGCGCGCGAAGACGACCGCGACCTGCTCGATTTGTGGGAATACCACATCGGCGAAGACCAGACCCGCGTCCTGGTCGCGGCCGATGCCGTGGTCGCCGACGAGGGCGAATTGGCGCCGGAAGAACAGGCTCGGCGCGAGCGCGCCCGAATCGCCGGCGTGCGCGGCATCGTCGAGTATCGCTGGTCCGCCGACGGCCGCTTCCTGATCTTCCCCCTGGCCGGCGACGTCTACGTGCTCGACCTGGCCGACGAAGCCCCCGCCGTGCGCCAGGTGACCACCGGTGCCGCGTTCGATCTCGATCCGCAGGTCTCGCCGGACGGCGGCCGCGTGGCCTTCGTGCGCGATCGCAACCTCTGGGTTGCCGACCTCGAGACCGGCCAGGCCCGCGCACTGACCGACGACGGTGACGAGGTCATCGCCAACGGTCTGGCCGAGTTCATCGCCCAGGAAGAGATGGGTCGATCGACCGGCTTCTGGTGGTCGCCCGACGGTAGCCGTATCGCCTTCCTGCGCACCGACGAAAGCGCGATCGAGCCGACCCTGCGCTTCGAGATCCAGGCCGACCGCATCACCATGGTCGAGCAGCGCTACCCGTTCACCGGCACACCCAACGTGAGCTATCGCCTGGGCGTGATCGACCTGGACGAAGACACCACCCGGTGGATCGACCTGGGCGAGGAAGAAGACATCTACATCCCGCGGGTGGACTGGCTGCCGGACGGCGAGCGACTGAGCTTTCAGCGCCAGAGTCGCGACCAGAAAACCCTGGAGCTGGTCATCGCCGAACTCGACGGCAGCCCAGCGCGCACGGTGCTGACCGAAACCGCCGAGACCTGGATCAACCTGCACGACGACCTGCACTTTCTGGCCGAGCTGCCGGCCTTCGTCTGGTCGTCCGAGGCCGACGGCTTCCGTCACCTGTACCTGTACGATCTCGACGGTCAGCTCATCCGGCAACTGACCGCCGGCAACTGGGTGGTCGACGAACTCAAGGGCGTGGACGAGGAGCTGGGGCTGGTCTACTTCACCGGATCCGCCGTCTCACCGGAACAAAAACACCTTTACCGGCAATCGCTGGTCACCCGATCGCCGGAAAACATCACCCAGGTTTCGCGCCGGCCCGGCTGGCACCAGGTTCGCATGGACGCAGCGGCCCGGGTCTACGTCGATACCTTCTCGAGCACCCAGCAGCCGCCGCAGCTGTCGCTGCACAGCGCCGACGGTGAACGCACGGCCTGGCTGCTCGAAAACCGGATTGCCGGCGATCACCCCTACACGGACTTGCGCGCCAGCCATCTGCCGACCGAGTTCGGCAGCCTGGTCGGGCCGCACGAACAGGAACTGCGCTACCGCCTGATCCGTCCGACCGACTTCGACCCGAACCGGCGCTACCCGGTCCTGGTCCACGTCTACGGCGGCCCGACCCATCGCCTGGTCGCCGACCGCTGGGGGCGGCGAGCGCTGATCGACCAGTACTTTGCCCGCAAAGGCTACGTCGTCTTCTCGCTGGACAACCGCGGCATCGTGCGCCAGGGCAAGGCCTTCCAGGACGAGATTCATCTCCAGCTGGGCCGGGTCGAGGTCGTCGACCAGATGGTCGGGCTCGACTGGCTAAGACGCCAGAACTTCGTCGACGCCGAGCGCATCGCCATCTTCGGCTGGAGCTACGGCGGCTACGTCAGCCTGATGGCCCTGGCCCAGAATCCGGACCAGTTCGCGGCTGGCGTGGCCGTGGCCCCGGTGACCGACTGGGCCCTGTACGACACCCACTACACCGAACGCTACCTGGGCACCCCACAGGACCAGCCCGAGGCGTACGCCCAGGGCAACGTGCTGACCTGGGCCGGGCAGATCGTCGATCCGCTGCTGCTGATCCATCCCATGGCCGACGACAACGTGCTGTTCACCCACTCGACGATGCTGATGCAGAAACTGCAGGAAGAGCGCATCCCGTTCGACCTGATGACCTACCCCGGCGAAAAGCACGGCATCACCGGTACCAGCCAGCGCGTTCACGTCTACGAGATGATCGCCCGCTTCCTCCACCAGCACATCGAACCGGCGAGCGCCCCATGACCACCCCCGCCAGGGCGAACCGACGGCGGGGTCCGGCGGGACGCGTAGAACAACCGGGCATCATGCGCCCATCGCGGTAGGCGTTGCGTGAGTGAAGACCGCCCTCACATTTGTGTATTTTTTATCAACAAAATCAGAAATTTGAATTCACTCTCCCTGCACATCCCGAGCGTAGCCTGCGCGCACTGAAAGCCGCTCACGGACTTTCTCTGCTCGCTGGTCTCTTCTGCTCGAATGGGTATCACCGGAAGATCGCCAGCATGTTCTCGCACAGCGAATTGGGAGATACGCATGGACGCTTTATCCTTTGGTCAATACGAACTGATCTATAACGCCTTTTCCTTCGGCATCGCGGCGATGTTTGCCGCAACCCTGTTTTTCTGGCTGGGCCTGTCGCAGATCGCCCAGCAATACAAGATGGCGGTGGTAATCACCGGTCTGGTCACCTTCATTGCCGGCTACCACTACCTGAGAATTTTCGACAGCTGGGATTCAGCGTTCACCGTCATCGACGGTTCGGTGGAGTTGACCGGGGTTGCCTTCAACCAGGCCTATCGCTACGTTGACTGGCTTCTCACCGTGCCCCTCCTGCTCGTCGAACTGATTCTCGTGATGAGCCTGACCCGGTCCGAAACCGTGCGCAAGAGCTTTGCCCTGGGCGGTGCCGCTGCGCTGATGATTCTGCTCGGCTATCCCGGCGAAGTCTCCGGCGGTATCGACGGCACCCGTTTCCTGTGGGGCGCGCTGTCCATGATTCCGTTCCTCTACATCGTTTACAGCCTGTTTGTCGGCCTGTCCGATTCGATCAACAATCAGCCGGCCGGAGTCCGTGGACTGGTCAACGTCGCCCGCTGGGTGGTGGTCCTGTCGTGGAGCTTCTATCCGGTGGTGTACTTCCTGCCGTTCGTGATTCCGATGGACGGCGGCACCGCGGCCGTGGTGATCGAAGTCGGGTACACCATCGCCGACGTGGTGGCCAAGGCCTTCTTCGGCGTCCTCATCTTCATGATCGCCCTGCGCAAGTCCCACGAATCCTCGCCCGCCTGATCAGGCGAGGATTCGGGAGACCGCCATGTCGCTCCAGCTCGGAATCGTCAGCACCGGCGCGGGCCCCTCGCCCGCGCCGGTCACCGCGCTCGCCGATCACCGGCGGACCGACGGTGAGGTTCTGCTGACCCGAGTCGAGCAACGCATGGCGCTCCTGGTGAGCACCACGACCCGCAGCGCGGCCCAACTGGCCGCGCTGCACCATTTACGGGCAGGCGGGGGGCGGTTTCGCGCCCGTCTGGCCATCGACGCCGGACTGGCCCTGGGAATCGCTCCTGACCACATCGAGTCGGTTGCAGCGGCCGTGGAGCTGGTCCACAACGCGTCCTTGATTCACGACGACCTGCAGGATCGCGACGAAGTGCGTCGCGGTCGCCCCGCCGTCTGGGTCGATTTCGGCGACGCGGTCGCCGTTTCGGCGGGCGATCTGATGCTGTCAGCCGCCTACGGCGCGCTCGCTTCCAGTGGTTCGGCCGCGGCCGTGCTGATCGAGCGCCTGCATCGCCGCATCGGTGAGCTGATCCGGGGCCAGGACGCCGATCTGAGCGGTCCTGCGCAGCACCTGACTCTTGCCGATTACGAAAACATCGCCGCCGGAAAGTCGGGGCCGCTGCTGATCCTGCCTGTGGAAATGAGTCTGGCCCTGGCCGATCTGGAAACTTCGCAGACCACGGCGGCCGCCTGCGGACGTCACTTCGCCATCGGCTACCAGATGTTCGACGACTTGCGCGACGTCGCCATCGACCGCAGCGGCGGCGCGCTCAACGCCGTTCTGGTTCTTGCCCGCAGCGGTCATCCCGACCCCGAGGGGCAGGTTACCGAACGCGCCGTCCAACACTTCGATCAAGCCGAATCCCTGAGTCGCAGCCTGCCCGCAGGCTCCGGCCGACTGCTTGCCGAGGCGGCCCGGAAGCTGCGCCGCCAACTGACCGGAGAGACCCGAACGTGAACCAACTGATCGTCATCGGCGGCGGCTTCGGCGGCATGGCCGCGGCCCTGCGCGCCCGGGCCAAAGGCTATCAGGTCACCCTGATCGACCGCTGTCCGCGCCTGGGCGGCCGCGCCCAGGTCTTCGAGCGGGGTGGGTACCGGCACGACGCCGGCCCCACCGTGCTGACCGCACCGTTTTTGTTTCAGGAGCTGTTCGAGTTGTTCGGCCGCAAGATGTCCGATTCGGTCGACCTGGTCCCCGTCGACCCCTGGTACCGGTTCGAGTTCGCCGACGGGTCGCACTTCAACTACGGCGGCGGCATGGACCAGACCCTGGCCGAAATCGAGCGGGTCAATCCCGAGGACGTGGCCGGCTACAAGCAGCTGCTGGAAGATTCCCGGCGCCTGTACGACGTCGGCTTCACCCGCTTGTCCGACGCGCCCTTCCACAGCGCCGCCTTCATGCTGCGCCAGGTTCCGCACCTGGCCCGGCTGGGCGCATGGCGCACGGTCTGGCAAATGGTCAGCCGGCGCCTCAAGAGCGACCATCTGCGCCAGGCCTTCTCGATCCAGCCCTTGCTGGTCGGCGGGAACCCGTTCGACACCACCAGCATCTACGGTCTGATCCATTTTCTCGAAAGCGCTCATGGCGTCCATTTCGCCATGGGCGGAACCGGCGCCCTGGTCGACGCCATCGAGCGCTTGATGATCGACGTCGGCATCGACATCGAGCTCAATACCACCGTCGAGCAGATCCTGGTCGAAAACGATCGCGTCACCGGCGTGCGCCTGGGCGACGGCACCACGCGCTCCTGCGACGCGATGATATCCAACGCCGACCCGGCCCATCTCTACGAGCACATGCTGCCGGCCGAGCACTCGCGCACGTCCGCCCGGCTCAAGGCCCGCCACGCCAAAAAATCCATGGGCCTGTTCGTGCTGTTTTTCGGCGCCAACCGACAATATTCGGACGTGGCCCACCACACCATCTGGATGGGTCCGCGCTACCGCGAGCTGCTCAGCGATATCTTCGACCGCAAGATCCTGGCCGAAGACTTCTCGATCTACCTGCATCGGCCCACGGCGACCGACCCGAGCTTCGCTCCGGCCGGATGCGACAGTTTCTACGCGCTGGTCCCGGTGCCCAACCTGGAAGCCGGCATTGACTGGGCCACGGAAGGCCCGCGCCTCCAGCAGCGCGTGGTCCAGGCGCTGTCGCGGACCATCCTGCCCGACCTCGAGCACCACATCCAGGCCGACTTCCACATGACCCCGGAAGATTTCGCCGCGGATTACCTGTCGCCCCAGGGCGCCGGCTTCTCCATCGCCCCGATCTTTCGCCAGTCGGCCTGGTTCCGGTTCCACAACCGCGCCGAAGGGCCGGCCAATCTCTACCTGGTCGGCGCCGGCACCCACCCCGGAGCGGGTCTGCCCGGCGTGCTGTGCTCGGCCAAGGTCGTCGACCGGATCCTGCCCGAAGCGGTGGCGGTCCCGCAACGCCCGGCGCCGACGCCAAGCGCGGTTTTCTCATGAGCCTCAGCAGCGCCACCCCGTCTCCGAGCGAACACAGCGCCGATCCAGAGGCGGTCCTGAAGGCCCACGGGCGCAGCTTCCACCTGGCCGGCCGACTCCTGCCGGCACCGGTCCGGACCAGGGCAGCGCGCCTGTACGCGTTCTGCCGCCACGTCGACGATCTGGCCGATACCTCGGACGACCCGCAGCGCGCGCGCGCCCAGCTGCGCGAGCTGCGCGAAGACCTGGCCCGCCAGGAACCGCGCTCGGCCTGCAGCAAAGACTTTCTGGCCCTGGCCGCGCAGGCGGATCTGCCCATCGCCCCTGCCCTGACCCTGATCGATACGGTCTCGCGCGAAATCGAGGGCACGCGGGTCGCCGGACAGGGCGATCTGATCGGCTATGCCTATGGCGTCGCCGGCACCGTCGGCCTGATGATGTGCTCGGTCCTGGGCACAAGCGAGCCCGGAGCGCGAGCCTATGCGGTCGATCTGGGAATCGCCATGCAGTTGACCAACATCGCCAGAGACGTCGGCGAAGACGCCGCCATTGGTCGGGTGTATCTGCCGGCCACCTGGTTGGACGGGCTTTCCTGCGCGCAGATTCTGCGGCCGGACGCAGCGCAGGGCGACGTTCTGCGCCAGGCGACGGCCCGCTGCCTGGCCCTGGCCGATCGCTACTACGCCAGCGGCCTGGGCGGCCTGAAGTTTCTGCCGACCCGCTCGCGCTACGCGATCGGCGTGGCCGCGCACGTGTATCGGGCCATCGGCGATCGGGTGGCCGACGCCGGCTATCGATCCTGGGACCGTCGGGCGGTCGTTCCGGTGCGCTCCAGACTGCGCATTGCCGCCGCCAGCCTGCTCCGGGAAATGATGTCCGGCGAGCGCGCCGGCGCGCGTCCGGGCAAGGATTTGACCCGAACCCGTCACCGAATCGCGCGCGCCGCCTCCCATCCGGACGGCAGCTCATGCGAGCGACAACGCGTTTCGATCTCCTGATCCTGGGCGGCGGCTGCGCCGGCCTGTCGCTGGCCATGCGCCTGGCCGGGTGCGCCGGTGCCGGTCGCGTCGCCGTCATCGAGCCGAGATCCAGCTACGTTGACGACCGCAGCTGGTGTTTCTGGGCGTCCGACCAGCACCCCCTGATCGACCTGGTCTCCCGACGCTGGAGCCGCTGGCGCGGATCGCGCTGGAACCGGGAGGCGATCGAGCGCTCGGCCGGCGGCGTAAGCTACCAGTATGTCAGCAGCCTGGACTTTTATCGCCACGCCCTGGAGGCGATCCGCGGCGCCGCCAACATCGAGCTCCAGCTGGGCCAGAAGGCCCTGGACGTCACTCGCCGGCAAGATCACTTCGAGGTCCGGACGAACGAGGCCCGTCTGCAGGCGCGCTGGGTGGTCGATACCCGGCCACCGGCTTCGGCCCGCCTGTCCGAGTCGCTTCTTCATCAGTGCTTCGTCGGCCGGGTCGTCTCGCTGGCTCCGGAATCGCCGGCGCGCTTCGAGCCCGACGCGGTCGAGCTGATGACCGACCTGCGCAACGACGAACACGGCCTGCAGTTCAGCTACGTGCTGCCCTTTGCCCGCGACCGCGCGCTGGTCGAAGTCACCCGCTTTTCGCCGGCTCCGGTCGGGCGCAGCCAGCTCGCCGCGGAACTCGATGCGCTGCTGCAGCGACGGGGCTGGCAGGTCGGGGAGACCGCGCGCGAGGAAAGCGCGGTGCTGCCCATGGGCCTGCCGCAACCGGATCCGGAACCCATGCCCGGGCTGGTCCGCGCCGGCACCGGCGGCGGCGCCCTGCGGGCTGCTTCCGGCTACGGTTTCCAGCGCATCCAGCGCTGGGCCGAGGCGTGCAGTCAACGCCTGGCCAAGGGCGAAGCGCCGCTCGCCCAGCCGCGGGACTCCCGCCGCCAGCAGTTCATGGACGGCCTGTTCCTGCGGGTGCTGCGCGAGCAGCCCGACCAGGCGCCGAAGCTGTTCGAGCGCATGCTCGAGCGCGTGCCCGGTCCGGTGTTCGTGCGCTTCATGAGCGACCAGGCCGGGTGGATGGACAGTCTCCGGGTCGTTTCCAGTCTGCCGTGGCGGCCGTTCGTGCAAACCCTGAGTCGCCGGCGCCGCGACCGCCCGGCCCGCCTGGCCTGAGCATGTCCGTGAGCGAGTCGACCCGGCTGCCCGCCGAAACCGTGATCTTTGCGCTCGTGGCCGCGCTGGCCGTCGGGCTGCTCGGGCCGGTCTCGCTGCCGGTCCCGTTGGCCGTGCAGGTCGCCCTGCTGACCGCTGCGGTCGTGATCCTGGGCCTGCCGCACGGCTCGCTCGATCCGTGGATCGCCCGGCGCGCCGGGCTGTACCGCAGGAGCGTCGGCTGGATCGGCTTCAACCTGGCCTACCTGGCCCTGGCCGGGCTGGTCCTGCTGGCCTGGTGGCTCAGCCCCGGACCGGCGCTGGCGGTCTTTCTGCTCATCAGCGCCTGGCATTTTTCCGGCGACTGGGAGGACCGGCTGGCGCCCTGGCAACGCCTGCTCGCCGCCACCGCCCTGCTCGGCATGCCGGCGTGGTTTCATCCGCAGGCCGTCGCCGACATCTTTACCGTGTTGTCCGGAAGCGCCGGGCAAGTCGTTGCCGAAGGACTGCGATGGGTCGGAATGGTTGCGCTGGCCGGGCTGGCCGTCGTCCTGGCCACGGCGGCGCGACACCGTCAGCGAAGCGTTGTCATCGAGTTGGGTGGGTTGCTGATCCTGGCGGCCGTGGCGCCGCCGCTGATCTATTTCGCACTGTATTTCTGCCTGCTCCACAGCCCGCGCCACCTGGCCGCGGTCTTCCGCCGGGCGGCCCCGAAGGAACGTCGACGCCTGGCCATCGACGCACTGGTGTACACGCTGGCGACCCTGGCTCTGGCGGCGCTGGTCGCCTTTCTTGCGCTGCCGGGCGCGGAGCTGAGCCACGCCGGTCTCCAGATCGTGTTCATCGGCCTGGCCGCGCTGACCGTGCCGCACATGGCGCTGATGCTGTGGGTGGAACGGCGGCAGGCCGGGCCGATCTGAGGGCCCCGCGGGATCGAGTCCCGACGGTCCGGGTCAGGTGCCTGGGCGCGACCGATCGAGGCGGGAAAACGCCACCACCACAGCGATGCCTGCCGCACAGCACAGCGCGCCCAGCGCGGGCTGACCGGCCTGGCCGGTCAGGGCCTCGAACTGGGCCGGCAGCATGTGGCCACGCGGACCGACGCCGGTGCCGGGCGGTCCCTGCCAGGGCCACAGCGCATTCAGCGACCCGACCATGAAGCCGGTCAGCACGGCGACCGTGGCGTCGTGGTGGCGTCGAAACAGCCGGGAAAGAATGCGGGCGATGATCAGTATGCCGATCACGGCACCCGTGCCGAACGCCGCGATCATCAGCACATCGCGCTCGACCACCGCTCGAACCATCACCTCGTACTGGCCCATGACCAGCAGCAGGAAACTGCCCGAGATCCCGGGCAGTACCATGGCGCTGATCGCAATCATGCCGGCAAGGAAGACCATCCAGAGCGCATCCGGAGTCTGACCGCCGCCCAGCAGGGTCACCCCCAGGCCGACTGCCGCGCCCAGACCCAGCCACAGCCAGTGCATCGGCCGGCGCTCGCGCCGGCGCATCAGCACCAGGGGTACCGACGCGGCGATCATGCCGAAAAAGAACGCCCACAGCAACACGCGGTGATGGCTGATCAGCCAGTTCATCAGCTCGGCCACGCTGAACAGGGCGATCAGCAGCCCGGAGAACACCGCCAGCAGAAAGTTACCGTTGATCGCGGACCACAGCCCGCGCAGGCCGTGCTCGCGCAGATCGTCCACGCGCTCCGGACCGAGCCGGGCCAGGCTCTGGATCAGCTCCTCGTAAATGCCGGTGATGAAGGCCACGGTCCCGCCCGAGACGCCGGGCACGGTATCGGCCACGCCCATCGCCGCGCCCTTGAAAAACAGCGGCAGGTGGTCGATCGGACGACGGATCACGGCGTTTCGGGTGCCGGACGCAGACGCGCTTCGGCCGAGTACGGCGGCACGTCGAGGGCCTCGCCGGCCTTCAGGCGGGCGTGAATCGCCTGCCACCAGGCCGGATCGAACAGGTCGGCGTGGTGTTTTTCGAGCAGCGCCAGGTGTTCCTGGCTCAAGCCCATGAAGCGCGGAAACTGCTCGGGAAAGACGTCGTTTTCTTCGACGTTGAACCAGGGCTCGTCGTTGAGCTCCATGATGTCGTCGCGCGAGGGCGGCAGACGCCGAAAGCGACACTCGATCAACAGGCGCAGCTCGTCGTAGTCGTAGAAAATCACCCGCCCGGACCGGGTCACGCCGAAGTTCTTCGGCAGCAGATCGCCGGCGAAGATATTGGAGCGGGCCAGATCCTTGACCGCCTGGGCGTAGTCGAGCACGGCCGCAGCCGCGGCCTCTTCCCCGACTTCCTTCAGGTACAGATCCAGCGGCCGGAGACGGCGCTCGACGTAGCAGTGGCGAATGGTGATGTCGTCGCCGTCGGCCTGCAGGCTGCGCCCGCACTCGGCCTGCAGCTCGGCCAGCAGCTCCGGGGCGAAGCGATCGCGCCCGAAGCGCAGGTCCTTGAACTCCTGGGCGTCGATCAGCCGCCCGACCCGGTCGTGGCGAAAGACCAGGTGATAGCGCTCGATGACCTGGCGGCGGCCGAATTTCTTGACCGGTGCGAAATGGTCGCGGATCAGCTTGAACACCAGCGGATACGACGGCAGGGTGAACACCAGCATCACCAGCCCGGGCTGGCCATCGGCCTCCACCAGCTGCTCGTCCGGACGGGCCTGGAGCTGGCGGACGAAGGAGCGATAGCGCTCGGTCTTGCCCTGCTTGGCCCGCCCGAGCACGGTATAGAGTTCCTCGACCGGTTTGTCGGGCAGCAGCGTGCGCAAAAAGACCACCGCATCGCCCACGGTGGGCAGGTCGGCCATGAAATAACTGAAGGTGTAGCCGAACAGAATGCTGACCTGGCGCCGGGTGGTCAGCAGGGCGTCGGCGTACACGCCCTGCGCGCTGCGGCACAGGGCGATCACGCAGGGCACGTAGCGCTCGGCGCCGAACGCGCGCCCCAGCAGATAGGCCCGGCCCTCGCGGTAGAACACCGTCTCGAGCAGCTCGATGGCGAGTACGCCGGGGACCGGGTCGCCGGCGAACACCGGCTCCAGGGCGGCGGCCAGGGCGGCGGCGTCGTTGTGCATGTTGCGGTAGGGCAGCCGGAACCCGTGATCGCGCAGAATGCGCGTGAACGCGCGCCGGAGATCACCGCTGACCGCGTAGGTGTGGCGCGACACCGGATGCGTGATCCGATCGGTGGGCTGGATGTCGAGCGCGACGAACTCGATGGCCGAATCCACTCCCCGGGTCTTGTGCAGCCGGCGACTGATGGTGTTGAAAAAGGTCTTGTAGAGCTCGGCGTCGAGCTGACCGTCAATCAACTGCCCGTAGCGGGCCCGGATGTCGACCCACAGGGTGCGCGAAAACAGGCGCTCGTCGAGGTGCTGCTCGAGACGCGAGATCGCTTCGTTGACCGAGCGGTCGTACAGATTCAGGCGGGCGATCGAGTCGCGCCGCATGCCGGCCCGCTCGCCGCGCTCGAAGCGCCGCCTGGCCCGGCGGGTGATGTCGGCAAAGCTGGCGTTGTAGTCGTCGAAGGCTGCGACCAGAAGCTGGGCGGCTTGCTCGATCAGCCTGGAGTGCTGCCCGGCTCGGGACATGGACGCTGGCGTGCGCTGGGGCTAGATCTCCGATTGTACCGCCGATTCAGCCGCCGATCCCGCTATCCCGCCAGCCCGAAGTGATCGGATAGCGCCGGTCGCGGCCAAAGGCCTTGCGCGTGATGCGCGGGCCGGGGGCGCCCTGGCGGCGCTTGTACTCGGCGGCCAGGACCATGCCGGCCACACGCCGCACGGTGGCCTCGTCGATGCCGGCGGCGACAATTTCCGAGATCGGCTGGTCCTGTTCCACGTAGCGGGTGA
>PWJA01000238.1 GCA_003560975.1 Gammaproteobacteria bacterium
CCGCCTTCGGCGTTGGCCATACCGGAGATGATCGGTGCCAGATCGATGCCCCTGGTCCGGGCGCTCTTGCGGTCGAACCACTGGTCCTCCCGCACCGCGAGCAACCCGTTGCCGATCTCCTAGGGGAGAGGCGCAGTGCTTCCATCGCTGGGTGCAAGGACACTCCGAGCACTTGCCTTCAAGTAGCTTGCAAGAGCCTTAGAGTAGCGTTCGAGCTTGCGCCGTCGTCACCCGACACCCGGGATCCCGAACCCAGGTCGAACCCAAACGAACCCACCGTCCACACTCTCAACGACGCTCTACTCGCTCAGGTCGCCCGTATTCGCTGGGTTCGCGTAGCAACGTGCGACTACGGATCAGGCGGCCGGGGGTTCGAATCCCTCCCAGCGCGCAAACGGCCCGCTACGACCCTTTAGCGGGCCGAATTCGTGAGAATCGCTTTTCTGGACTTGGGCGTTTGCGGGCACTTGCGACGAGTGGACGTCGCCACTCTCAACGGCCGTAGATGCGTTCAGTTGGCCTTCCTTCGGGCCAATTCGCTCAGTTCGCGTAAGGACGCCTGATTCCAGGACTCCCAGCACCGTGGGGAAGTTCATGCAACGCCGGGGATGTCCTTGATGGCGTAGCGGAGGACGAGGTCGGTGCCGGGGTAGACGGTTTCGGTGTCGTTGAGTTGGTCGCACAGGGCTTCGAGCGCGCGGGTGCGGCGCGGGGCTGAGGCGGGGTTGAGGGTGACGTGCAGGACACCGTCGGTGATCTGGAGGTCGCCGGCGAGGGTGAACGCTTCACGGAGCAGGCTGCGGGCGTCGTGGCCTGCACGGGCATAGCTGGGGGCGAGCAGCCGGGCCAGGGTCGACTCGGTGTTGTAGGCCGCGATCCGGCAGGCGTGGGTGAGCAGCTTGGGTTCGGCGTCCAACAGCCGGGCATCGGGGTGCAGCTGGGCCAGCGGGATGCGGGCGGGGATGGCGGCCATCTCTTGCCGGGCGGCGGCGAGCTGGGCGCGGACCTGGTCGAGGGTGGTGTCGAGCTCGGCCAGGCTGTCGGCCGCGGCGGTGTGGCGGTGCCGCCCGGCGGCAGCCTCTCCATTGGTGATGGTGTGTTCGAGGTCGTTGACCTTGCGGCGGGCGGCACGTTTGGCGGGGTTGGGCACCGTGCGGGTGGGGTCGTCGTTGACGATCGCGTAGCTGTCGAGGGCGTCGAGGGCGAAGTGGGCCCGGCCGTAGCGGAAGTAGTTCTCCTGGCGCCACCGGTTGAACATCCGTGCGGCGATCTCGGCGGCTGACAGGTCGAACCGGGAGGTCAGGATCGGGGTCTGGTGCCCGTTGGGGCTGCGGCGCACGATCTGGCGCAGCCGGATGGTGGTGCGGCCGTGGGCCTTGGCGGCCTTGGCCGACAGCTTGATGCGCACGGTCCGATCCGCCAGCTCCCACCGGTGGGTGACGCCACGTTCGTCGACCCAGACATGCTCGGTGAACGCCGAGGCGGGCTCGGGCCGCACGGTGCCCTTGCGGTAGGTGAGCAGGTCGAAGCCCTCGGCGGTCAGGTGGGCGAACAGGTCGGGGGACCAGCCGCCCCGGTCGAACACCACCGTGGTGGTCCGCTCGCCGGCCAGCTCGGCCAGTTCGGGCAGCAGCCGGCGGATCTCTGCGGCCGTGGATGCCGACGGTGGGGCGATCACGGCGAAGATCGGGTCGCCGTTGGCGTCACCGATCCAGGTTTCCAGGGTGGCGGGCATGGAGATCCGCATCCGGGCCACATGGGCCTTGGGCAGCCGGCGGGTGCCGTGGTAGGCGCGCACGTGCCCGTCGATGTAGACGAACCCGACCGCGTCGGGGTGGGTGTCGACGTGGTGGCGGGCCAGTCCGGCCATCAGCTGCCCGGCCTGGCCCCGTTCGGCCAGCTCACCCAGCCGGCGGCGGATCGTGCCCACCTCCGGGGCCCGGTCCAACGCCAGGATCCGGCCCAGGTCGCCCGGCACGACCCGGGTCACCCCCTCAGCCCGCGGTTCGCGCAGCAACGCGAGCAGCACCAGACACAACAGCAGGCTCCGCAGCCCGTAGAAACCGTTGTTCAGCTTGCCGTAGGACTGCTCGGCGACCTCGAGCAGCCCGGTGGCCTCCAAAGCGGGCAGGGCCAGCAGCAACCCGGCCAGCGGCAGCTGCCGCCCTTGGGTGAACACCGGTGCCGCCTCGACGAGCTGGCCAAACCGGGCCGCCTGCCGCTCGGTGGTGCGCGGGGCCGGGACCGGCACCACCGCCAGCTCCTGCGCCCCCACTTCCTCGGGTTCGTGGCGGTCGGCCGTCGACGACGGGGCCGGCTGCTGGCTGCGCAGCACCTGACGCACCGAGAACGACGACACCCCGACCGTCTCGGCGATCGCGGCCTGCGTGGCACCCTGGGCGTCCAGCGCGACGATCTGCTCGACGACCTCGTCGGTGAGCTTCCACGCCCCCTTGGGGCCGGGCCTGGCCGGTGCCAACCCGACGATGCCGTCCTGCTCGTAGTCGCGCATCCAGCGCCACAGGGTCGTGGTCGTGGTCGCAAACGCCGCCGCGATCTGGACCCGTCTGGCGACCCTGGCGGTGGCCAGCTGCACCGCCGCGAGGCGACGGCCGGTCTCGTCGCCGGCCTGCCACGACCACCACAGCGTCCCCCACACCCACACCTGCCCGCCGTCCTCGTCGATCGTCAGGCAGGCCGCCTCCCCGATCGGACGGGCCCCATCCGCACGCAACGGCAACGGCATCTGTGCACTCATCGTCCCCATCTTCGCACCACTCCCACACCCGAGATAACAGCACGCTAATTATCTCAGATTGAGAGCACGGAAGCGAGCACCCCAACGACAAGAAACCAACAGAACCACCCGATCCGGCGGCGTTCTCAGCCGTTTCGGTTCAGGGTCCCCATCTCACGGTGCTGGGAGTCCTGGACTCGGGGCCACCGCGGGTCGCTAACCCTTCGGCGTAGAGCGTTTCCATCTCCTCCTCCATGCCGGTTTATCCCGGCGCTCCCAAACCACATCCGCAACCACGCTCCAAGAAGCGATCAG
>PWJA01000119.1 GCA_003560975.1 Gammaproteobacteria bacterium
CCGGTGACGCTCGCGCTTGAGCACCGGTAGACAGTAGTAATGGGGCCGTATGCCGCCGACGAGCATGTGATTGCGATTGAGCAGCAGATGATGGGCGGTGATGGTGGCGGCCAGGTTGTCGGGGCCGGAGCGCACGAAGCTGGCCGAATCGGCGGTGGTGATGTGTTCAAGCACCATCGGCAGCTCGGGAAAGCTCGCCAGCAGCCAGCTCAGATCCCGCTCGATGAACACCGCCTCGCGGTCGAACACATCGACTGCCGGGTCGGTGACCTCGCCGTGCATCAACAAGGGCAGGCGACAGTCCTGCATGGCCTTAAGCGCCGCGCTGGCCTGGCGGATGTTGGCGACACCGGCGGCTGAGTTGGTGGTGGCGCCTGCCGGGTAGTACTTGACCGCGTACACATGTTCGCAGTCGGCGGCACGGCGGATTTCCTCCGGGCTGGTCCGGCCGGTCAGGTACAGGGTCATCAGCGGCTGGAAATTCATGCCTTCCGGCACCGCCCCCAGGATGCGCTCGCGGTAGGCCAGGGCCAGGTCCACGGTCGCGACCGGCGGTTTGAGGTTGGGCATGATGATGGCGCGGGCGAACTGGCGCGCCGTGTCCGGCACTACGCTTTTGAGCATGGCGCCGTCGCGCACGTGCAGATGCCAGTCGTCGGGGCGGGTCAAGGTCAGGGTCTGCACGGGTGAATCCTTCGCGCCAAAGTCACTCGGCCCAGTTTATCAGTCCGGCTCGGTCGAACCACACGGGAACCGCCAGCGGTTAAGCTTGAGGCTGCTTGTCATCGAGAGATCATCAGCATGTCCGATCAGCCGCAATTCGACCTGGTGCTGCTGGGCGCGACCGGATTCACCGGCCGCCTGGTCGCCGAGTACCTGCTCGAGCGCCACGGTGCCGAAGGGCAATTGAAGTGGGCGCTGGCCGGGCGCAGCCGGGACAAGCTCGAAAGCGTGCGCGCCGAACTGGGCGAGGCGGCCGCCGAGCTGCCGCTGCTGCTGGCCGACTCGCACGATCGGGCCTCGCTCGATGCGCTGGTCGCGCAGACCCGCGCCGTGTGCAGCACGGTCGGGCCGTATGCCCTGCACGGATCCGACCTGGTCGCGGCCTGTGCCGAGAGCGGCACCGACTACTGCGACCTGACCGGCGAGGTGCCGTGGATGCGCCAGATGCTCGATGCTCATGAAGAGGCGGCGATCGCGTCCGGGGCTCGCCTGGTTCACTGCTGCGGTTTCGACTCCATTCCGTCCGACCTCGGGGTCTGGTTCCTGCAGCACCAGGCCGAGCGATTGTTCGGCACGCCGATGACGCGCGTGCGCCTGGGCGTGCAGGCGCTCAGGGGCAAGATGAGCGGCGGCACGGCGGCGAGCATGCTCAACATCATCGAGTCCAGTCGCAGTGATCCCGAGATTGCCCGAATCGCGAAAAACCCGTACGCGCTGTGCCCGGAAGAATTCCGCAAGGGCCCGCGCCAGCCCTACGTCAAGGGCCCGACCTTTGATGACGACCTCGACGCGTGGCTGGCGCCGTTCGTGATGGCGGCGATCAATACCCGCATCGTGCATCGTTCGCACGCCCTGCAGGGCCGACCCTGGGGTGAGGACTTTACCTACGAGGAAGCCATGATGACCGGCACGGGCTTCAAGGGCCGCCGTCAGGCGATCACCTGGTCGCTGGCCCTCGGCGGCTTCGCCGTCGGCGCCAGTCTGGGCCCCACCCGCAAGCTGCTCAAGAACCGCTTTCTGCCCAAGCCGGGGGAAGGGCCGTCCAAGGGCGCGCGCGAGCGCGGCCTGTTCAAGCTGCTGCTGGTCGGGCGCGATGACGACGGCCATGAAGTCCGCGTGCGCGTGACCGGTGACCGCGATCCCGGCTACGGCTCGACGTCCAGGATGCTGGGCGAGGCCGCCTACACCCTGGCCACCGATGTGCCGGAGGGCTCACCCCCCGGCGGCTTCTGGACACCATCGACGGCGATGGCGGAAAAGCTGATTCCGCGTCTGGTCGAGCATGCGGGTTTGACGTTCGAGCTGTTGGATTCCTGAAAGTTCAGGCACGATCCTGGACCAGCCCGCGGTCGAAAAACGGATTCCTGACCATCACCCGGCCGTAGTGCTGGCCGTCGTTCAGATCCTCGCTGTAGACGATTTCGGCCCCGGCAAGCTCGGCGGCGGCGATGACGGCAGCGTCCCAGTAGCTGATACGGTAGCGCTCGCTGAGCTCAATTGCCACCTTGACCAGCGCGGCGTCAATGCCAACGCATGGAAAGGCCTCCCACTGCTCGATCCATTCCATGGCCTGAACCGGAGACAGCGGCTTTTCGAGCTTGCGCGTCACCGTCACGTAGAACTCCTGCAGCACCTGCGCTGACAGGGCGAAGTCCTTTCGCTCGATGAGCGTCATTGCGGCCTCGCGCTTGTGTGCGGCCGCCGGGTCGGAAGCGACGGCGTAAATCAGAACGTTGGTGTCGAGGAAACAGTCAACGCTCATGCAGCTCGTCCCGCTGCCATCGGGAAGCACCGATTCGGGCCTCGGAAGTCTCACTGAGTTCGCGAATCCTGTGGCGCGCCCGCGCCGCTCGGTCCTGATGCTCGGCCAGCCGGGTCAGATGCTCGCGGACCAGCGCGTTGACCGTAGTGCCCTGATCGGCCGCCACCCGACGAACCGCGACCAGTACTTTTTCGTCAACGCTGAGAGTGATGTTTTTCATACACGCAGTTTATGTGTGACTGTGTTGCTCTGCAAGTGGTTTTGGAGGTTCGGCCGGCGGGCCGG
Source organism: Gammaproteobacteria bacterium (assembly GCA_003560975.1). Lineage (GTDB taxonomy): Bacteria > Pseudomonadota > Gammaproteobacteria > Xanthomonadales > Wenzhouxiangellaceae > Wenzhouxiangella. The sequence continues at coordinate 2,771 of PWJA01000119.1, forward strand.
TTTGACTGTGCAAATTGACGTTTTGGTCGTGCGAAGCCGTGCTGCCATCTGGCGTGCGGGCCAGTATTTTTTCTCCGCCGCCCGGCCGCTTGACCTGTGGACCCCCTCGACCGCCATGGCCCACTCGCTCAACTCCCGCAACAACTCAACCGGTAGGGCAGCTTGCGCCGGCAGCGAAATTCGGTCAGCCGGCGGTTGAGATCGTCCTGCTCGATCAGAAAGGCGTCATGACCCTGCGGGGCCTCCAGCGTGGTCAGCTCGGCGTCGACCAGCTCGGCTGCGATGGTCTCCATCTCGGCCGGCGGGTAGAGCAGGTCGGAGCGAATGCCGACCAGCAGGGTTGGTACCTCGGTGGCGCGCAGGGCGTGGGTAACGCCGCCGCGATCGCGGCCCACGTCGTGACCATCCATTGCCTCGGCCAGGCGCAGGTAGGCGTTGCGGTCGAAGCGGTCGGTCAGGGCGCGGCCGTGATGGTCCAGCCAGGCCCCGGCCGGGTCGCCCGGGTCGAAGGGATCGAAGCGCGGATTGAGATTGTCCCAGTGGCGATAGCTGATCATGGCGACCATGCGGGCCAGGTCCAGCGAATCATCCAGCTCCAGGGCGCGCCGCTGGATGTGGTTGAAGGCGCGGGCCCACGCGGTTTGCCGGGCCGGCGCGGCGATCACGACCGCGGCGTCGACCCGGTCCGGATGGGTCACCGCCCATTCCAGGGCCTGCATCCCGCCCAGCGAGCCGCCGATGACCAGGCGCAGCGTCTTGACGCCGAGATGGTCCAGCAGCAGGCGCTGGACATCGACCATGGCGCGCACGGTCACCGACGGAAAGGCCTCGTTGCTGCCGTCCAGCGGCGGGCCGCTGGTCAGCCCGCAGCCGCCCAGCACATCGGCGCAGATGATGAACTCGCGCTCCGAATCCAGGGCCTTGCCGGGCCCGAGCAGGCCCGGCCACCACTGATCCACGTCGGCATTGCCGGTCAATGCCGGGCAGACCAGCACGGCGTTGTTGCCGGCCCGGTTGAGCCGGCCCCAGGTACGGTAGCCGATCTGCAGGCGGCCCAGTTCCAGCCCATCGGCCAGCGGAGGCGGGCGCTGGAACTTGACAACCTGGCGTTCGCTGACCATCGCGTGACTCATGCCGCGACTTCGAGGCCGGCCTTGTCCAGCGCCTGGGCGAAGTCGGCGATGATGTCGTCGATGTGCTCGATGCCGACCGAAACCCGGACCTGTTCCGGGCGGACTCCGGCGGCGCTGCGCTCGGTTTCGCTGAGCTGCTGGTGGGTGGTGCTGGCCGGGTGGATGACCAGGGTCTTGGCATCGCCTACGTTGGCCAGGTGGCTGGCCAGTTCGACGGAATTGATGAAGGTCCGGCCGGCCTCTTCGCCGCCGCGGACGCCAAAGTTCAGAACCGGGCCGAAGCCGTGCTGCAGGTACTTTTTGGCCCGTTCGTGCCAGCGATGGCCTTCCAGGCCGGGGTACTCGACCCAGGCCACGGCCGGCTGATCGTCCAGCCAGCGGGCCAGGGCCAGGGCGTTGTCCAGATGGCGCTGGACCCGCAGCGACAGGGTTTCCAGCCCCTGCAGCAGCAAGAACGCGTTGAACGGGCTCAGTGCCGGCCCGAGATCACGCAGCCCCTCGACCCGGGCGCGAATGGCAAAGGCAATGTTGCCGAACTGGCTGCCGCTGCCGAACACCTCCCAGAAGTTCAGGCCGTGATAGCCGGGCGCCGGGTCGGTGAACAGGTCAAAGCGACCGTTGCCCCAGTCGAAGTTGCCCGCATCGACGATCACCCCGCCCACCGTCGTGCCGTGACCGCCAATCCATTTGGTCGCTGACTGGACCACAATGTTGGCGCCGTGGTCGATGGGGCGGACCAGATAGCCGGCCGCGCCGAAGGTGTTGTCGACGATCAGCGGCAGGCCGTGTTTCCGGGCCAGTGCCGACAGGGCCTCGAAGTCGGGAATGTGCGAACCCGGGTTGCCGATGGACTCGACGTAGATTCCCCTGGTCCTGTCGTCGATCTGTGCTTCGAACGCGGCCGGATCGTCCCCGTCGACCAGGCGCACGTCGATCCCCAGGCGCGGCAGCGTGATCTTGAACTGGTTGTAGGTGCCGCCGTAGAGCGAGGCGCTGGCGACGAGGTTGTCGCCGGCCCGGGCGATCGTGGTGATGGCGATCAACTGGGCCGACTGGCCGGAGGCGGTGGCTACGGCAGCCACGCCTCCTTCAAGCGCGGCGACGCGCTTTTCGAACACGTCGACGGTCGGGTTCATGATCCGCGAGTAGATGTTGCCGAACTCCTGCAGCCCGAACAGCCGGGCGCCATGGTCGGCGTCGTCGAAGGTGTACGAGGTGGTCTGGTAGATCGGCACGGCGCGGGCGTTGGTGCCGGGCGCCGGCTCCTGTCCGGCGTGGACCTGCAGGGTTTCGAAATGCAGCGGTGGCGTATTCTGGTCGGTCATCTTGCTCTCCTTGGCAGTGGCGTGAAAAAGTCTGTCAGGGGCAGCGGCCAGGAATCGTGATGCGGGCGTCGAGCACGAAAAAACCCGCATCGGTCAGGCCGCTGCGGGTTGGTCGAGTTCGGTGCCTTTGCTTCGTTCTAGGTCATGGAGTCAAAGAGGCACGCAGGCTCGAGGCCGCAGCTTGTGAGCGCGGCATACACATGGTGCAAAGGCAGTTGTGGCAAAACTCGAACATCATGGTTGCGGAGTGTTGCCGCAAGCGGCGGCCGTTGTCAAGTGATTTTTTGCGGTGAATCAAAACGGGCGTCATAAGGGTTTGCTAATATTAAACATGCGACGAATTTTGACAGGGAACTCGCCCGTGCATCGATTGATTCCTTTTCTGGCCCTGCTCTGGCTGCTTCCCGCCAGCGCCCAGAACGCCCTGCCCAGCCTCGCTGCCGCCGACGCGCAGGCCCGGCAGGAACGCGGAGACATCGTGCTGGTCGACATCCGCCAGCCCGAGGAGTGGCGCCAGACCGGCGTGGCCGAAGGCGCGGTCCGGATCAGCATGGGCCACCCGGAAGGCGGCGAGGGGTTCCTGCGCGATCTGCTGGCCGCGGTCGGCGATGACCGCGATGCGCCCGTGGTCCTGATCTGCCGCACCGGCAACCGCACCAGCCAGGTCGTGCCCGCACTCCAGCAGTGGGGCTTTTCCCGCGTGTATCACATCCCCGAGGGCATGCTCGGCAGTCAGTTCGGTCCCGGCTGGATCCGGTCCGGCCTGCCGGTGGAAGACTGCTCAGCCTGCTGAATCCCGCCCAGGAATTCGCCCAGCCGATGGGTCACCGCATCGGGCTTTTCGGCGACGCTAATGTGCCCGGCGCCTTCGATCCGTACCAGCCGTGAGTCCTTGATGCGCCGGTGCATGGCTTCGGCCCTGGCCGGCGGCGTGGTCGTGTCCTGATCCGAGGTCACGATCAGCGTGGGCAGCCGGATCTGGTCGATTCGGTCCAGCAGGTCGCTTCGCCCGACCACTCCTCGAACCGCCCGGGTGACGCCGATCCGATCGTTGGCCAGCACGTAACCGGTCCAGCGCTGGCGGGCGTCGGCGTGCTCGGGCGCGGAGAGGAAGTCCGACGAGAACAGCAGGTCCATGATGCGCGGGGCCACGAACTTCAGTCCGAACAGGCGCGCCGCCAGGTTGAGCAGGGTAAAACGCGGACGCTTGCGCGGGTTTTCCGCTTCGGCCGAGGTGTTCATGAGAACCAGGGATTTCAGCAACGAGGGCCTGCGCAGCGCGACCCGGAGTCCGACCATGCCGCCCATGGAAAATCCGACCAGATGGCAGGGCCCGATCTCCATGGACTCGATCAGCTCGATGACGTCCGCGGCCAGGGTGTCGAGATCATAGCCGTCGCGCGTGACTTCGCTCCGGCCCTGGCCGCGAAAGTCCAGGCGCACGCAGCGATAGCGATCCTGCAGCGCTGCGACCTGATCGTCGAACATTCGGCCGCTGAACAGCAGTCCGTGGCAGAACAGGATGGTCTCCTCGCCCTGGCCGACGTCGTCGACATGGAGGCGAGCGCCGTTGATGAGTTGCTCGGGCATGGCCGGGTTCCGTGGTTGCGGGCGGCTCCACTGTAACCCGGTCCGGTCGCATGCGGCGATACCGTGCAAAGCCTGGCAAAGATCCGCGGGCTTTGCTACCGTGGAGAGGCTTTGGCATCAAGAGCTTCCCGCCCACCATGCAGCGTTCTCCCGCCTCTCCTCCCGGTCTGACCGAGCGAATCAGCCGCCCCGTGGTGGTTGCCTTGCGATTCGTGTTTTTCCTGCTGATCTTCTATCTGCTGCTCTCGATTGCCGCAGGCCTGCTGATACCGGGCCAGGAACTGGGTCGATATGCCCTGGTCACCGAACCGGGCCAGAGCTGTCGGGACCTCGAGCGGGCGCTTGAGGAGTTCAACCTCAACCAGGTCGACTACCGCGTGATCCCGGCCGAAATGGCGGAACTGGCCGGCGAGTTCGAGGATGGCAACCTGTGCTGGCTGGAAATCGCCGGTATCCCGGCCGAGGGAGTCGGCGATGCGGCGGCTCCGCTGTACGATGCGGCCCTGGAAAAGACCGCCGGCACGGTCAGCATGGAGCGCGCCTACGAGCCCCGTTACGGGCGCGTGGAGTCGATCGCGATCTGGCTTTTGGCCGTGTTGCTGGCCCTGGTGGCGGTCGCGCGCCCGCGCAAGAAAGCCGGCGCGGAAGACGAGTAAGGTCAGCGCCGGGCCGCCAGGACCTGCTCGCAGCCGACGCTCGGGGCAACACTCCCGAAGGCCCAGAGAAGATTCCTCCAGAGTCGAGGATTCGGATGCCTTCATGCCAAGGCAGCCCCCCTTTCGTTCTCACGCCGTGCGGGTTACCCTCAACGCCATGATTCATAGAGAGATTACCGCACAAGATCGTCACGCCTCCGGTGTACCGGCTTTGGACCCGGCGCGGGTTCAAACAATCGAACAGTTCGGCGGCCGGATCGCTCCGCTGGAGCCGATCGGGGCCGAGGTGCATGGCATAGACCTCTCTTCGGCGTCCCCGCCGCCGCGCGAGGTCGTCGAGGCGCTTGAACTCGAGATGGCCCATCGCGGGTTCCTGGTGTTCAGAAGCGAGCAGCAGTTGACGCCCGACGATTTCCTGCGCGCCAGCAGCTGGTGGGGCGGTAGGGCGCTGCACAGTACCCATGGCGTGCATCCGGCCACGCCCGGCGGCAACCGACACATTTTTCGCCTGTCGAACGATCGCCGTCACGGCATTCCCGGCGTGGGCCCACAGTGGCACAACGACGGCAGCTTCAATGCCGACACCTTCTCCCACGCCGGCTATCACATCATCCGGCCGGCCGAAAAAGGCGGCGGAACCTATTTCGCCCACCAGGGTGCCGCCTACGACGCGCTGGCAGAACACCGGCAGGAATTCTGGCGGCGCCTGTCGTCGGTCAACTCCGCATCCGGCGTTGTCCACCCGGCGGTTCATGAGCACCCGCTGTCGGGGCGCAAAAGCGTCTGGCTGCACCTGGGCATGACCGGTGCGGTGATCGAGAAACTGCCGGACGAAGGGGGCTTCCGCCTGCTGGATGCCGGAGAGCTCAAGCAGTTGTGCCATGAATACAACGACCTGCTCGATGCCGGCCTGGACAACGGCTATGCCATCGCCTACGAATACCGGGAACACGACTGCATCTTTATCGACAATCTGGCCGTAGCGCATCGGGCCTCCCCGGAAGCACACCTGCCGGCCGAAGAACAAGGCCTGCGGATCATGCACCGCAGCACCGTCCGCGGCGTGGAGGAACTCGCGCCCGGGTATGGTTTGCCGCAGTACTTGAGGATTGGCGGGGCAAGCCCGTTTGGTCCAGGCGTGTGGCAATCCGGGGGCGTGGGCTTTCGCTGGGACGACGGCATCCCCATGCAGAACTGAGTCTCTGCGGCAGAAAGACCCTGGCGTCGTTGCTCGAGCCAGCCGCGGTCCATCACAGCGAGGGTTCGATGGTCACCCTCCCGAGGTCGAAGCTGATACGACTAAGCACGGTTCAGTGTGCTTGGTTGGGTTTTTGTTGAAAGACGTTTCCAGTCAACAGATGACAGAGCACCTTAAGCGGCTGAATCCGTTGCCGCTGGTCTGGGCTACCACGCGCAGTGGATTCGGGCGCTCGATGATCGGTGAAACCGAGCTTCGGCAATGGCCGAACGCAGTTCTGGCTTTTCACTATGGCGCCAGTGCGGTCCGCGGTCGTCTTGCCGACTTCGATGCGCGAGTGGAGGGAATCGAAACATGATTCGGGCCTCGAAGGGCAATTCGGGCGGCGCCTTGAGGTGAGCTTCCTCTCCGAAGCTCTAGTAGCCAGAAAGCGCCGGCGCACGAGCGTTTCGCGTCACCCCAGACCCGATGCGACCACCCGACTCCCAGTCTATGAGTCACGCTGGCGCGAAACCCATAGACATCAATAAGATGGTGGGCCCTGCAGGACTTGAACCTGCGACCTACCGATTATGAGTCGGCTGCTCTAACCAGCTGAGCTAAGGGCCCGGGAAGTCAGGATTCGTTGCCGCCGGCGGGCGGGTCGTCCTGCATTTCGGCGACCGGCTTGGGTTCGAGGCCTTGCGCTTCCAGCTCTTCTTTCTTGCGCTGCTGGATGTAGGCCAGGTTCTTTTTGTACATGTCGGTCACGCGGTCGACGCCGCCGGGTGCCAGGAATCCCTGGTTGCCGGCTGCCGTGAAAGTGGCATAGACGCCGGAGGCGGCCATCAGCGCGGCCGAGACCAGTTTCATGTCAAACCCTTTCTCGTTGACCATGGTGTTGGCCATTCCGATGAATTCGGCGGTGGCCTGGTTGTGCGCGTCGATCTGCTTTTGCTTTTCTGACATGTTGACTCTTTGGTTCGGAAAATGAAGCGGTCTGGCGACCCCGTGTACGGCCGAAAGCATAGCATGGCTCGGCCCCGCGTCCGAAGCGACGAGACGGGTACGCGGTTGACAAAGCGGCCGGTCCACGGCAGTTTAGCGGCTGGGATTTTCATGCTTCCGATCGTGCCGAATCGCCTCATCGCGTGTCACCGCTTCGTTTGCCGACTGGGCCTGCTGATCGGCGGTCTCTGGTCGCTCGCCGGCGACGCGATGGCCAACGATGTCCGCTTCGAGCGTTTGACCATGGCCGACGGGCTGTCGCAGTCGTCCGTGTCGGCCATTGCGCAGTGCGACGAAGGCTACATCTGGCTGGGAACCCAGTACGGGCTGGACCGCTACGATGGGTACAGCATCCGCAGCTTCCGCCGCGATCCCGAGGACCCCACCAGTCTCAGTCACAGCAACATCCGCGACCTGCGGCGGGGTCGGGACGGACGGTTGTGGGTGGCGACCCGGGCGGGTCTGAATCGCTTCGACCCGGTGTCCGGCCGGGCCGAGCGTTTCGAGATTGTCGGGCCGCCGGATCGACTGGAGGATCAGACGGAGTTCCATATCGTCGACGAGCACGAGGATGGCCGCCTGTTTCTGTCGGCCGCAGGTGCGGTCCGCATCTGGCGGCCGGACACGCAGCAGGTTCACCGAATTCCCTTCGTTCGGGATCTCGAGCAGGATCGTCTATCGATTCGTTCGGCGGTGCTGGATCGGCAGGGACGGTACTGGGTCTTCAATGCCGAGGGCCTGTGGCGTTTCGACGAGGCGGGCCAGCGTATGGAGCGGGTCCTGACGCTGCGCCAGTATCCGGAATTTCGCATGTACCAGGCCCTGGATCTGACCAGCGAGGGGCTGCTGGCGCTGGCCGCCGATCACGTCTTCAAGCTGATCGACCCCGACACGCTGGACATACTCGAACGCCTGGATCTGGAGGATCTGGGCGGGGTGGATCAGCGCATCAACGGCGTCATGGCCACCAGCGACGGCATGGTCTGGCTTCCGACGCCGACCCGGCTGCTGCGCTACAACCCGGCCGACGGCAAGCTGCACGTGCTGTTCGACGGCGACCGCCTCGATCCGAACGAGGTTGCTCGCCAGGAGATCCAGGCGCACGAGCACCCGAACGGTGACCTCTGGTTCGCCAGCCAGTACGGTCTGGCGCGGATCAATCGGGAAACCGAAGAGGTGCGGATCGTTTTTCATGACCCGGCCGACCCGCACAGCCTGCCGCCCACGGTGCCGCAGCTGGGAATCGCCCTGTTCATCGACGAGGAAGGCACGGTCTGGGTCGGAACCCATCTCGGGGGTGTGGGCCGGCATTCGCCGGGTCAGACCCGGTTTCGCCACATCATCGATCGCAGCAGTCCCGCGACCAGCCCCGTACCCTACGCCGGACAGAACGTGGTTCGGGGGGTGATCGAGACCCAGTTCAACGGCTCTGTGGATCTGTGGCTGGCCCTGGAGCGCGCCGGCGTGCGGCGCCTGCGGAAAGGCGAGGACGGCCGGTTTCGCTGGCAGCAGAGTTTTCATACGCGGGCGCCGGAGACGCGGCGGCTGCCGAACGACACCGTGTGGGGGTTGACCCGCGATCCGCTGAGCGACCTGGTCTGGGTGGTTGCCGAGAGCGCGCTCATTGCCATTGACGCGGCTTCGGATCGAGTCGTCCATCGAATCGAACTCGATCGGCCCGGCAGAGCGGTCCGCATCAGCCGGGCCGGGGACCGGATGTGGGTGGGCACCGCCGAAGGCATCCTGACCCTGACGCTCGGCGCCGATCGGCGGCAGCCGGTCGCCGAATTCGAGGATGCGCGGTTGCCGGAACTGAATGTTTCCAATCTTCTCGAGACCGACAGCGGGGGCCTGGTCGTGGTCGGTTTTCAGGGGATGGGATTCCTGGATCTGGTCGACGATGTGTCGGACTTGCTGATCGGCTTGCCTGAGATTCGTCCCGGTCGGGACGGTGGCCTGTTCGCTCTGGCCACGCATCCTCGGCAGGGATGGTGGATCGGGGGCCGCGAAACGGGCCTGGGCCACGTCTGGCTCGCCTCCGATGCTCAGGGAGGGCCGACGGTGCGGTCGGACTGGCTGGACCGCGGCGATGGATTGGTCGACGAAACGATTTATGCCGTCTTGCCGGAGGACAGCGGCCGGGTCTGGATGAGCAGCAACCACGGCCTGATGCTGTGGAATCCCGAAACCTCGAGAGTGCGTCAATTCACGCTGCCGGACGGACTTCAGGCGCTGGAGTTCAACCGCGCCGTGGCCTACCGCAGCGAGCGCGGCTACTTCTACTTCGGTGGCATCAACGGCGTCAATCAGTTCCGGCCCGAGGGGTTCGGTTCTCTGCGTC
>PWJA01000118.1 GCA_003560975.1 Gammaproteobacteria bacterium
AGCCATCATTAGCCGGCAAGATGGCTGATATACTGGCGCTCCATTTGCCGAGATCGACCAGTCCACCATGACCGAACCACAGCTGTCCGTGCGCAGCGCCAAGGCGCGAGAACTGGCCTATCGCCTGGCCAGTCGCGAACGCCGAACCATTGCCGCCATCGTCGAGCGAGCGCTGGAAGAATACGAGCACCGGCATAGCGAGCAATGCCCGCCGGACGAGTTCTATCGCGATCTTCAGGCCAGCTGCGCCAGCGATGCCGATCTGGACGCCACGCTCGAAGAGCATCGAACGCCCCACCACGGCATCGATCTGTGATTTTCCTCGACACCAACGTCATCTCCGAAACCCTCAAGCCCAGACCATCAGCGCGCGTCATCGAGTGGTTGACCGGCCACGATGCCATGATCAGCCTGCCAAGCATCACGCTCGCTGAACTGGCTTACGGGATCGAACGAATCCGACCCGACGAGCGCGCCGCCCGGCTTGAAAAAGGACTCTCGGCGTGGCGCGCGCGTTTTCGCGACCAGATTCAGTCCTTTACCGAAGCCGATGCCGTGGCCTACGGTCGCTTGATGGGCAGGACCGCGCGCAACGGACAAACGATGGCCGTCCCCGACGGCATGATCGCCGCCATGGCGCTCACCCGCGGCTGGCGCCTGGCTACGCGAAATGTGAAAGACTTCGAGGCCACCGGGATCGAACTGGTCGATCCCTGGCAATAAGCCCAGGCGCAGCCGCTACCAGGGCAAATCCTCCCCGTTGGCATGGCGGAAGCTGCCGGTGGTCTCCAGGCTCAGTTCGTCGATGCGCTGGATCAGTCCGCGGGCGGCTTCGTCGGGGTCGATGTGGCCGGTGTTGCCGGTCATGCCGGTGCGCACGTAGCCCGGATGGAGCAGACCGACGGCGATGTTGCGGTCTTTCAGCTCGTGGGCCAGCGAGACCCCGGCCGTATTCACCGCCGCCTTGGACATCCGATACGCGTACTGCCCGCCCGAAGTGTTGTCGGCGATCGAGCCCATGCGCGAGGTGATGATGATGACCTTCGCGCCGTCGCCGAGATGGTCGAGCAGCGCCCGCGTCACCCGCAGCGGGGCCAGCGCGTTGACCTCGTACTGGAGGCGGAAATCATCGAGCTGGTCCTCGATCTCGTCCAGGCTTGACGAGCGCAGTACGCCGGCATTGTTGATCAGCAGATCGATCTCCACGCCGTCCAGGCGGCGGGCCAGATCGACCAGGCTGGAGGCATCGGTGATATCGATGCCCGCCTCGACCCGCACGCCCAGGGCATCCAGTTCGGGCGACGAACGCCGGCACACGGCAATGACGTGGTGGCCGATGCTGTGAAGCTGGGAAGCGAGTTCGAATCCGATTCCTCGATTGGCGCCGGTAATCACCGTGGTCGTCATCACGATCCTCCTGTTGACTGGTGCGTTGATAAATGTACCTGAATGGTCGTCTTACATTACCAGCCGCAACGGCTTCACGTCGCCGGTTCGGGCAAGGCCTTGTGCTACCATCCGGATGCATTGCCGGATCGCGTCATGCCGGCGTTCCAACCGGAGGGTTTGCCATGATCAAGCGTCTGTCCACCCGTTTTCTTCTGGCCGTGCTGCTGCTGGGCCTGACCGCACCCGTTGTTCTGGCGGAACGCCAGGTCAGCGGCGATATCCTGCTGATCGAAAAAGTCCGCGAACGCATGAGCCGGGACCTGCCGGGCAACGGCCTGAGCATGGCCGAGGTCGAGCGCCGCTTCGGCAGCCCCGCCGAACGCCGGGGCCCGGTCGGCGAGCCGCCGATCAGCCGTTGGACCTACGACGACTACAGCGTCTATTTCGAACACGAGCTGGTCATCGAAAGCGTGCTGCATCCCGAGACCGTGGTCCGCGAAGCCAACCTCACCACCCGCTAGCGCGCCGCGCGCCCGGCAAGAAGCGATATGCCCCATACCGACTACCGCCTGCCGGCCGAGTGGGAGCGCCAGAGCGCCACCTTGCTGGCCTGGCCGCATCCACGCTCGGACTGGTCGGCACGCCTGCCCGGCATCCAGCGTGAATACAAGGCCCTGATCGAGGCCATCGCGCGCCGCCAGGACGTCTTGCTGCTCGTCCCGCCGGGCAGCCGCGAGGCGTCGGACCGACTCGGACCGCTGCCCGGGCTGCGCCTGATTGAAGCGCCTTATGACGACACCTGGTGCCGCGACTACGGTCCGATCACCCTGGTCGGCGGGGCCGGTGGCGAACGCCTGGCGCTGGACCTGAACTTCAACGGCTGGGGCGGAAAATACCCGGCCGCGCAGGACAATCGGGTCAACACCTTGCTGGCGCGCCACGGCCTGTTCGAGCAGCTGGATTTTCGCCAGTACCTGTTCGAACTGGAGGGCGGGGCCATCGAGTGCGACGGCCGCGGCACGCTGCTGGTCAACTGGCACTGCCTGCACGCCCGCCAGCCGCACCTCAAGCGCGCCGAGATCGAGTACGAACTGCATGCCCTGCTCAACGTCGAGCGGATCATCGGCATCGATCTGGAGCCGCTCGCCGGTGACGATACCGACGGCCACATCGACACCCTGGCCCGTTTTGTCCAGCATCGCATCGTCGTCTACCAGCGCCAGCCCGACCGGCAGCGCCAGAACCGCCTGGTTGGCCAGCTCGAAGCCCTGCGCACGGCCGATCACCAGCCCTACGAGTTGATCGAACTGCCCACGGCAGAAGGCTTCGATCCCACCCTGCCGGCCAGCTACGCCAACTTTCTGTTCATCAACGACGCCTGTCTGGTGCCGGCCTACGGCGTGCCGGCCGACGAGCAGGCCCGCGACATCCTGGCCCGGACCCTGCCCGACCGCGAAGTCGAATCCATCAGCAGCGCGGTCATGATGGAACAATACGGCGGGCCGCACTGTGCCAGCATGCACATCCCGGCCGCCCTCGGACCCCTGAAATGAAACAAGCTCCGCTCAGCATCGCCCTGGTCCAGCACGCCATGGGCCCCGATCCCTACGACAACCGCCAGGCCAGCATCGACGGCATCGAACGCGCGGCCGCCGCCGGCGCGCGCCTGGTCATCCTGCCCGAGCTGCACGCCAGCGAGTACTTCTGCAAATACCATGACCCGGGCCTGTTCGACCTGGCCGAACCGCTGGACGGGCCGACCCGGCGCCAGCTGTCGGAGGCCGCGCGCCAGTTCGGCGTGGTCGTGATCGGCTCGATCTTCGAGCGGCGCGCGCCCGGCCTGGCCCACAACACCGCCCTGGTCATCGAGGCCGACGGCGAACTGGCCGGGATCTACCGCAAAATGCACATCCCCGACGATCCGGGCTACAACGAGAAGTTCTACTTCACCCCCGGCGACCAGGGCTTCGTGCCAATCGATACCATGCTCGGGCGCCTCGGCGTGCTGGTGTGCTGGGACCAGTGGTTTCCGGAAGCGGCCCGCATGATGGCCCTGGCCGGCGCCCAGATCCTGATCTATCCCACCGCCATCGGCTTCGCCCCGGAAGACGACGAAGACGAGCAGCGCCGCCAGCTCGACGCCTGGCGCACCATCCAGCGCTCGCACGCCATCGCCAACGGTCTGCCGGTGGTGGCCTGCAACCGCGTCGGCTTCGAGGCCGACCGCTCCGGCGCCGGACGCGACGCCCAGTTCTGGGGCCACAGCCTGATCATCGGCCCGCAGGGCGAGATCATCGACGAAGCCGGACTGGACGCCGAAGTGCTCGTCGCCGAGCTCGATCTCGACCGCAGCGATCAGGTCCGCCGGATCTGGCCGTTTTTGCGCGATCGCCGCATCGACGCCTACCAGGATCTGCTCACGCGCTACCGCCATTTCTGACCGGCCTTCAGCGCCCGGTTCAGCGCAGCCACCGGACCAGAGATCCATCGCCGGATAAATGGGGGCAAACGGGGATCCTGAACATCGGCGCGACCGACATGTCTTATCCTCGCTCTTCCATCCGTGATTCGAGGAGACCGCCATGCCCGTGCGATTTCGCCTGACCGTGCTGACCAGCGCAGCCCTGCTGCTTGGCGCCTGCGCCACTGCACCGCAGACCGACTATTCCCATGACGGTCTGGAACTGCGCCAGGTGCGTGGTCTGGACGAGGTATGGGTTCGCCCCGGAACCGATTTCAGCGCCTATGACCGTATCGCCCTGGCCCCGGTGGAGGTGGCTTTCGACCCGCACTGGGATCCGCGCCGCACCGGCACCCGCCTGCGCCTGAGCGAGCGCGAGCGCGAGGAAATCCGCACGGACGCCGCCGACTTGTTCGACCGCACCTTCCGGGCCGAGCTGGAGCGCAGCGGGCGTTTCGAAGTGGTGAATCAGACCACCGACGGCCTGATCTTCGAGCCGAGGATCATCGACCTGGTCATCAACGCCCCGGAGGATCGCCGCGCCACCGGCCGGGTCCGCACCTACGTGTCCGAATTCGGCCGCGTGACCCTGGTCGGCGAACTCAAGGATGCCGAAAGCGGCGCCATCGTCGCGCGCATCACCGACCGCGAAATCGCCCGCGCCATCCAGCCGGTGGAATTCACCGACCGCTTCACCAATACCCGCGAAGGCGAACGCATCGTCCGCCGCTGGGCCGGCATCCTGGCCGAGCAGCTGGACCGGCTCGGCGACGGCTGACCGAACCTGCCGGTCTCAGCGCAGCGCCTTCCGGGCCCAGGCCAACGCGTCCAGCTCGCGCCAATACTCGCGGTACTCGACGCGATACATCCAGGCCTCGTCGTCACCGCCCGCGGTGACGCGACCGGGCGTGAGCTCAGGTGCGTTGGCGCGGCTGGAATCGAGGTACTCGAATACCTTCGGATAGCGTTCCGCCGCCGCGCGCAGCACGCGGGCGGCTTCTTCCCCGCGCTCCAGGGCGAACAGCGCCAGCGCATGCTGGTACTGCAGTTCGGCGAAATCGTCCGGGTAGCGTTCGCACAGCGCGACCAGCCGCGCATACGCTCCGGTGGCGGTCAGGGCCCGACACAGCAGGCTGCGCAGTCCCTGATTGTCGTTCGGGTTCAGACGCAGCAGGCGCTCCAGGCGCTCGATCAGCACCTCCGGCTCTGAATCCACCAGCGGCATCAGGGCCTTGGCCGCCGCGCTCAGGGCCGGACGGTTTTCCACGAATCCCCATTCCAGACGCGCGTCCTGCGCCGCGTTTTCCTCCAGGACTCGTTCCAGCAGCACCCAGGCCCGCTCGCCCAGGGTTCGGACCGGCGGGTCGGCCGCGTCGACCGGCACCAGGGCCTCGGCCGCGTCCTGGAGCAGATCGAGCACCTCGAAACCGTCCCACAACAGGGGGTATTGTTCGAGCAGATCGAGCATGGCGTCGAGTTCGTTGAGCCGATCCTCCGCCGCGCTAGCGTCGCCCGGGAACCAGCTCACCGGTGCAATCACCTCGTTCCAGGCCGCCAGGGCCCGGGCCAGTTCGGGCCCGGGCTGCAGCGGCCCGGCATTGCCGTCGACCACATCCAGAACATAGCGATTCGTAGCCGCCGGCGCCTCCCGCAGCGCGGCCTGCAGGCGACGGTCGTCGGCAGAAAAGCCCACGTCGGCCTCGAACAAGGCGGCCTGGCCGCGCCGGGCGACATCGTGCAACAGATCAATCAGGCCGGCCAGATCGGACTTGCGCCGACGCTCGAGCTTTCCGGCCCAGAAACGGGCCCGCTTGCGCGCCTCCGGCTCGCGGCCCTCGGCGATCAGCATGACCACCTCCAGGTGCGACAGGTTGGGCGAGCGCGGATCCAGGCTGCGCGCCTGCTCGAACAGCGCCCAGGCTTCCTCGAAGCGATTCCGGTCGGCCACCCTGCTGGCCTGGCGCTGCAGCATGGCGCTGCGCAGCGGCCGGTCGCCGTGCTCGACCGCGCGCGCCAGCACACGCGACCGGCCCTCCAGATCTCCCACACCCTCCAGCGCATCCAGGTACATATCCAGCAGCCACTCGTTGTCCATCACCAGCGCCCGATCGTCGGCAAACCAGGGGGTGAGCAACTCCAGCACCTCCGGCCAGCGACCGGCCTCGCCCCACTGGCGCACCGTATCCCCAAGCCGGTCGTAGCTCACGCGGCTGCCGACCAGCTCAGCCCAGCGCTCGCGCGGCAAGGCCTCGAGCAGAACCGGCAGCAGGTTGATGTGATCCACGGGCGGCGGCAGCCTGCGCTCCAGCGCCTGGCAGCAGGCCTTGTACTTGCGGCCCGATCCACAGTGACACAGCGCGTTGCGACCGGGTACGGCCACCTGGGGCAGGTCAAACCGGGACTGCGGATTGGGCAGAATGCCCCATAGCGCGCGCACCATGATGCGCAGCAAGCGCCGTCGCAGATCCGGATTCTCCGCCTCCGCCCCGTCCGGATCCGGCGGCAGAAACTCGTCCAGATGCTGCTCGAACTCGGCCAGCGTCGCCTCCAGCGAGCGCCCGGCCACCGCGCAGGCCGCGCACCGGGCGGCGACGCGATCAAAGTCCTCGCTGTGGTCGGACTCCTGTTCTGCGGCAAACTTCATGCTGACTTCCTCGCCCGGGCGTGAGCACACATCTTGCCATTTTCAACAGCGCGGGGCGGGTCGTCGGACCCCTCGGCGAGACCGCCTGGATCCGCCTGAATCAGCCGAGACGCTCGGCCAGGATCGCCACCCCACGCCGTACCGCGTCCGGTTCGGCCGCGGTGAAGCACAGGCGCACGCGGGTCGGGTACGGGCCGAAGGTCGGCCCGGGCGCGACCAGCACGCCGGCCTCGGCCAGGTCGGTCAGCAAGCCGGGCAGCCCGCGCTCGTCCAGGGCCGCCGAGACGTCGGGAAACAGGAAGGTGCTGCCCTCCGGTGGTGCCAGCCCGAGCGCTTCGGCCGCCATGCGACCGAGTTCGGCGTAGCGGGGGCGCGCTTCGCGCACCCAGGCCGAACCCGGTCCGTCCAGCGCGTTCAGCGCAGCCAGCTGCGAGGCGGTACAGGCCGAGTAATGCAGGTTGGTCGTGATGCGCTCGATCGCCTCGATGGCCGCGGCCGGACCGACCAGGTAACCGCAGCGGTTGCCGGTCATTCCGTAGGCCTTGGAAAAGGAGTGCGCGGCGATGGTCCGCTCCGGCGCCAGCGAACGGGCGGGAACGTGCCGGCCCTGGTAGACGTAGTCTTCGTAGACCTCGTCGGACAGAATCCAGAGTTCGTGTCGACGGGCCCAGTCGGTGAGGGCGACCAGCCACTCGCGCGGCATCACCCGGCCGGTCGGATTGTGCGGGGTATTCCAGTACACCGCCACGGTCCGCTCGGTGCGACAACGCTCGAAACACGCCACGGCCTCGTCCGCCGTGGTCGCCTCGGTCATCAGCGGGGCGGCCACCGGCTCGGCGTGAAACGAACGCACGGCGCCGGCGATCAGCGGCCAGTACGGTGCAGCCAGCAACAGCTCCTCACCGGGCCCGACCAGGGCAGCTGCGGCCGCGGCCAGGCCGGCGGTGGCGCCGGCGGTGACCAGCACCTGTTCGCGCTCCGTTCTCACCCCGGTCTTTTGGGTCTGCAGCTTTGCGATCCGGTCGCGCAGCGCGGGCAGCCCCGGCACCGGCGTGTAGCGGTGCATGCCGGGATGCTCGGCGACCGTCAAATCCTCCATCCGACAGCCCTCGGGCGGCTCCATCCAGGTATCGCCGATGTGCAACGGCACCGGCGCCACGCCGGACTTCGGCGCAGCCCCGGCGTACACCGAGCTGCGCAGGTTCTCAATGGCGGGTGCGAATCCGGGAAAGCTGGGCATGGGGCTACGATTCGGTCGACGGGAATGTCCTGATTGTAGCGACTGCGAACACCGGACTCGGCGGAGGAACAGCGCCGTCTCCGGCGCGCAGGTCGCACGACCCGCAGCGGGGCGCTATGCTCGGTACCCAGGCTTGAAAACGAACGGACCGGAATGACCCGCGATTCAGAATCCCGCTCGCGCTGGCTGCCGCCGGAGAGCGAGTTGAGCGAAAAGTTCATCCTCACCGGCGGGCCCGGCGGCCAGCACGTCAACCGCACCGAGACCGGGGTCCAGCTGCGCTTCGATGTGGCCCATTCGGAGTTTCTCAACGCGGAAGTTCGCGCCCGGCTGATCCGCCTGGCCGGACGGCGCGTCGACACCAGCGGGGTCCTGATGATCGAGTCGCGCGCTCACCGCAGCCAGCACCGCAACCGCGAAGACGCCCGCCAGCGCATGGCCGAACTGATCGAGCGCGCCCACCAGCGCCCGCGCAAACGCATCCCCACCCGCCCCAGCCGCGCGGCCAAGAAAAAACGCCTGGAAGGCAAGCGTCAGCGCAGCCGAACCAAGCAGGCCCGGCAAAAGCCCGGGGAGGAATGAGGGTCAAGGAATATACCTTTCATCCCAACGCAACACGATGTTGAACGAAATCGACACCCTCGGCTCATCGGAGTGATTCGGGTGGACCAGGTGATGAATGAAGGCCGGCCACAGCAGCAGATCGCCGGGGCGGGGCAGGACGCGGTGCTCGGGATTGACCTGGGCGTCGCCCTTGATCGCGTTCATGTTGGCCTGCGGGCGCGGGTCGAAGAAGCTGATCGCACCGGGGTCGAGGTCGGAGCGGCCCGGCATCTCGCGCCGGGACTCGGGCACCTGCACGTAGTAGGTGCCCGACAGCCAGGAATACGGGTGATTGTGGAGGTTGTGGTAATCGCCGAAGCGGTTGACGTTGGCCCAGCCCTGGACGTGGAAATCGAGTTCGTAGCCGATCCCGGTGGCACCGGCGTAGTCGGCCACGCAGCGACGGATGCAGGCTTCGAGCCATTCCAGCACCGGATGCCGGGTCGCAAACAGGTTGCCTTCCAGGTAGTCGGTGGTCAGTTCGGGCCGGGCCCTTTGCAGATCGGTGATGATCTGCAGGAGCACCGGGTTGGCCCGCTCGTGACCCGGCAGCCGGTGGTTCAGGAACAGGGTCGGCCAAAGTGGCCGGATGTGCGGCCGATCCTGCGCGCCTTCGCTCACGATCGTGGCTCCGCGTGGCCGGCCCGGGACATCGACAGGACTCCGTCCGGGCCGGTCACCGCCGAACCGGGCAGCTCGAGGCGTTTGGCGACGGCGCCGCCCAGGTAGCCCGCAAGCGTCATGGCCGCGGCCCGGCCAGGCGCTCGACAATCCCCTCGAGCATGCGCTCGCAGCGGGCCAGTTCGGTTCTTTCGATGAACTCGTCGGGCTGATGGGCCTGGTCGATCGAGCCGGGCCCGCAGACCACGCTGTGGATGCCGGCGCGCTGAAAGCTGCCGGCCTCGGTGGCAAACGACACCTCGCCGCTCCCGCCGGCCCGAACCCCCGGCAGGCCGCCCACCCAGCGCTCGGCGCGCCGCGCCGGATCCGGCATCAGCGGCGGCACCCGGGCCAGGGTATCGATGACGATCCCGGCGTCCGGGGCAAATTCGCGCAGCGCCGGCAGCACCTCGCGGTCGGAAAATTCGTCCAGCTGGCGGAGGATTTCATCGGGATCTTCGTCCGGCATGGCCCGGTATTCCCACAAGAACTGGCACTCGGCCGGCAGAATGTTGACCGCGTTGCCGCCCCGGATCAGCCCGACCTGCACGCTGGTCCAGGGCGGCTCGAATCCATTGTCCGTCGCCCGGGCGCGCTTTTGTTCTCCGATCCGGTAGAGCCGCTCGATGATCCGGCCGGCGGCCAGGATGGCGCCGGCGCCGCGGTGCGGCTGGCTGGAATGGGCGGCCTTGCCGATGATGCGGGTGCGAAAGACATTGATCGATTTGTGCGCGCGAATGATGTGCATGGTGGTCGGTTCACCGATCACGGCGTACTCCGGCTGGGCACCGGCGGCCCGCGCGTCGTCGATCATGCGGTCCACGCCCAGGCAGCCGACTTCCTCGTCGTAGGACAGGGCAACGTAGAGCGGCTGGCGCAGGCGGTCGAGATCGGCGCGCTCCAGCACCGCCAGGATGGCCGCCGAAAAGCCCTTCATGTCGGCCGTGCCCCGACCGTACAGCCGGCCCTCGCGTTCGGTCAGCACAAACGGATCGCTGGTCCAGTTCTGACCGTCCACCGGGACCACGTCGGTGTGGCCGGACAGCACCACCCCGCCCGGGCCTTCCGGGCCGAAGGCAACCCACAGATTGGCCTTGCGGCGATCGTCGCTGAAGGTTCGTCGGGCGCGCCCGCCCAGCGCACGCAGCCGCGCCTCGAGCCAGTCGACCAGGTCGAGATTGGAATCCCTGGACACGGTCGGATACGCGACCAGGCGGGTCAGGTGATCGAGTACGGCAGCCATGGCGGAAAGGCTAGCACAGGCTGGATCGACAAGAACGCCAGCCGTGGACCCGGTTCGCCTCCCCTTGGCAGTACACTTCGAACCATGAGCGAACACCCTGCCCCGCCGGACGCACCGCAGCCGTACGAATCCAACCGCTACGCGGCCCTGGTGCTCAACCTCGGCCGCGCCCTGCTCCACGTCGGGTCACCGGCGCATCGACTCGAAGAGGCCATGCAGATCATGGCCTCGCGGCTGGGGCTGCAGGCGGAGTTTTTTTCCACGCCGACGGCGCTCATCGTCTCGCTGGGCGACGGCGAAAAGCAACGGACTTTTCTGGCCCGCTCCGAGCCGGGCAGCACCGACCTGGCCAAGATCGCCGATCTGACCGAACTCATGGAACAGCTGGCCAGCGGCAGCATCGACCCGGAACCGGCCGACGAGCGGGTCCGGGAAATCGACCAGGCGCCCCCGATCTACGGCTACTGGCTGCAGCTCCTGGGCTTCGTGGCCTTGTCCGGCGGGATCGCCCCGCTGATCGGCGGCGGCTGGCGGGAAATGCTGCTGGCCCTGGCCCTGGGCACCGTCACCGGCCTGATGGTGATGTGGCTGCGCCGCCACGTCGAGCGCTCGCGCCTGGCCTCGCCGCTGACCGCGACCGTCATCACCTTTCTCGGCGTGCTCTGGTGCAGCATCGACCCGCAGACCGCGCTGGTGCCGGCGGTGATCGCCAGCATCATCGCCCTGGTGCCGGGCATGGACCTGACCACGGCCTCGCGCGAGCTGGCGACCGGTCACCTGGTCTCGGGCTCGTCCCGGCTAGCCTTCGCCCTGACCGTCTTTGCCCTGCTGGCCCTGGGGCTGGTCATGGGCGGCATGGCCGGGACCTGGCTGGTCGGCCCCGTCGACCTGATCACGGCGTCACCGGCTCCGGCATGGCTGCCGGCCATGGGCGTGCTGCTGGCGGCACTGGGGCTGATGCTGCTCAACCAGGCCCATCTGCGCGACTGGATCTGGATTCTGCTGGCCTGCCTGATTGCCTACGTCGGTGCCCGCCTGGGCATCCGGCTCGAAGCGCCGGTGATCGGCGCCTTCATCGGCGCCCTGGCGGTCGGCCTGGCCGGCAACCTGTTCGTGTCCAGAACCGGCCGCCCCGGCTCGATCATGCATCTGCCCGGGCTGATCCTGCTGGTCCCGGGAAGCATCGGACTGCGCGGACTGGCCACCCTGCTGGCCGACGATGTCGTTTCCGGGATCGAAACCGCCATGATGGCGGGTATGATTGCGGTGGCCCTGACCACCGGCATGATTCTGGCCAGCGTGCTGTTGCCCCCACGAACATCGCTATAGACAAATCATGGCTATCGACATCCACAAAAAACACAGCAAGAGCCTGGAAGAAGCCCAGCAGATCGCCGACGATCTGGCCCGGGACCTGGCCGACAAATTCGCCATCTCGTACGGCTGGCAGGGCGACACCATCCACTTCGAACGCTTTGGCGTCCACGGCGAGATTTCCGTCGACGAGCAGGCCGTGCACGTCAAGGCCAGGCTGGGCTTTTTCCTGGGCTATCTGCAGCCGCGGGTCGAGCAAGAAATCCATCGGTATCTGGATGAGCATTTTGTTTGATTTTCAGGGTTCCGGTTTCCGGTTTCCGGTTTCCGGGTTCCGGTTTCCGGGTTCCGGGTTCCGGTTTCCGGGTTACGGGTTACGGGTTACGGGTTCCGGGAAACCCTGCAACGGCCCGTGCCGTAGGTCGGGGTTACATCCC
>PWJA01000163.1 GCA_003560975.1 Gammaproteobacteria bacterium
CAGAGCAGGCGCGCAAACTGCAGCAGATCCAGGTGCAGGGGTGGTGCTGTCAGATCAAAACCAGCCAGAGTTTGGCGGGTTTGGATTAGGGGCAGGTCGAAAAGTTTTCCGTTGAAGCTAACCAGGTGAGGATAGTTTTTCGCTGTTGCGGCAAAGTGGCTTAAAACTGCTTTTTCCTCTGCAGGTTGTCGCAGAAAATACTGACGCAGCATAAAACAACTGTCATCAAGCCAGCCTATACCGATCAGGAAGGCCCAGGTTCCGGTTCCTCCAGCCAGACCGGTAGTTTCGGTGTCTAAAAATAATGATTGTTGTGGTTTAAAGTTTCTCAGGCCATAACTTCTGGTGGACAGGGTCAGGTCCTTTCCACTACAGGAAAGAACTCCGGATAAAATTGTGTTTCCATGTTTATATTCCAGTGGATAGCAGGTCTCACGCATGTAACATGGCCCGAAAGGAGTTTCTTCTGTATTTCCCTGACCCGGAAGGTCAAAGAACAGGTCGCGGTCGTGTTTACTGGTAAGGTTATCGGCCAGTTCACCGCCTGTGATAATCTCACCCGTTTGGCGCAGTTTACTTAAACGTGAACGCAAGTTCCTTCTCACTTCAGGATCACCTCGAGCAGCTGCAGGGCCGGCTGTTTTCCTTCTCCATTTTCCTGCCCGGTTGGTCCGACGCATGAAGGACAGCCTTCGGCACAACGACAGTCTGTAATTACTTTACGCACTGCTTTAAATATATCGCGATAGATTTGATATATTTCCTGGCTGTAACCGACACCGCCCGGAAAGTTATCATAAAGGTAAAGGGTGGGCAGCCCTGTAAATGGAGCCTTGACCTGGCTAACTGCCCGCAGGTCGCGCGGATCACCCATTAGAAAGAGGGAAGCTACCTGGGGCATTACGTTAGCGAGGCTGATTAATCCCGCCTGAACGGCTGACAGAGGCATAGAACCCAGGGAGTCGGGTGGAAATGAGATCCAGAAAGCGCTGGTATGCATTTCAGTTTCCGGCAGGTCAACCGGCCCCGCTCCAAGGTTTTCGTGGGTGTTAAAGCGAATTTTTTTAAACATTGAGACCAGGGCGTTAATTCGCACTTCACCCCAGGCCAGCTTGACCGTTCCGTTTTCTTCTTCGAAAGTGTCGAGTATTTTTAAGTCGACAGAGAGGTTGGCATCAGTAAAGTAATTGACGTTTACTTGGCGAACATAGGCTTTTTTTTCAGCAAAGTCGAGTTTTTCAACCTGATACTGCAGCCCTGCGTGCATATAAATAGCTTCCTCGTGAACCAGCATTGGAGCACTAAAGCGGTCCACCTCTCCGATTACCCGTGGAGCAGGCCTGGTAATATCTATTATGACTACGTTTTCCCTGGTTGCACTGCGCAGGCTAATTTCTTCAGCCGGGTAAGTATCTTCCATCCAGTGGTAGCGACCGTCGCTGCTATAGAGAACATTTTCATCTTCAAGAAACTCTAGTATTTCAGTGATTTGTGTCCTTCCGAAGTAATCGTGCTTTTCAAAAGGCAGTTCAAAAGCCGCGCAGCGGACGTGGTTGGTTAAAATTATCAGGTTATCAGGGTCGGCTAAGGCTCGCTCAGGAGTTCGTCCGAAAAAGTAATCCGGGTTGGAGACGATATACTGGTTAAGCGGTTCGCTGTTAGCCACCATCATAGCAAGGGAAACGCCGCTGCGGCGTCCCGAGCGTCCTGCCTGCTGCCAGGTGCTGGCAATGCTTCCGGGGTAACCGGTCATAATGCAGGCATCTAAAGCGCCGATATCAATACCAAGCTCAAGGGCGTTTGTGCTGACAACACCCTTTATGGTTCCCCTGCGCAGGCCTTCTTCAATTGCCCGCCTTTCCCGGGGAAGGTATCCACCGCGGTAGCCCCGGATTCCGCTGTCTTCTCCCGTCCTTGTTTTTTCGCCCTGGCGCAGATATGTTAAAAGCACTTCAACCCCAAGCCTGCTGCGGGTAAAGATTATAGTCTGAATATTATTCTTGATTAATGTGGACGCAATCTTTTGTGCTTCGAGCATGGCGCTTCGCCGCAAACCCAGCTCAGGGTTAATAATTGGCGGGTTATAAAGCACAAAATGTTTCTCAGCCTGCGGGGCGCCATTTTCTGTGATTACCTCAAGTGGGTTTTCTATCAGCATTTCAGCAAGTTCCCCCGGGTTAGCTATCGTTGCCGAGCAGAGGATAAAGCGCGGATCTGAGCCGTAAAATGAACAGATCCGTTTAAGTCGGCGTATAACATTGGCAACATGACTGCCGAATACGCCACGATACTGGTGCATTTCGTCAATTACGATGTACTTAAGATTTTGAAAGAGCTGCACCCACTTGGTGTGGTGGGGCAAAATAGCTGAATGAAGCATATCCGGATTCGTAACCACAATATGGCCGCTGCGGCGAATGCCCTGGCGCAGGCCTGGCTCAGTGTCTCCATCATAAGTATGGCAGTTAAGGGTAGTGTCCAGACCAGAGGTCAACTCACGCAGTTCTGTAACCTGGTCCTGGGAGAGTGCTTTTGTCGGGAATAGATAGAGAGCGCGGCTTGTAGGATCCTTAACCATTTTACTAATAACAGGAAGGTTGTAGCAGAGTGTTTTACCCGAAGCAGTTGGTGTCACTACAACTGTGTGGCTACCTTTACTTACTGCATTGATTGCTGCTGCCTGGTGGCTGTAGAGTTTTTCAATACCGTGTCTTCGAAGGGCTTCACCAAGCTGGGGACCCAGGTAATCGGGTATATCGTGATAGATTCCTTTTGAAGCCTGTACAAATTCCCACCTGGTGACATTGCTCATGAAAGCCGGGTCTTCCTTCCATTGCTGCAGAATTTCATTAAGTTTCGACATTTATTAAACCGCCTTAAACATAAGTTTGCCATACCTAATGTATATTCGCCATCAATACTTATTATCCTACCTGGCTTCTAAAACCTTCTTATAAGCAAAGGATTTGGCAGGCTGCCGGCGAATATCATAATCATATCACAAGCTGTTTAGATCATATCAGTGCAGGAGGTCG
>PWJA01000101.1 GCA_003560975.1 Gammaproteobacteria bacterium
CAAGCAGAAAACACCAGAAATAGGGGCCTGGACACACGGGCTAAACGCGCACTGGATCTTCCCGTCATGGCTCAAGGTAATTTGGGTACGAATCCATCGCGGAAGAGCCGATCCTGCAGGACCGGATGACACCCGCCGAATTTCTGGACGATTGATGCCGGAAACAAGGCGACGTTGACAGACCTGGTCAACTGCGGCGCAGGCGGAGACGGTCGGCCTGGTACACCAGTGCTACCCCGACCGCGGTGACGGCCAGGCCGACTACGTCGTTGGTCTGCAGCGTGTCGCCGAGCGCGATCCAGGCCATCAGCATGGTGACCGGCGGGCCCAGGTAGAACAGACTGGCGACCCGGGTGGCGTCCATGCGCTCGATCAGCCGCCACATCAGGGCGTAGGCGCCCAGCGAAACGGCCACGATCAGCCAGCCCAGCACGCCGAAAAACTCGGGTGTCCAGCGCGTGTCCAGGCCCTCCAGGGCAAGTGCGGGCAGCGCGGCGACCACCGCGGTGGCCAGGGACTGGTAAAACAGCGCCAGGGTCACCGGCACATGATCGGCCGGGTCCTGGACTTCGATCCAGCGCTGCAGCAGGCTGGCAATGGTGAAGGCAACCACCGAACCGAACGGCACCAGGTACAGCAGCGGTGAAGTCGATTCGTCGAGGTGGGCGCGGCTCATCACCGCGATCAGCACGCCGACAAAACCGATCGCCAGACCGATCCAGCTGGCGGCCGAGGTCGGCTCACCGGTCACCCGGCCGGACAGGGCGCCCACGGTCATCGGCTGCAGGGCCACCACCAGGGCAACAATGCCGGCCGGAATGCCGATTTCCAGGGAGATCATCACGCAGCTCAGCCAGACCCCGTGGGCAAACAGGCCAACCACCGAGGTCAGTCCGGCCGCACGCGCCCCGGGCCAGCGCAGTTGGCCGCGCAGCGCAAGAAAGCCGAGCAGCAAAATTGCCAGCAGCGCGTAGCGCCACCACAGCAGGGTAAACACGCCGGCGTAGTCCAGGCCGAATTCGGCGCCGACGAAGCCGGAGTTCCACAACAGCACGAAGCCGACGATCAAGAACGCGCTGCTTTGTCGCAGGTTGGTCAGCATGAGAAGACACCACCATAGCGGATTCCATCCGCGGCAGCATCCGGAATGTCCTGTGTCTTACAGCGCGTCGATGACTCGCTGCAACCGCACCTTCACTTCGCGCGCAACCTCGCCGAGATCCGGGTTTTCCACCGCCTGCATGGAGGCCTGCGGATCCACCGCGGAGATTTCAACCCTGCCGTCTTCGAGTTCGCGCACGATCACGTTGCACGGCAGCATCGTGCCGATCTTCGGCTCCCGGCTCAGCGCCTGCCAGGCCAGCTCCGGACTGCACGCGCCCAGAATCGCGTAGTAACGCATGTCGCGATCCAGCTTCTTCTTCATGGTCGCCTGGACGTCGATCTCGGTCAGCACGCCGAAGCCTTCGGCGGTCAGGACTTCCATCACGCGCTCGCGCGCCTGCTCGGGCGTCGCTTCCAGGGTCTTGCTGATGTCGTAGCTCATGGCTCAAGTATAACCGTCCGATCGCCCGAGTTTCCGTTCGCAAGCGAACGCGGCTTGCGGGCGACGCGTGGCGGAAGGCGCCGGATTTCCAGTCCACCGCATCGAAGCTGTCGGAATCGGGTGGAAAGAGCACATCGCCAACCCGCTTTTTTCTTTCAGTAAGTAGCGCTATAGTCGGCTGCAGGCAGGGTATGTGGAGACGTTTGGCATGAGCAGGATCAAGGCACCTTTTTATCCGATCATCTATGTGCGCGGGTACGCGATGACCGCCTCGGAGATCGCGGCGACGACGGCCACGCCGTACATGGGCTTCAACCTGGGGGCGACCAAGATTCGCCAGCGCTGGGACGGCGAGGTGGTCAAGCACTACTTCGAGTCGCCGCTGATCCGGCTGATGAAGGATTTCGGTTATACCGACGCCTACGCCGAAGGGCGCGAGAAGTCCGGGAACCTGGACCCCAGGACCATTTTCATCCACCGCTACTACGACGTCGCCGACGAGCATTTCGGCGACGGGGATGCGCCGTCCATCGTCGAGGCCGCTGCGGAGCTGCGGGCGTTGATTGCGGATGTGCGCGAGCGGGTCGCCGGCGACGACGCGGCCGCGCGCCGGGATTTCCGCGTGTACCTGGTGTCGCATTCCATGGGCGGGCTGATCTGCCGGTGCCTGCTTCAGAACGACGGGTTCCGCGACAGCGAGGAAGCGCAGCTGGTCGACAAGGTGTTCACCTACGCCACCCCCCACAACGGCATCGAGATGGCCGGGATGAACGTGCCGGGTTTTCTCGGCGTCTGGGACGTCAACAATTTCAACCGAAAAAAGATGGCCGGCTACCTGAGCGTGGCCGAAGACGGCGCGGTCAACTCGCTCAACGGCTGCTTTGATCCGAACCGGTTCTTCTGCCTGGTCGGCACCAACTACAAAGATTACAGCGCCGCGGCCGGCATGTCGCGCCGCCTGGCCGGTGCAAGAAGCGACGGGCTGGTCCGGATCAACAACGCCGTCGTTTCCGGCGCACCGCGGGCCTTTGTCCACCGCAGCCACAGCGGGCCGTTCGGTATCGTCAATTCCGAGGAGGGCTACCAGAACCTGGCCCGGTTCCTGTTCGGCGATCTTCGGGTGGACGGATTGCTCGAGGTCGAGCACCTGCCGCTGCCGCCCTCGGTCGCCCAGAGCAAGAAAGAAGGCGAGGCGATCCGGTGCTCGTATTTCTTCGAGGCCACGGTGGCGCCGCGGGGGGCGGCGACCTACACCCTGACCGAGCGGCGCAAGGAAACCCACTCGGCGGTGTTCCGAAACTACGATGAAATGTTCAAGCACGACCGGCTCGGACTGGACCGGCCGCGCTGGCCGTACCTGTTTTCGCTCTACCTCGACACCGACAAGATCACCCACGGCCGCACCGTGGTGTTCAGCATCGAGCTGGTGGTCAGCGCGACCGACTACGAGATTGGAGGACGCCTGTTTCGCGCGCGCCGGGTGCCGGGCGAGTGCCTGTACCGCGACACGCTCGTCGTTCGCGCCACACCGCAAGCCGACGGCAGCTGGCGCCTGCGCTACATTGAAAGCGACGAGGCCTGGGCCGAGGGTCGGGGAGGCGATGCCGAGACCGACGACCAGGGCGTGTACATTCCGATTTCCAGCCGCAAGGGGTTTCGCGCGAAGCTGCGCCTGGCCCTGCGCTAGCAGGACACGCGCCCGGGCCTCAAGAACCGGGCCTGGGCGGTTTTTCCGACACGTACAGCAGAATCCGGCCTTCCACGACCACGGTTCCGTCGCTGCGCTCGGCATAGACGCGCACCGGCACGTCGCCCCTGTGTGTCAACATCCAGTCCACCGGCCGAGCGGCCAGCGCTCGAAGCGCTGGTACATGTCCAGCAGGTAGTTTTTTTCGGCATGGGAATCCGATTGTCAGCCCGGCGCCTTGCCTGGGAAAACCGGCTTATCGGTCTTCGAGCAGGGTCTGGATCGGCGGCGGCCGTTCGAACAGCGCCGGGTCGGGCGCGTCCAGGCTGAATTCGGTCAAGGTCATGACCTGCTCCTGGCCCATGATGTACAGACGCGTCACGGTCGGGACCAGAAAGCCCTCCATTTCGCGATACTCGTCGAGCAGGGTGAGCGCCTCCATTTCTCCCATCGGCGATTTCTCGAGGCTTTGGGTGGCGATCAACAGGCCGGTCTCAAGCGCGTAACAGTCATGGGTCTCGCGGCCGGAGCGCCATTCCAGCCGGACCCGGTAGCAAGCCTGGTCGAGGAATTCGGCCTGTTCCACCGTGGTCGCCGAGAGGACGTATTCCGGGTCGCGCATCACCGCCGCCGGCACGGTGCTTTCGAGCAAGGAGTCGAATTCCTCGCCCTCGATCAGCCGCGGACCCATGAACGGGTCGACCGACCAGGCCAGTTCCGGGCTGAAGCCGGTCTGCATTTCGCCCATGCCGGGCAGCTCGATGTGGACGACCTGCTCGGCCGGCGGCCGACTGGCCACCATCAGGGTGCCGGTAATGCCCACCGCCGGCATCGAAAACTCACCCTTGGCGGTGCCTTCCGAGTGGGCCAGTATGGCTTCCCGCCCGCCGAGAGCCTCGATGTGGCGCTCGATCAGCGACCGGGCGTCGGGCAGATCCTGCTCGGTGGCGGTTTCGGCCACGACGCTGCCCACGGCCAGGGCGAGCGCGGCACAGCCGGCGGCTTTCAGCTTCTTGTTCCACATGGTGTTTGCTCCTTTGGATTCGGTTGTTTTACGGTGCCAGCTGGTCGGTGATCCAGTCCAGCCCGGCCTGCAGAACCGGCGAAGGGACGTCGGTGATGTTCTCGGCATCGAGCGGTACCGGCTGATCGGGTTGCACGCCCGCGCCTTCGATCCGACGGCCGAGGCTGTCCTGGTAGTCGGCAAAGGCATACATCAGGTAATCCCCGCTGGCCAGCGGCAGCATTCGCGACGGCAGCGCCATACCGGCCGAACGCTCGCCGAACAGGCGGGCCCGCCCCTGGGCCTGCATGCCTGCAGCGAACATTTCCGAGGTGCTGCCGCTCATGCTGTCGATGAGAACGGCCACGGGACCGGTGAAGGGGCTCAGGCGCGTGCCGTCCATCGCCACACGGCGCGGAAAGGCGCGAAACTCCAGGCGCGCGTCGCTGCGCAGCAGCGTGCCCAGCAGGGCGGTCTCTTCGAACAGGTCATTCGCCAGCGTGACCATCGTCGCCAGTACCCCGCCCGGATTGCCGCGCAGGTCCAGGACCAGGGCATCACAGCCGAAGATCTCGTCCCGACGGCCTTGAAACTCATCGATCAGGGCGGGCACCCAGGTTGAAAACGACAGGACGCTGACGCAGCCAGCCGGAATGTCCAGGCGCCGCAGCGAGAACTCAAACGTCATCGGCGGCAGATAGCCAATCTGCACCGCACCGTGCTCGAGCGGCCGTCCGCTCAGCGCCGGCCGGCGCTCGTCGCCCGCCGCATCCAGAAAAACCAGATCCATCTCGTGTTCCGGCCTGGGATAGGTCAGGCGGTACTGCAGGGCGTATTCCAGCCGGGTCCGGGCGCGCCGTCGATCGCCCTCATCGGCGATGGCGGCGATTCTTTCCACGGCCGGGTCGATTGCAAACTCATCGACGACAAGCAACGTCCAGCCAGGCTCGATTCCCGCCTCGCTGGCCGGACTGCGCGCACCGACTTCGGACACTCGAATCGAGCCTTCAACCCATCGAACCGCCAGGCCAGTGGACGCGCGCGGGGCCTCCGGCGCGATTTCCACCGCCTCGTCGGCGCCCTCTTCCAGGGCCGCCATCTGCTCAAAGGCTTCGATCGGCAGGATGCCGAAATGAGATTCGCCGATCTGGTCCAGCAGCTCGTGCAGGACCTCGCGCAAGGCGACCACGTCGGTTGCCTGGGCGGCCCGCGGGCGCAACTGCTCTCGGGCCTGTTCCCAGTCGCTTTCGATTCGCTCGAAATCGAAATACTGACGGCGTACCTGTTCCCAGACCTGATCGAAGCTGGCCAGGGCGTCCGCCTCGCTCAGGGTCGGCTGGGCCGGCTGCTCTGCTGCCAGAACGTGCGCGACGCCGCCGACTGCGTTGAGCACCAGGCTGGCCAGGAACGCGCTCAGGACGCGTCGCGGCAGTCTGAAGCGCCCGCCCCGCCGAGGCTGGATGATCCGGTTTGATTGCATGTACAGCTCCTTTTGCGGGTCAGCATACGCCAACCGGAGCAAGCCATTCCAGTGACAGAAGTCACTGTACAGGCCTGCCCCGGACGGGACCGCCGACCCCGATCGCCATTCGCGCAGACCCGGTCCTGCACCGCTCAGGGAATGAGAACTGCTGACAGCGCTGTCAACATTCACTAGAATGGAGACCCCTTGCCAACCATAACAACGAGACCCGCCGGACCGATGACGGCATCCGCCGGCAGGCACAAGGCCGCGGGGCAACTTCCGGGAGGGAAAGATATGGATGTTCAGCCTGAGACCGCGCTCGAGGATGCAGGCGTGCGCGGTGAGTTCATCGACCTCGACGCAGAGCGCTACTACAAGATCGGCAACGTCGACAAAATGCCGCCGTTTTTCATCAGCCTGGTCTCCAGCGATGATCACTGGCTGTTCGCCTCCTCGACCGGCGGTTTGACGGCGGGCCGCACCTCTCCGGAGACCGCCCTGTTTCCGTATGTCCCCGTCGACAAGATTCACGACAGTGCGCTGCACACCGGCAGCAGAACCCTGCTCAGGATTCACACCGCTCAGGGGCCGCAGTACTGGGAACCCTTTCATCCCGAGCAGATCAGCCGATTCCGGCTGACCCGCAACCTCTACAAGAACACGCTGGGCAACAAGCTTTGTTTCGAAGAGATCCATCATGATTTCGGACTGATCTTCCGCTACACCTGGATGACGAGCCGGCGTTTCGGTTTCGTTCGGCACGGCGAGCTGGTCAATACGGGCCGGCACGGGCTGCGGGTCGAGATGCTGGACGGACTGCAGAACCTGCTGCCGGCGGATACGCCGCTGTTCACGCAGACCAACTTCAGCAACCTGGTTGACGCCTACAAGTGGACGGAACTGGACCCGGCCACGGGGCTGGGCATCGTGACGCTGTACTCGACCATCACGGACCGGGCCGAACCCAGTGAATCCCTGAAGGCCAACACCGTGTTCTGTCTCGGGCTGGACCAGCCGACCATCTTGATCTCCTCTACGCAGATCCCGGATTTTCGACGCGGCGGCGCACTGCGGCGCGAGGCGCACAAGCGCGGGATTCGCGCTGCCTACCTGGTCAATGCCGAACTCGAACTGCCGGCCGGCGCGAAACGCAGCTGGCGGATCGTCGCCGATACCCAGCAGACCCAAAAGGACGTCGTTGCCCTGCGCCGGGCGCTTTGCCACCCCGCCAGGCTGGACGAGAAAATCTCCGCGGACGTGGAGGAAGGATCGGACCGGCTGGCGAAGATCCTGGCCAGCGGAGATGGCTTCCAGGCGACGGCCGAGGAGAACGTGGCCGTGCATCATTACGCCAACGTGCTGTTCAACATCCTCCGCGGCGGCGTCTTTCACGACCAGCACCGCGTGACCGCGAAGGACTTCTGCACCACGATCCGTCACTTCAACCGCCCGGTTCATGATCGAAACCAGGCCTTGCTGGACGGACTGCCCGCGCGCGTGGATTTCCAGGCGCTCAGGGAAAACGTCGCTCGGTCCGGCGATGCGCAGCTGCAGCGTCTGACCGGCGAATACCTGCCCATCACCTTCGGCCGCCGCCATGGCGACCCCAGCCGGCCCTGGAACCGGTTCGACATTCGTCTGCGCGACGAGCATGGCGATCAACTGCTTCACTATGCCGGCAACTGGCGCGACATCTTTCAGAACTGGGAAGCCCTCGCCTTCAGCTTCCCCGAATTCGTCGAGAACATGATCGCCAAGTTCGTCAACGCTTCGACCCTGGATGGGTACAACCCCTACCGGATCACGAAAACAGGGATCGACTGGGAGGTGGAAGAACCCGACGATCCGTGGAGCTACATCGGTTACTGGGGTGACCATCAGATCATCTACCTGCAAAAACTGCTGGAGCTGTCGAGTCGGTTCCACCCGACGCGCCTGCACGAAATGTTGCGGCAAGAGCGGTTCTGCTATGCCAACGTGCCGTACCGCATCAAGCCTTTCGAGTCCTTGTTGACCGACCCCAAGAACACGGTGCTCTACGACGAGCGCCTGGCCCGGGAGATCGACCGCCGCGTGGCCGACATCGGGGCCGACGGCAAGCTCGTGCCGGGAGACGACCGGCAGGTCTACCAGGTCACCCTGCTCGAGAAACTGCTGGTGCCCCTGCTGGCCAAACTCGGCAACCTGGTGGTCGACGGCGGAATCTGGCTCAATACCCAGCGACCGGAATGGAACGACGCCAACAATGCGCTGGTCGGCCACGGGTTGTCGATGGTCACGCTGTGTTACATGCGCCGCTACGTGGAGTTCCTGGCCGATCTGATCGCAGACGAAGACGAGCCGTTCACGCTGTCGACCGAGGTCGGGCAGTGGCTGGTCGAGACCGCGCGGGCGCTGGCGCGACTGGGCGAGAAATCCGGCCGAACCCGGTTCGACGCCGAGACCCGTTACCGGGCCCTTTCCGAACTCGGGCAGGCGGCAAGCCGGTACCGCGCGGCCGTCTACGAACGCGGCGGCTTTTCGGGCCGGGAGGAACAGTCGGTGGCGGAGGTCCGGCGCATGCTCGCCGATGCGCTGAACGTCATCGACCACAGCATCGCCAGCAACCAGCGCGACGACGGATTGTTCAATGCCTACAACCTCCTCCACCTCGACGAGAATCGGTGTGAAACCGAGCCGCTGTACCCCATGCTCGAAGGGCAGGTGGCCGTGCTCAGCTCCGGCGCCATCGCGCCGGCCGCGGCCGTCGGGGTCCTCGAAGCCCTGTTCGAAAGCGAGGTCTATCGTCCGGACCAGCACACCTTCCTGCTCTACCCGGACCGGGCGCTGCCGACCTTTCTGGAAAAAAACCGCATCCGCGCGGAAAAGCTTGCGGGCCTGCCTTTCATTGACCGGATGCTCGCGCGCGGCGATGAGCGCATCGTGCTGCGCGACGCCGACGACTGCTATCGGTTCAGCGCCGAGTTCAGAAACGTCGGTGACCTGAATGCGCAAATCGATCGCCTGGTCCGGGAGTACGGCAGCGAGGCAGAGGCCGCTCGGCTCCCGCTGGCGGCACTGTATGAGGAAGTCTTCAACCACAAGGCATTTACCGGCCGCTCCGGAACCATGTTTGGTTTCGAGGGGCTGGGCTCGGTGTACTGGCACATGGTGGCCAAGCTGGCGCTGGCCGTGCAGGAGAACTTCTTCCGGGCGCTGGAACAAGGCGACCGCGCTACGTCCAGGCGCCTGGGTCGGCTGTATTACCGCGTCCGCGAAGGCCTGGGCTTCAACAAGACGCCGGCCGAGTACGGGGCTTTTCCTACCGACCCCTACTCGCATACGCCCGGCCACGCCGGGGCGCAGCAACCGGGCATGACCGGTCAGGTCAAGGAAGAAATCCTGACCCGCTTCGGCGAGCTGGGCGTGCGCGTGGCAAACGGGATCGCAGGTTTCGAGCCGGCCCTGCTGCGGCCGCGCGAATTCGTGGCCGAAACCAGCCGGTTCCGCTACCTGGACGTCGACGGGGAATGGCAGCACGTCGCCCTACCCGAACACTCCCTGGCATTCACCTGGTGCCAGGTCCCGATCATTTACCGGCTCGACGACACCCAGGCCCCGAGCCTGACGATCCTGCGCCGTGACGGTAGCCGCGATTCGAGTAGCCGGACCGCCCTGTCCGCGGAATCCAGCGCCGAGCTGTTCCGCCGCAGCGGCACGATTCGCCGCCTGGAGCTTTGCTTTCCCCGCGCAGCCTTGTTTTTTTGACAACGCTATCATTTTGGACCAAGCTTGACGGCACACCGGAGTCGGGACAGGCACATCGAAACTGATCTGGCCCGCCACAAGCCCAAACACCGCAGCGCCTGAAACATGCCAGCTCCCGTTCATCAGACCGCAGCCGTTGATCGCATTCCCTTTCAGCAGAAGCTGATCTACGGGGCCGGCGCCTTCGTCAACAACCTGCTGGCCGGCGCGATCGGCGGCATGATGATCGTGCTCAACCTGGCCTACGGCATGAACCCGGCCCTGGTCGGCCTGCTCGGCGCGCTGCCCCGTCTGACCGACGCGATCACCGATCCGGTCATGGGCTACATCTCGGACAACACCCGTTCGCGCTGGGGCCGGAGGCGTCCCTATATCTTTCTGGGCGCGATCATTGCCGGGGTGATGTTCATGCTGCTGTGGCAGCTGCCCCCGGGCAAGAGCGAGACCTGGTATTTCTGGTACTTCCTGGCCGGCTCGTTCCTGTTCTATCTCGGCTACACCATTTTCGCCACGCCCTGGGTCGCCCTGGGCTACGAGCTCACGCCCGACTACCACGAGCGCACCCGGCTGATGGGGGTTCAGAACTTCATCGGCCAATCGGTCTACCTGGTCACGCCGTGGCTGTTGCTGATGATGCAGCACGAGGGCTGGTTCGACGGCATGGCCCAGGGCGCTGCCGGACTCGCCGTGATCATCGGACTGATCACCATCCTGGTCGGCATCGTCCCGGCGATTTTCCTGCGCGAGCGATTCCAGGACATCGCCGCCCGGGCGCAGGAATCCGACGAGCCTGTCTCCGCCAGCATGCCCGGCATCGTGGCGCGCAACCTCAGGGAGTTCTTCGCCGGCTTTCTCACCACGCTTCGCTCCCGGCCGTTCCTGAAGCTGTGCGCAGCAACCTTCCTGGTGTTCAACGGCTTCATCATGGTCGCCGCATTCCAGTTCTACGTCATCATCTACTACGTGTTCGGCGGCGATACGGTCGAGGGCGCCCGCTTTGCCGGCTACGCCGGCACCCTGCAGTCGCTGTCCACTTTCGGAGTGATCGTGCTGGTGACCTGGATGGGCACGCGGATCGGCAAACGGAACGCGTTTTTCGTCGCCATCGCCGTGTCAACGGCAGGGTACGTGCTCAAGTGGTTCTGCTACACCCCCGACAATCCCTGGCTGGTTCTGCTGCCGGCGCCGCTGATTGCCTTCGGCCTGGGCGGGCTGTTCACCCTGATGCCCTCGATGATTGCCGATGTCGTCGATGCCGACGAGCTGGATACGCATGAACGGCGCGAGGGCATGTACGGTTCGATCTTCTGGTGGGTGGTGAAGCTGGGCATGGCCGTCGCCATTGCCGTCGGCGGGTTGCTCCTCAATGCCACCGGCTTCGACGTGGCCCTGGGCGGTGAGCAAAGCGCCGTCAGCATCCAGATGATGCGTGCCTTCGATGCCTTCCTGCCGGCCCTGGCGTCGTTGCTGGCAATCTGGGCCATAGCCACTTTCTCGATCGATGAAAGCAAGGCCTACGCAATCCGGGCGGAACTGGAACGCCGGCGCGGTCGACCGGACCCTTCACTGCCCGAACCCGCTTGAAGGGTTTTTGAGGACATGGATCCCTCCCATCAGCGACCCGCAGCCGACCCGCCCAAAGCGCTCGATATCCAGGATCGGGTCGCCGCCCTGGTTGCGCGCATGTCGCTGGACGACAAGATCGGGCAGATGGCGCTGGGCCAGCCGGGCACGGCTTCGCCGCCTGAAACTCTGGGCGACGCGATCCGCGGCGGGCGGATCGGCGCGGTGGTCAACGTGGTGGAGCGCGCTGCGATCAACGAACTTCAGCGCATCGCGGTCGAGGAAAGTCCGCACGGCATTCCCTTGCTGGTGGGCCGTGACGTCATCCATGGCTTCCAGACGATCCTGCCGATCCCGCTTGGGCAGGCGGCGAGCTGGAATCCGGAGTTGGTCCGCGCCGGGGCCCGGGTTGCCGCCGAAGAGGCTGCCCGGAGCGGGATCAACTGGACCTTCGCCCCCATGATCGACATCTCGCGGGACCCGCGCTGGGGCCGCATCGCCGAAAGCCTCGGCGAAGACGTGTTTCTGACCGGCCGGCTGGCCATGGCCATGGTCGAGGGCTTCCAGGGCCGGTCCCTGGCGGATGCCGGATCGATCGCCGCCTGCGCCAAGCATTTTGCCGGCTATGGCGCCGCCGAAAGCGGCCGCGACTACGCCACCACCAACATCCCCGACAACGAACTGCACAACGTCTACCTGCCGCCGTTCAGGGCCGCCGTCGAGGGCGGGGTCGCCAGCCTGATGACCTCGTTCAGCGACCTGGACGGCGTCCCGGCCACGGCCCACGCCGGTCTGCTGCGCGACGTGCTGCGCGGGCAGTGGTCCTTCGATGGCATCGTGGTCAGCGACTGGGAGTCGATTCCGCAGCTGTCGGTCCACGGCCTGACCGCGAATGACCGGGAAGCCGCGATCGCCGCCGCCAACGCCGGGGTCGAGGTGGAAATGGCCAGTGCGACCTACGCGCGTCATCTCGCCGACGCCGTGCGCTCGGGCCGGGTCGACCTCGAGACCATCGATGCGGCCGTGGCCCGGATTCTGACGCTGAAGTTCGAACTGGGGCTGTTCGAGGCCCCGTACACGCAGGCCACCGACAACCCGCAGGCCAAGCGCGAAACCGCGCTGCAGGTCGCCCGCCAGGCCGCACTGCAAAGCATGGTTCTCCTCAAGAACCACAACGATCTGCTGCCGCTGGATAGCCAACGGATGGAACGACTGGCGATCCTCGGCCCCCTGGCCGATGCGGCCTACGAACAGCTCGGCACCTGGATTTTCGACGGCGAGGCGGATCGCAGCGTGAGCGCTCTGGCCGGCATCCGGGCGCGGCTCGGCTCGGATACCGAAATCATCCACCTTCCCGTCCTGGAGACCAGCCGCAGCCGCGAATTCGTCGACATCGATGCTGCCCTAGCTGCGGTGCGCGCGGCCGATGCCGCGATCCTGTTCCTGGGCGAGGAATCCATTCTGTCCGGAGAGGCGCACTCGCGCGCGAACATCGATTTGCCCGGGGCCCAGGCCAAGCTGGTCCAGCGCATCCGCGCAAGCGGCAAACCCGTGGTCGCGGTCATCCTGGCCGGCCGACCGCTGACGCTTGCAAACATCGTCGACCAGGTCGACGCCATGCTGTACGCCTGGCATCCGGGCAGCATGGGCGGACCTGCCATCGCCGACCTGCTGTTCGGTATCGAGTCACCGTCGGGCAAGCTGCCGGTCACGTTCCCGCGCGCGGTCGGCCAGATTCCGCTCTATTACAACGCCAAAAACACCGGCAAGCCGCCGCGTCCCGACACCGTCACCCGGATCGACGAGATCCCGGTCCAGGCGCCACAGACCTCGCTCGGCATGTCCGCCTTCCACCTCGATATCGATCACACCCCGCTGTTCGCCTTCGGCCACGGCCTGTCCTACGCGCGCTTCGAGTACTCGGACCTGCGCATCCGCCCGCCGCAGATCGCGCCGGGTGAGTGCGTGCGCATCAGCGTCGAACTGCGCAACGCGGGACGCCGCGCTGCTGAGGAAATCGCCCAACTCTACGTGCGCGATCCGGTCGCCAGCATCACGCGTCCGGTGCGCGAGCTCAAGGGCTTCCAGCGGGTTCGGGTGGCGCCCGGCCAGGCGGTTCGGATCGAATTCCGGCTGCACGCCGACGATCTGAGGTTCTATCGTCGTCCGAGCGGCTGGATCCTGGAGCCCGGCCGTTTCCAGGTGTGGGTGGGCGGTGACTCGAACGCAGACCTGGCCGGAGAATTTCAGCTGATCGATGCCTGACAGGAGGATCCCGAACATGCCCCAGCTATCCACGTTGCTTGCCCTGATGATGATCATGATCATGCTTTCCACTGCCGCACCGGCGGCTCCGATCGCGGTGGAAATCGTGCGCGGCGCGGACGGCTACGAACTGCTGCGCGGCGGCCAGCCCTACGAGATCCGGGGCGCCGGCATGGTGCACGACGATCTGGCCGCCTTCGCGGCCCGCGGCGGAAACTCGATTCGGACCTGGACGACGCGCTCCGATGAACTCGATCTACCGGGGCTGCTCGACCAGGCCCATGCCCTGGGCGTGAGCGTGGCGCTGAATCTGCCGATGGTGCCGGAACGACATGGCTTCGACTACGACGACGAGGAAGCGGTGGCCGAGCAGCTCGAAGCGATGCGCCGGGACGTTCTGAACTATCGCGACCACCCCGCACTGCTGTTCTGGATCATCGGCAACGAGCTCAATCACAGCTACCGCAATCCGCGCGTCTGGGACGCGGTCAACGACGTGGCCCGGATGATCGGCACGCTCGATCCCCATCACCCCTCGACCACCGCCATTGCCGGGATGCGCGAGGAGGTGGTCAGGGAAGTGCTGGCGCGGGCGCCGGAGCTCGATTTTCTGAGCTTCCAGGCGTATGGCACCCTGTTCGGGCTGCCCGACACCCTCGACCGGCTTGGTTTCGACCAGCCGTTCATGGTCACCGAGTGGGGCACGATCGGCTGGTGGGAAATGGAATCGACCACCTGGGGGGCGCCGGTCGAGTTGACCAGCTCGGAAAAGGCCGATGTCTTTCTGCGCGGCTACCGCGAGGTTCTGGACCCTCTGCGGGCACAACTGATCGGCTCGTACGCATTCTTCTGGGGCCAGAAGCAGGAACGAACACCCACCTGGTTCGGCCTGCTCACCCCGGAAGGCGCGCAGACCGAGGCGGTCGACGTACTGGAGTACATGTGGACCGGCGAGCGGCCGGAGCGCACGGCCCCGCGCGTCGACGCACTGCAGCTGGACGGCCGCAGCGCTCGTGACAACGTGATCGTGCTCAGCGGGCAGTCCTACCCGGCCCACTTTGTCGTTCGCCAGGACGACAGGGAAAACCTGAGCTACCACTGGGACGTCAAACCCGAAAGCGATGCCACCGAGGTCGGCGGCGACTACGAAACCTACATTCCCGGGCTGGACGGTGCCATCACCAGCGCCCCCGGACCGCACGCGAGCGTGCGCATCGACGAGCGCGGCGCCTATCGCCTGTTCGCCCGCGTCGACGACGGCGATGGGCGAGCCGGTCACGCCAACGTCCCGTTTCTGGTCGAAGACGGCTTTGTTCAGTCGCCGGACCACCGGGTCGCCGGCGAAGTCATGGCGGTGGCGTATTCCGGCTTCCGTTCCGGGCAACATCCCGACCGCGGCGACGGTGCCGTCAACCCCAGCCGTGAGGAAATTCTCGAAGATCTGAACATCCTGGTCGAACACGGCTTTCGCCTGATCCGGGTCTACGATGCCGGCGCCAACTCGCAGGCCGTGCTGGAACTGATCCGCGAACAGGATCTGCCGATTCAGGTCATGCTGGGACTGTGGCTGCGCGCCGAGCTGAGCAATCACGAGGGCTGTCCGTGGCTGGACGAGCCGATTCCCGAAGACGAACTGGCGGCCAACCGCATCGAAAACGAACGCGAGATCGAGCGCGGCATCGAACTGGCGCGCGCATTCGAAGACGTCGTGGTGTCGGTGAACGTCGGCAACGAGGCGCTGGTGGACTGGACCGATCACCTGGTGCCGCTGACCCGGGTGATCGACTTTGTCCGGCAGGTCCGCGGCTCCATCTCCCAGTCGGTGACGGTGGCCGAGAACTACGAGTGGTGGATCCGCGAGGGTGCGCCGCTGGCCGCCGAGCTCGACTTCATTGGCGTGCATACCTACCCGGTCTGGGAGGAGCGGGACATCGACGAGGGGCTGTCCTACACCGTGGAAAATCTGATGGCGGTGCGTCAGGCCCTGCCGGATGTGCCGATGGCGGTGCTGGAGGCCGGCTGGGCCACGACCGCCAGCGAGTTTGGCGATCGCGCCAGCGAGGCGGCGCAGGCGCGCTACTTCCGCGAAATCGAGCGGTGGGCCCAGCTTTCCAATACGACGATCTTCTTTTTCTCCGCCTTCGACGAACCGTGGAAGGGCGATCCCGACGATCCGCTCGGCGCCGAGAAACACTGGGGCCTGTTCTTCGAGGACCGCAGCCCCAAAAGCATCATGCGCCGGGACTGAGACCGACCGCCGACGCATCCGGCGCCGGTCCGGTGGTGCCGCGAATCCGCAAGGCGCCCGGGACGATCACACGGCTCTTGCGCGAGCCGTTCTCCTCGGTGCCCTTGACCAGCATCAACGCCGCCTGTTCGGCCATGGCCGAGAACGGCTGCCGGATCGTGGTCAGGGGCGGATGGACCTGCTCGGCCAGGGTGATGTCGTCGCACCCGGCCACGGACAGCTGCTCCGGAATGCGGATGCCCAGTTCATCGGCCGCCCGCATCACGCCCACCGCCATGTCGTCGTTGGCCGCGAAGATCGCCCCGGGCCGGCGCTTGCGCCGAAGCAGTTTCAGGGCGGCCTCGCGACCGGAGTCGAAGGAATTGTCGCCTTCGGCGACGAGGCGCTGCGAAAAGGGGACGCCGCTGTCTTTCAGGCCGTCCTGGTAGCCAAGGAAGCGCAAACCCACCGCCTTGTGGCGCGGATGACCGCGGACGAAGGCAATTTCACGGTGGCCGCAGGAAACCAAATAGCGGGTCATTTCCGCGGCAAACTCCCGGTCGTTGGTGGCGACAACACGGTCGCCGACCCGCTTGTGCCCGGGCGAGAGACGCACCAGCGGTGTGCCGGTGGCGTTGATCGTCCGAACGATCCGCGCCACGCCCGACAGCGGCGCCGCCAGCACGATTCCCGCCGGTCTGGCGCGGCGGATCAGGGCCTTGAGATCTTCCTCGATATCGGAACGCTGATCGCTGCAAGGATGGATCAGGAGTTCGTATCCATGGCTGCGACAGACCCGCAGGACCCCCTCCTGCATGCGGATGATGTAGCCCGCCGACGGCAATCGATAGACACTGGGATCGTCGTAGACCAGGCAGATCAGATGGGCGCGTGCGCTGGCCAGGTCCCGGGCCGACTGGTTCGGCGCATAATCGAGCTCGGCAATCGCGGCCTCGACCCGGGCCCGAGTGGCGTCCCGTACGCCCCCCTCGCGGTTGACCACGCGGGACACGGTCTTGATGGAAACACCCGCCAGCCCGGCGACGTCGTTGATCGTCGAATTACCCATGCGGCTGAAGTGTACCCGAGCTTCCCGAATCGGCAAACTCTTTCGACGGCCGGCGTGATTTCCCGCTCCGGCACAGCACAACCGATCGCGCCGGGACCCTGAGACCCGGGCACGAGCGGGTATGTGATACTGCCGCCTGAAGGCTCATCGGCAATCAATCGGAGAAGGTCATGGAATATCGTCGCCTGGGAACATCGGGCCTGAAAGTCTCGGCCCTGTCGCTGGGGTCCTGGGTCACCTTCGGCAAGCAGGTCGGCCTCGACGACGCCAAGGGCCTGCTGCGCATGGCCTACGATGCCGGCGTCAATTTCTTCGACAATGCCGAAGGCTATGAGGCGGGCGAGTCGGAAAAAATCATGGGCGCGGCGATCCGCGAGCTGGGCCTGCCGCGCGACACCTTCATCGTCTCCTCCAAGGTGTTCTGGGGCGGCGAAAAGCCAACCCAGCTGGGGCTGTCGGCCAAGCACATCCGCGAAGCCTGCGACCAAGCCCTGCAGCGCCTCCGGCTCGACTACCTGGACCTGTTTTTCTGTCATCGGCCAGACGTCGATTGCCCGGTCGAAGAGACCGTGCGCGCCATGCATCAACTGATCATGCAGGGCAAGATCCTGTATTGGGGAACCTCCGAGTGGGGCGCCCAGCGGATCACGGAAGCCCACCGGGTGGCTCGTCAGGAACACCTGACGCCCCCGGTCGTCGAGCAGCCGCAGTACAACCTGTTCGAACGGGAACGGGTCGAGGCAGAGTATCGACCGCTGTACGAGACCTACGGCCTCGGCATCACCACGTGGTCGCCTCTGGCATCCGGCCTGTTGACCGGCAAATACCTGGAGGGTGTGCCGGAAGACAGCCGCCTGGGCCTGCCCGGATACGAATGGCTGCGTGATCTCCTGCTCGACGAGCAGGGGCAGAACAAGCTCGACGCCGTGCGCGAGCTCAAACCGCTTGCCGAAGAACTGGACATCAGCCTGGCTCAGCTTGCCATCGCCTGGTGCCTCAACAATCCCGACGTCAGCACCGTCATTCTTGGTGCATCCCGTCCAGGTCAACTGGAGGAGAACCTGGACGCGCTCGCCGCCGTCGCGAAACTGGATCCGCCGGTCATGGAGCGAATCGACCGGATCCTGGGGAATCGCCCGGACGAACCGGAACGATTCGGGCAATGAGCACGGGGGCGAAGCGAGGTCATCGCTTCGCGATCGTCAGCTCGACCTCCAGTTCTTCCAGCGACCGGTTCTTCGTCTCCGGCACCACCTTCCAGATGAACAGCAACCCGATCGCTGCGAACAGCCCGTAGATCAGAAACGTGATGCTGTTGCCCAGCGTTGCCATCTCCCACGGGAAGACCAGCTGGACCAGGAAGCTCACCCCCGAGTTGATGAACCCGGCAAAGGAAATCGCCAGTCCGCGAACACGCAGCGGGAACAGCTCGGAAAACATCACCCACATCACCGGCCCGATGGAAACGGCGAACGAGGCCACGAAGAACAGAATGCCGAACAGGATCAGGCCGGGGTTGATGTCTATGGCCGTTGCAATGATGTCGGATTCGTGGCTCCGGGCATTTTCTTCGCCCAGCGTTTCCACCAGCGCTTGCCGGAAACTGACATCATTCGAGTAGGAGATGCCCTGCATGTCGGACAAGGCAACAACCACGGCCGCTGGAAGCTCGAGCGTTCGGATACCGTCGTCCGACAACTCGTACGTGGCCGACCCGAAACCATAAGCCAGCAGCATCATCGACAGTGCGATCCCGGTCATGCCGCCCAGCAACAAGGGGCGACGGCCCAGCTTGTCGATCAAGAGCATGGCAACCACGGTGAATGCCAGATTGGTCAGGCCAACCAGGACGGCCTGCATGAAGGCGGCATCGGCACCAATGCCCGACTGCTCGAAAATCATGGGTGCATAGAAAAACACCGCGTTGATTCCCGTGATCTGTTGCAGCACGGCCAGCACCACGCCGGTCACCAGCACCAGGCGCAGCGCCGGATGAAAGAGATCCGCAAGTGCCAGCTTTTCCCGCCCTGCATCGGCTTTCAGATTTCGTTGGATATCGGCAATCTGTCGATCCGTTTCCGCCGGCTCGAAAATTCGATTCAGCGTGACCGCCGCTTGCTCATGCATTCCTTTCATGATCAGCCAGCGCGGACTTTGCGGTACCCGGGTCAGACCGATGAGAAAGAAGAAGGCCGGCACGGTTTCCACGGCCAGCATCCAGCGCCAGGCGTGAGCATCCATCAGGAGAACCTGGACCCATGCCGCGTCCGACTGTGACCACTGCAGGATGAGGTAATTGCTGAAGAAGGCGGCCGAGATACCCACCACGATATTGAGCTGGTTGAGGCTGACCAGCCGGCCCCGGCTTGCCGGCGGTGCAATTTCGGCAATGTACATGGGCGCGACGATGAGCGATGCCCCAACGCCCAGACCGCCGACCATGCGGGCGATCACGAAGCTCAAAAAGTCCGGCGCCAGAGCGGAACCGATGGCGGACACCGCATACAGGATGGCGGCCACCATCAGAATGGCACGGCGCCCGAATCGGTCGCTGAGGGGTCCGGCAGTGAGCATGGCCAGGGTGGCAGTCAGGGTGAGCGAACCGACAGCCCATCCGACCTGCAGGCTGGTCAATCCGAATTCCGGACCGATGAAGCGCACCACGCCGGATATGACCGATGCATCAAAGCCCATCAGAAAACCGCCGAGGGCAACAATCAGCGCAACACGAACAACATAAAAGCGCTTGTCATTCACAGTCCCGAGTTCTCCATCGCTCGTTGTATCCGTCCGCGAGAACGAATACTTGGTGCATTGCACAGTTCCGTCCTTGCCATTTCTGCGCTCACACTACTCTTTCTGACGACGGTTGACAACGCTGTCAACATTCTTTATAAGAACCAAACTGATTGCGCTGTCATGACCCGACCACTTGCTTTGTGCGCTGCAGTATGAACCGGGTCGACACAACGACAACCACACATAATTTGCCGGATCACGGCATCAGATCGAGGAGAGGGAGAGTTCGATGCATCCACATACATACCGCAAGACTCCGCTGGCTGCGGCAGTCGCCCTGGCGCTAGGCACGTGCTTCCTTTCGCCGCTTCACGCCAAGCAGGCCGACGAGACCGTAGAAGAGGAAGAAGGCACTCAGGAAACATCGGACTATTTCGTCGATGATCGGATTCAGGTCGTCGGCGTCAGGGCAAGCCTGATGCGATCGATGGACCGCAAGCGCGACGCGATCGGTCTGGTCGACGCCATCACCGCCGAAGACATCGGCAAGTTTCCCGATCAGAACCTGGCCGAAGCGCTGCAGCGCATTCCCGGCATCTCGATCAGCCGCACCAATAACGAAGGCTCGCAGATCACCGTGCGCGGCTTC
This sequence comes from Gammaproteobacteria bacterium, assembly GCA_003560975.1. Lineage (GTDB taxonomy): Bacteria > Pseudomonadota > Gammaproteobacteria > Xanthomonadales > Wenzhouxiangellaceae > Wenzhouxiangella. Next base: position 19,961 of record PWJA01000101.1, read on the forward strand.
GGACCGGAATTCAACCTGGTCACTTTCAACGGCCGATCCATGCCGACGCAGGGCGGACGGTCCTTTGATTTCGGCGACATCGCTTCTACCGGAATCACCGCGGTCGAGGTCATCAAGACCGGCCGCGCCTCGCTGCCGACCGGCGGCATCGGCGCCACGGTCAACATCATCACGCCCAAGCCGCTGGAAAACCCCGGCATGCGCGGCGCCCTGATCGGCAAGGCGGTCCACGAGACCTCGGCCTCGGACGGCGACCTGGGCAACCTGAACGAAATCACGCCGGAAATCGCCGGCATCTACAGCAACACCTTCGCCAACGACACCTTCGGCATCGCGATCACGGGCTCCTACGAGGAGCGTGACAACCGCGAGGAATTCGCCGCCGTCGACAGCTGGATTCCGAACTACGGGCTGGAGGGCGGCACCGTCAACGACAACAATCAGCGCGCTGACGGCATCTGGTGGCATCCGCAGGATGCAGGCTACGGTTTTGCCGACATCTCGCGCACCCGCACCAACGGCCAGTTGACCCTGCAGTGGGCGCCGAGCAATCGGGTCCGAATGACGCTGGACTACACTTATTCCGAACTGGAGTTCGAAGCCGACCGCAACAGTTTCGGTGTCTGGTTCGCCAATCCCAACGTCTCTGCGACCATCAACGAGCGCGGCACCGTCACCGACGTCCGCCAGGTCGGCGGCGACTACGCGATCAACGTGGCGCGCGACAACACCGTCAAGACCAATGATTCCCTGGGCTTCAACGTCGACTTCCGCGCCACCGACAACCTGTTTTTGAACTTCGACGTTCACGATTCCAGCTCCCGGCTCAAGGGCGGTGGGCTGGGCGATGGCCGTCCGGGCAGCTCGGCCAACCTGATCGTAGGCAACACTTTCTGCGACTGGTGCGGGTTCGTTCCGGGCGCCGGCCCGTTCACGGCCAGTATCGACGAGAAGTTCGCCTCCTACTCGAGCGGCGGCATTCCGATCTGGGGGGCAACCTTCCGTGACACCGAAACCGGTGAACCCCTGGATTTCCTGCGCCGCAGCGACATGGGGTCGCTGTTCGGACAGGCCTTCGATCTGCGCAACCGAAACGACATTCTCCAGGTGCAGCTGGACGGAGCCTGGAGCAACCCCGGCAGCGGGGCCATCACGGGGCTTGATTTCGGCCTCAGTTACACCGAGCAGGAGTTCGTCAATCGCAACGCGTTCTCCGGCCTGCTCCCGGGCGGGTTCTGGCTGACTTCGGCCCAGTACTGGCCGGACGAGCTGTGGGAGGACGCCAGATTCCAGGGCTTGCTGTCGGACTTTTCCGGCGGCGGCGACTTCCCGCTGGACCGCTATTTCGTGCTGCCGTTCAACACCATCGTCGATATCTACGAGTCGCTGGACTGCGTCTCGACCGGCGACCCGCTGTGCAACGACGTGTACTGGCCTTCCTGGGGCCCGGAGTTCCAGGATCCATCGGGTTCGCGCGGCTTTTTCTGGCCCGGTCCGCTCGGCAACGCCAGCGGCGGCGGCGTGCAGGAAGACATCACCGCCGCCTTCTTCCAGCTGAACATCCAGGATCGGATCGCCGGCCTGCCGTTCAACGCTCGGGTCGGGCTGCGCATCGAAGATACCGAGGTCACGTCTTCGGGCGATGAAGTGCCGGCCGAGGCCGTGGTCTGGGTGGGCGGCGACGAATTCGTGACCGAATTCGGCGAGTCGACCTTCGTCACCTCCAAAAACAGCAATACGGAATTCCTGCCCAGCCTCGATTTCGATCTGACCTGGCGCGACGACCTGATTTCCAGATTCTCCTACAGCCGCACGTTGGCCCGGCCGCCGATCGGGGCCTTGAGCCCGGTGCGTTCGTTCGTCGGCAACCCCAACCCGCAGAATCGCGAAGCCAGTTCCGGCAACCCCGGCCTGCTGCCCTACGTCTCCGACAACTTCGACCTGTCGCTGGAGTGGTACTACGGCCCCGGCAGCTACGCCTCGGTCGCCTACTTCCGCAAGCATGTCGACAACTTCCTGGTCGGAACCACGGTGCGCGAAACCTTCGACGGGCTGCTGGATCCGTTCCGCGGCGCCCAGGCCGAGCTGGCCCGCGAGCAGCTGGCGGCCGAGGGCATTCCGCTGAGCAACGCCAACATCTTCGCCCGGATCAACGAAAACCTGGGCCGGCCGTCCACCACGCCGGTTCGCGCCGAGCCCGGCGACCCGCTGATCGAGTGGAATGTCTCGACCACCGACAACGCCGAGCAAGGTCGCATCTGGGGCTGGGAGTTCCAGGTCCAGCACATGTTTGGCTACACCGGCTTCGGTGTACAGGCCAACGCCACCCTGGTCAGCGGCGATGTAAAGGTCGACCGCAACGTGATCGATCGGCAGTTCGCGCTGCCCGGGCTGAGCGACTCGTACAACCTGATCGGCTTCTACGAGAACGAGCACATCTCGGCGCGCCTGGCCTGGAACTGGCGCGACGAGTTCCTGGCCGGCTTCGATCAGTTCGACTCGCCGATCTTCGTTGAAGACTACGGTCAGCTCGACGTCAACCTGTCCTGGTTTGCCCGACCGAACCTGACCATCTTCCTTGAAGGGCTCAACGTGACCCAGGAAACGCAGCGGGTCTACGTGCGTTATCCCGAGCAACTGATTCGCGGCAACCAGTATGGCGCGCGCTACAATATCGGCGCGCGGTGGACCTTCTGATCAGCGCCAGCGATGGCTGATGCCAAGCCGCTGGCAACAGCGGCTTGTTTTTTTATGGACAACCGGCACACCCACAGCATCAGGAACATCGTGATCGTCGGCGGAGGCAGCGCGGGCTGGATCACTGCCGGCCTGCTGGCCAGCGCGTATCCACCCGCCTCCGACAACGGCATCCGCGTGACCCTGATCGAATCCCCGGACGTGCGCACCATCGGCGTCGGCGAAGGGACCTGGCCGACCATGCGCGCTACCCTGCAGAAGATCGGTCTGCCCGAGCATGAATTCCTGCGCACCTGCTCGGCATCGCTGAAGCAGGGAACCCGTTTCCGCGGCTGGGTGACCGGGGCCTGCGACGATGTCTACTACCATCCGTTTTCGGTCCCGGCCGGCTACCCCGGGACCAGCATCGTTCCGTTCTGGCAGGAACATCGCGACAAGGTCAGCTTCGCCAATGCCGTCACGGCCCAGGGCCGGGTCTGCGATCGGCGACTGGCGCCCAAGCAGTCGTCCACCCCGGAATACGCCCACGTCCTGAACTACGGCTATCATCTCGACGCCGGCAAGTTTGCCGCGTTGCTCAAGCAGCACTGCATCGAGACCCTCAAGGTCCGGCACGTGATCGACCACGTCACCGCCATCGCGGGCTCGCCGGACGAGGACATCCGTGCCCTGCAGACCGCGCGCAACGGCGAGCTCGAAGCCGACCTGTTCGTTGACTGCACCGGCCAGGCCGCGCTGCTGATCGGCCGGCACTATGGCGTCGGCTACGTCGGCAAGGATCAGGTCCTGTTCAACGACCGCGCCCTGGCCGCCCAGGTCCCGTATGCCGACCCGATGAGTCCGATCGAGTCTCAGACCAACTCCACCGCCCAGGATGGCGGCTGGGTCTGGGACATTGGCCTGACCTCGCGCCGCGGCATCGGCTACGTCTATTCCAGCCGCCACAGCAGCGATGAGCATGCCCGGGGTGTGTTCCGGAAGTATCTTGAGGCCCATACCGCGATCGACCCGAATACCGTCGAACCGCGTCAGCTCGTGTTCGAGCCGGGCTATCGCGAACGATTCTGGCACCGCAACTGCGTCGCCGTGGGCATGTCGGCCGGCTTCATCGAGCCGCTCGAAGCCAGCGCGCTGGTGATGATCGAACTGGCCGCCGGCATGATCACCGACGAGTTGCCGGCCACGAGGGCCAGCATGGACCTCGTCGCGCGGCGCTTCAACGACCGCTTCCACTATCGCTGGGAACGCATCATCGATTTTCTCAAGCTTCACTACGTGCTCAGCCGTCGGCAGGACTCCGCGTACTGGCTGGACAATCGCAGCGCCGACTCGATCCCGGCTCGCCTGCAAGAGCTGCTGGAGCTCTGGCAGCACCAGACCCCGGGCCCCCGGGACTTTCCCCAGATCGACGAAATCTTCTCCGCCGCCAGTTACCAGTACGTGCTCTACGGCATGGGGTTCGAGACCCGACCCCGCCCGCGGGCGAACGCCGAAGCCGAACGGGCCAGAGCGCACGACCTGTTTCGGGACGTCGAACGGATCGGCCATCGTCTGCTCAGGCAACTGCCGGACAACCGCAGCCTGCTGAGCGGCACGGCGAGCGGGCCGGCCGCCGGACACGACCGTTGCGCCCCCGCATCGGCCACCTAGACCCAAAGACGGAAATCCGCGATGGCGCGCCACGAACTGCTCGACAACGTCACCCACAAGGACCTGCGGGTCGACCGGCGCTTCAGCCCCGGGCATGGCTATGACCATCAGCTGGCCCGGGTCTTTCCGACCGAGCTGGGCGTCCTGCAGGCCGAGTACCCGCTGTTTTTCGCCCGCAACGCCGACAGCGGTCACCATGACCTGGTCGCCCTGCTGGGCTTTGAGGCCTCCGAGAATCTCTATCTCGGCGATGCGCAGTGGCTGGCCCGCACTCTGCCGCTGAGCGTCGAGCGCCAACCCTTTCTGATCGGCTTTCAGGAACGCAGCGAGCACGGGGTACCCACCTCCGTGCCGGTGGTGCATGTCGACCTGGACCATCCGGCCATCTGCACATCCGGGGGCGAGCCGGTGTTCCTGCCCCACGGCGGCGAGAGTCCGCTGCTCGAGCGGGTCAACGCGGTGCTGGCCGCGGTTCATGAAGGGCATCAGAGCAGCGCGGAATTTTCGCGCCTGCTGACCGGTCTGGACCTGATCGAGTCGCTCAACCTGGAAGTCGAGTTCGACAACGGCATCCGCCACAGCCTGCAGGGGCTGTCCACCATCAACGAAGACCGGCTGAGGCAGCTCAACCGCGACAGCCTGGCCGTGCTGCACGAAAAGGGCTACCTGCAGCACATCTACATGATGCTGGCTTCCATGCCCCAGCTGGCCGTGCTGATCGAGCGCAAGAATCGGCGGCTGGCCGAAGCCGGGGAGGCATAGCGCCCGTGCGGCCCGCCGTCTCAGCGCTGCAGGAAGTCGAAGGCATCGCGGCCGATGACGTCTTCGCGCGCCTGGCCGACGAAGAGCAACCGCTGGTGCTGCGTGGCCTGGCCGCCGACTGGCCGCTGGTGGTGGCTGCCCGCCAGTCGGCCGAGCAGGCCGCCGCCTACCTGCGCCAGTTCGATTCCGGAAAGCCGGTCACCGCGTTCATCGGCGAGGCCGAAACGCAGGGCCGGATTTTCTACAACGAGAACCTGAGCGCGACCAATTTCACCCCGTCCCAAGTCGAATTCTCGCGCATCCTGGATGAATTGCTGGCGCAGGCAGACAACGCGCAGCCGCCAACGATCTACGTTGGCTCATCGTCCATCGACCTGTGCCTGCCGGGGCTGGGCGAAAACAATCGTCTGCCCGAGGGCGCCCACCGCGCCTCCGTGCGCATCTGGCTGGGCAACCGCACCCGGGTCGCGGCCCACTACGACGCCCTGGAGAACGTCGCCTGCGTGTGCGCCGGACGCCGCCGCTTCACCCTGTTTCCGCCGGACCAGCTGGCCAACCTGTACGTTGGCCCGATGGAACTGACCCCGGCCGGCCAGCAGATCAGCCTGGTCGACTTCGAGGATCCGGACTTCGAGCGCCATCCGCGCTACGCCCAGGCCCTGGAGCAGGCCCGCTCCGCCATCCTGGAGCCGGGGGACGCGATTTACATCCCGAGCATGTGGTGGCACCAGGTCGACGGACTGGACCCGTTCAACATTCTGATCAACCACTGGTGGCGCGAAGTGCCGGAACACATGGGTGCGCCCAACGACGCGCTGCTGCTGGCGATCCTCAACATCCGCGATCTGCCGGCAGCACAGCGCAGAGCGTGGCAGGGCCTGTTCGAGCACTACGTGTTCAACGCTGACGAACGCACGGTCGAGCACATCCCGGAACCCAGTCGCGGGGTCCTCGGCACGCTCGACGAAACCACGGCGCGCCGTCTCCGCACCCTCTTGCGCAACAAACTCAACCGATGAGTGCCATGACCGACAGCAACGACTTCCCGCGCATCGTCATCGTCGGCGGCGGTACCGCCGGCTGGATGGCGGCCGCCGCCCTGGCCAAGACCTTCGGCACGACCAAGCAGATCGAACTGATCGAGTCCGACGAAATCGGCACGGTCGGTGTGGGTGAAGCCACGATTCCGGCGATCAAGCATTTCCACCTGCTGCTGGAGCTGGACGAGGCCGAGTTTCTGAACGCGGTCAACGGCACCTTCAAGCTGGGCATCGAATTTGAAAACTGGGGCCAGGTCGGTGACCGCTATTTCCACCCTTTCGGCCCGCCAGGGGCCGATGCCTGGGCCGCCCAGTTTCATCACTACTGGCTGAAAAGCCGCCGCCTGGGCGAGACCGGCAGCCTGAACGACTTCAGTTTCGAGTCCACCCTGGCCCGGGCCGGCCGCTTCGGAATGAACGGTTCGCCCCATCCGAACTATGCCTACCACTTCGATGCCGGCCTGTATGCGCGCCTGCTGCGCCGCTACAGCGAAGCGCGCGGCGTGCGCCGAACCGAGGGCCGGGTGGTCGACGTCAATCTCCATGGCGAGAGCGGCCTGATCGAGTCGGTGACCCTGGCAACCGGCCAGGTCGTGGCCGGCGACTTTTTCATCGACTGCAGCGGTTTCCGCGGCCTGCTCATCGAGCAGACCCTGGCCACCGGCTGGGAGGACTGGTCGCAGTGGCTGCGCTCGGACTCGGCCGTGGCCGTGCAGAGCGAATCGGTTGCCCCGCCGATCCCGTACACCCGTGCCACGGCGCGCAGCGCCGGCTGGCAGTGGAAGATTCCGCTGCAGCACCGGGTCGGCAACGGCATCGTGTTCAGCTCGCGCTACCTGGGCGAAGACCAGGCCTGCAAGCTGCTGCTCGACAACATCGACGGCCAGCCCATCACCGAGCCGCGCCGCATCCGCTTTCGCACCGGCCGGCGCCTGCGCCAGTGGAACCGCAACTGCCTGGCCCTGGGCCTGGCCAGCGGCTTCCTCGAGCCGCTGGAGTCGACCAGCATCCACATGATCCAGAACAGCCTGATCCGCTTCATCAAGCTGTTCCCGACCCGGCAGATCGAGCCGGCCGAAGTCGACCAGTTCAACCGCGACGTTCAGCTCGAGTCCGAATACATCCGCGATTTCATCATCCTGCACTACCACGTCAACCAGCGCACCGATTCCGATTTCTGGGTCGACTGCCGCGAAATGACCGTTCCGGACACGCTCCAGCACAAGATCGAGTTGTTTCGCAGCAACGCGCGCGTCTTCCGCGACCAGTACGAACTGTTTGCCGAGCAGTCCTGGGTCGCGGTCATGACCGGACAGGGCATCCAGCCGGCCGGCTATCACCCCTTCGTCAACAACCTGCCCGATTCCGAGCTGATGCAACTGATGACCGAAACCCGATCCAGAATCGGTGCCCACGTTCGGCGCCAGCCGACTCATCAGGAGTATCTGGCCGGCCTCCAGTCCGCCCCGGCGCGGGTCGCCGAGGAAGCTCGATGAGTGCGGCCACCGCCAGGCTGCTGGTCATCTTCGGCGCCACCGGCGACCTGGCCCAGCGCATGCTGCTGCCGGCCCTGCTCGGGCTGGAGGTCGACGGTCTGCTGCCGGACAAACTGCGCATCCTGTGCTGCGCGCGCAGCGAGTTCGACAGCGACGGATTCCGCCGGCAGGCGGCTCAGTCGCTGCGCGGGGGCGATCCTGTCGATGAAACCGTGGTTGGCCGCCTGCTCGAGCGCATCGAATACCTGAGCGTCGATCTCGGCCAGGCCGGCGCCTTCGAGCGTCTGGCCGCGTCCGTTCGGCGCTTGCGCGACGGCCACGTTCTGTACCACCTGTCGACCGCACCGAGCTGGTACGCCGCCATCTGTGACGGGCTGGAACGCAGCGGGCTGATCGACGAAGACTGCCGCGTCATGCTGGAAAAGCCGATCGGACATGATCTGCCCAGCTCGCGCGAAATCAACGACGGTACCGGCCGCGTCTTTTCCGAAAACCAGATCTACCGGGTCGATCACTACCTCGGCAAGGACGGTGTCCAGAACCTGCTGGCGCTGCGTTTCGGCAACGCGCTGCTCGAGCCGCTGTGGAACGCGCAGCACATCGAGCAGGTCCAGATCACCGTGGCCGAAACCGTGGGCGTGGAAGGCCGGGCCAGTTATTACGATCACTACGGCGCCATGCGCGACATGGTCCAGAACCACCTCCTGCAGCTGCTATGCCTGACCGCGATGGAACCGCCGTCGCAGTTCGACGCCTCGGCCGTGCGCAATGAGAAGATCAAGGTCGTGCAGTCGCTGCGGCCCATCGGCGAGCAAGAGGCAGCCGGGCACAGCGTGGCCGGACAGTACAGCGCCGGGGCCATCGACGGCGAAGCGGTGCGCGGCTACAGCGACGAAGTGGGCCACGATTCGCACACCGAAACCTTCGTTGCCCTGCGCGCCCATATCGACAACTGGCGCTGGTCCGGCGTGCCGTTCTACCTGCGCACCGGCAAACGCATGCCGCGCCGCGTGACCGAGATCTACCTGCAGCTCAAGCGCGTGCCGCATTCGATCTTTCCGTCGGCCGCCGCGCAGATGCAGCCGAATGCGCTGGTCATCCGCCTCCAGCCCGAAGAGCGCATCGCCCTGAGTCTGATGAACAAGACCCCGGGCCTGGACCGCAACGGGGTCAAGCTCAGCCAGGTGTCGCTGGACCTGGACCTGCACGATGCCTTCGAAGACAAGCGCCACCGCAGCGCCTACGAGCGCCTGTACCTCGATGCCCTGGAGGGCAACGGTACGCTGTTCGTGCGGCGCGACGAAGTGGAGGCCGCCTGGCACTGGGTCGACCGGATCATTGCCGGCTGGCAGGCCAGCGGGATGCAGCCGAAGCGCTATCCCGCCGGTACCTGGGGCCCGAGTTCGGCCGTGGCCCTGACCGAGCGCCACGGCCACAGCTGGCGCGAGTAGCGCGGAGCGGTGGGATGCTGAACTGGAACGAATTCGACGATCGCGACGCGCTGATCGACGGCGTGAGCCGGCGTCTGCATGAGCGCCTCGGCGCGGCCCTGAAGGCCCGTCGCGAAGCCTGGATCGCGCTGGCCGGCGGCAGCACGCCGATGCCGATCTATGCCCGTCTGGCCGGCATGGAACTGGACTGGACGCGGGTGACCGCCGTGGCCACCGACGAGCGCTGGGTGCCGGCCGATCACGAAGCCAGCAATGGCCACCAGATTCGCCGGCGCTTTGCCGGGACCGGCCTGCGCGTGGCAAGCCTGGTCCCCGACGATGCCCGCGGCGCGGCAAACGTCGACCACGCCGATCAGACCCTGGCCGCGCTGACCGGTCCGTTCGACGTGGTGGTGCTCGGCATGGGCAACGATGCCCACTTCGCCTCGCTGTTTCCGCACTCCCCGGCGCTCCCGGCCGGACTGGACCCGCATGCCTCGGACAACGCCCTGGTCGTTGTCCCCGATCCGCTGCCGCCGGAGGCGCCGTTTGCCCGCGTGTCCCTGACCCTGGCGAAACTGCTGGCCACGCGCAGCCTGATGCTGGTCATCGCCGGCCAGGCCAAACGCGAGGCGTTGGAGCAGGCCGCACGAGCCGAGGCCGATCCGCACCGGCTTCCGGCTGCCGCCCTGCTGCGCGCGGCCGGCAAGAAACTCGAAATTTTCTGGAGTCCGTAAAAACCGATGCTTGACCCCATCATCGAAAAAGTCACGAAACGCATCGCCCGCCGCAGCGCCGAGACGCGCCAGGCCTACCTGGACCGGATCGACCAGGCGCGCGACGGCGGCACCGCACGCAGCCGGATCAGCTGCGGCAACCTGGCCCATGCCTTTGCCGCTTCGGGCGACGACAAGCCCGTGCTCAGGGGCCTGCAGCGGCCCAACATCGGCATCGTTTCGGCCTACAACGACATGCTCTCGGCCCACCAGCCGCTGGAGAAATTTCCCGGCCTGATCAAGCTCGCAGCCCAGGCCAGGGGCTGCACGGCCCAGTTTGCCGGCGGCGTGCCGGCGATGTGCGACGGGGTGACCCAGGGCCAGGCCGGCATGGAGCTGTCGCTGTTCTCGCGCGACGTGATCGCCCAGGCCACCGCCGTGGCCCTCTCGCACAACACCTTCGATGCCGCGGTCATGCTGGGGGTATGCGACAAGATCGTGCCGGGACTTCTGATCGGTGCGCTGGCCTTCGGCCATCTGCCGGTCATCCTGATCCCGGGCGGGCCCATGCCGTCCGGCCTGCCCAACCGCGAAAAAGCGCGCATCCGCAAGCTCCACGCCGAAGGCAAGGCCAGCCGCGAGGAGTTGCTGGAAGCCGAGTCGGCCTCGTACCATGGCCCCGGCACCTGCACCTTCTACGGCACCGCCAATTCCAACCAGATGCTGATGGAAGTGATGGGCCTGCACCTGCCCGGCGCGGCCTTCGTCCACCCCAACACTCCGCTGCGCGATGCCCTGACCCTGGCCGCAGCCGAACGGGCCTGCGAGATCACCGCCGCCGGCGAGCACTACACGCCGATCGGCCGGACGGTGGATGAAAAGGCCATGGTCAACGCCATGGTCGGCCTGGCCGCCACCGGCGGGTCGACCAACCACGCCATCCACCTGGTGGCCATCGCCCGGGCCGCCGGGCTGATCATCGACTGGGACGACCTCGACACGATCTCCCGGGCGACGCCGCTGCTGACCCGGATCTACCCGAACGGCCAGGCCGACGTGAACCATTTTCAGGCCGCCGGCGGGCTCGGACTGGTCATGCGCGAACTGCTCGGAGCCGGTCTGCTGCACCCGGACATCCGCTGCGTGCACGGCGGCGATCTCTACGCCCAGGCTCGGGAACCGGTGCTGGAGAATGAGCGCCTGAGCTGGGGCCCGGCCGTCGATGCCTCGCTGGACACCGACATCGTCCGGCCGGTGGCCGAGCCGTTCTTTCCCGAAGGCGGCATCCGCCTGCTGCGGGGACGGCTCGGCCGGGCCATCGTCAAGATCTCGGCGGTCGATCCCGGCCACCGCCGCATCGAGGCGCCGGCCCGCGTGTTCGATTCGCAGGATGAACTGCTCGAGGCCTTTGCCAGGAACGAATTGAGCGGTGACTTCATCGCCGTCATTCGCGGTCAGGGGCCGCGGGCCAACGGCATGCCGGAACTGCACAAGCTCACCCCCACCCTGCAGGTACTGCAGGACCGTGGCCAGCGCGTGGCGCTGTTGACCGACGGGCGCATGTCCGGGGCATCCGGCAGCGTTCTGGCCGCCATCCACGTCGTACCCGAGGCGGTCTCCGGGGGCGTGATCGGCCGACTGATCGACGGTGACCAGGTCGTGATCGACGCCGAGCAGGGCCTGCTGGACGTCCCCCTGGACGACAGCATCCTGGCCGAACGGACGGCCTGGACCGGGCCGGGAGCGGCCGCCGGCTTCGGTTGCGGACGCGAGCTGTTCGCCGGCGCCCGGGCCGTGGTCGGCGATGCCGAGCAGGGTGCCAGCATCCTGTTTACCGAGGCGGCGACGAGCTGACATGAACGCCCCATCACTGGTCGGCGACATCGGCGGCACCAACGCCCGCTTCGCGCTGGTCGAACCGGGGATGGAACGGCCTGTTCTGCGCGATATCCGCCTGCTGCCCACGGCGGAGTTTGCCGGCCTGGAGCAGGCCGCCCGCAACTACCTCGCGCAAGTAGCCGTCCAGCCGGCGCGCGCGGCACTGGCCGTCGCCTGCCCGGCGCGCGGCGACGACATCCGTCTGATCAATCGCGCCTGGGCCTTCAACCGCCGCGAGCTGGCCGCAGCGCTGGGCCTGGAGGAACTGATCCTCCTCAATGACTTCGGGGCGGCCGCCCTGGGGGTGAGCGCGCTTGCACCGGCGGAATCGGAGCTTCTGTACGGCCAGCCGGGACCGGCTCTGGCCGATCCGGTCAGCGTGATCGGGCCGGGCACGGGCATGGGTGTTGCGTTGCTGGTACGCGGCGCCAGCGGGCAATGGCAGGTGATCGAGACCGAGGGCGGGCACGTCAGTTTCGCCGCACTGGACGCGGAGGAGCGGCACATCCACGACTGGCTGTCCACACGCCACGGCCGCGCGTCGATCGAACGTGCGCTTTGCGGGCGCGGGCTGTCCGAGATCCACGCCGCCCTGACCGACCGACCACCGTCCAGGCGCAGCACGCCCGATGCGGCCCTGCGCCCGCCCGCCGAGATTCTCGGCGCCGCGCTGAGCGGCGAGGATCGGGCTGCGCGAGCGACGCTGGCGCGCTTCTGCGCCATTCTGGGCAGCGTGGCCGGCGATGCCGCCCTGTTCCACGGCGCGCGCACGGTCGCGATCGCCGGGGGCATCGTGCCGCGGTTCATCCCGTTTCTCAAATCGAGCGCCTTCCGCGAGCGCTTCCTCGACAAGGGCCGTTTTGCCGCCCATCTCGAGGCGGTCAAGGTCCAGGTCGTGACCCACCCGGAACCGGGTCTGCTGGGCGCCGCCCTGAAACTGGAACCGCCTTTGTTCATCGATGGAACCCCACCATGAACCACCTCGATTTCACCGCTTGCCCGGTCGTACCGGTCATTCGGATCGACTCCGCCGAACAGGCGGTCGGTCTGGCGCGCACCCTGGTCGACGCCGGGCTGCCGACCATCGAGATCACGCTGCGAACGCCGGTGGCCTGTTCGGCCATCGAGCGCATCGTTGCCGAAGTGCCGGCAGCGGTCGTCGGTGCCGGCACGGTGCTCAATGCCGAAGACCTGCGGCGCGTGGTCGCCGCCGGCGCACGATTCGCCATCGCGCCGGGCTGTACCGACGCGCTGTACCGGGCCGCGGCCCAGACTTCGCTGGCGCTGCTGCCCGGCGTGGCCACGGCCTCGGAGATCATGCGCGGGCTCGAATACGGCCATCAGACATTCAAGTTCTTCCCGGCCGAGCCGGCCGGCGGATCGGCGCTGCTCAAGGCCTGGGCCGGGCCGTTCGCGAACGTTCGCTTCATCCCGACCGGCGGCATCACCATCGCCAACGCGCCGAAGTACCTGGCCCTGCCCAATGTCATCGCGGTCGGCGGATCGTGGATGGCGCCGCAAGACGCCGTCGTTGCCGGCGACTGGCCGAGGATTGCTCAACTGGCGCGCAGCTGCCAGACTCTGAACAACCGCGCCTGATGCGTCCGGAAGCCAGCACCCATCCCTCCCGGCCGAAGCCACCCACCTCGTGACCGTCACCGAAAAAATGCTGCTGGCCATGATCATCATCCTGGCCCTGCCCTACCTGATCTGGCGCCTGGGACGCACGGAACGCTGGGCGCCGCTGGTGGTGGTCCAGATTCTCACCGGGATTGCGCTGGGCCCGGGGTTGCTCGGGGCCGCTTTCCCGACCGCCTACCAGGCCGTCTTCACGCCCGAGGTCACCCTGATGCTGGGCGGCATCGCCACCTGGGGCGTCATCCTGTTCGTCTGGGTGGCCGGGCTGGAGCTGGACTTGTCGCAGGCCTGGGCCAACCGGCGCGACAGTGCGGTGACGGCCTCCCTGGCCCTGCTCACCCCGCTGCTGTTGGGTGCCATCGTCGGCAGCCTCGCCCTCTGGCATGACCCGGCCTGGATGGGCAGCGCCGCGCTACCCTGGCAGTTCGTGGCCGCGATCGGCATGGCCTGCGCGGTCACCGCCCTTCCAATCCTGATGCTGTTCATGGAGAAACTGGACATTCTGCGCCGTCCGCTGGGCCAGCGCGTGCTGCGCTACGCCAGCCTGGACGACATCGCCATCTGGGCCGTGCTGGCCCTGATTCTGATCGACTTCGAGCGCCTGGGCAAACAGCTCGTGTTCGTCAGTCTTTTCGTGACCGCCGCGGTGGCGCTACGTCGGGGCCTGCCGCGCCTGCCGGAGTCGGACCGCTGGTTCATCGCCCTGATCTGGCTGGCCGCCTGTGCGCTGGCGGCCGACTGGGCCGGACTTCACTCCATGGTCGGCGCATTCCTGGCCGGCGCGGTGATGGAAAGCCGCTGGCTGGGCGAGAAGCGCCTGGACCGCCTGCGCCACGTCCTGCTGCTGATCATGATGCCGGTCTTCTTCCTGTCCACGGGCCTGCGCACCGAATGGGAAATGGGCAGCGCGGCGGTGCTGCTGGTCGCTGCCGCCCTGCTGCTGGCGGCGGTCTCGGGCAAGCTTCTGGGGGTTCACCTGGCCGGCCGCCTGCTGGGCTGGGAAGCCGGCGAGGCCCGCGTGGTCGGCTGGTTGCTGCAGACCAAGGCGCTGATCCTGATCATCTTCGCCAACATCCTGCTCGACCAGCACATCATTTCGGCCGAGATCTTCACGGCAATGATCCTCATGGCGGCGGCCAGCACCATGCTGACCATTCCCATGGTCGGTCGGCACCTGGCCCGGGCCGCTCCGACGCCCGCCCGGGAGGCCCCGAGCACGAAGTGATCATGCGCTGATCGCGCGTTTTCGACCGGGACTTTGGCCAGCGCTTCCAGGCAACTCCGATGGCTCTCCGACAAATCGCGCCTTGGCTCTCCGATGTCCCTGGGCAGTTCCTGGATTTCGTCATCGATTGCAGCGGCCAACCATTCGGCAGGCATGCCGATTGCGGTATCCTGATCCGGACGAGCCTTGCCTTTCCGAGTCAAGCATGGAGCCTGCATCACCCGCCGCCATTGCCGCTGCCGGTCCCGGCACCAGCGTCGTCGCCTATTTCGCCCTATCCAACACCGCCGGACAGGTCATCGTTGCGGTGCTGATCCTCTTGAGCCTGGTCGCCTGGACCATCATGGTCGGCAAGTTTCGCGATCTGCGCCAGCTCCAGGCCAGGAACAGCCACTACGAACAGCTGCTCGCCGGGCAGCGGAATCTGCTCGACCTGGACCCGGACTTGCCCGCTGAGGGCCCCTATAGCGCACTGGTCCAGAACGCGCTGGAGGCGTTCTACCACTACGGCGCCGACCTGAGGGACCCCGATACCCACCGTGCCGCGCTGCGCATGGGCCATGTCGAAAACGCGATGCAGCGCGCGGTGGCCAATCAGACCGTGCGCTACGAGTCAAAAATGGTGCTGCTGGGTTCGATCGTCACCGGCGCGCCGTTTCTCGGCCTGCTGGGCACCGTGTGGGGGGTGATGGATGCCTTCGGGGCCATGGCCGGCACCGGCAGCGCAAGCCTTCAGGCGCTGGCTCCGGGCGTGTCCGGGGCGCTGTTGACCACCGTCGCCGGGCTGCTGGTCGCCATTCCGGCGGCCTTCGGCTACAACTACCTGGTGCAGAAGTCCAGGATCGCCGTCGTCGAGCTGGAAAACTTCGCCAGCTGGATTGCCGATCGAATCGAGATGGAGGCCCAGGCCGCCTCTGCCGGCTTTCTTTGATGCGTCCGCCCCCAGCAACCAGACCGGTGTACTGAATCATGGCCCGCCGCTTTCAAAGCCGGAACCGGCTCTCCGCGCTGACCGAGATCAACGTGACCCCGCTGATCGACATGGCGTTCGCGCTGCTGATCATCTTCATGATCACGACCCCGTTGCTCGAGCAGGCCATCGACATCGATCTGCCGGTGGAAAGCGAACAGATCCAGCCGGACCGGCCGACGCGCTACCACGTCATCGCCATCGATCATCACGGCAACTATTTCTGGGACGACGAGGCGGTTTCGTCTCAGCTGCTGGGCGTGCTGCTTGACCGGCTCGCCGCCGAGCCGGATCCGGCATTGCTGAGCATTCGTGCCGACGCCGCCCTGCCCTACCAGGAGGTCATCACGCTGCTCGATTCGATCCGCCGGCGCGGTTTGTCGCGAATCAACCTCGAGACCCGGGTGGAATGACGCCCGGTCGTCATCCCCACAGCTGCCAGATCGCGAATCCGGCGGCGACAAACGGCAGGCTGCGCCCGACGATGAAGATCCGGCACTCCCACCAGCGGCTCTTCGCTCCAAGGGCATAGGCGATTTTCGGGCGCGGCACCAACCAGCAGAACAGCCCCGCGCCGAGCACGCCCGAGGTCACGACCACGTTCGTACCCCCGAACTGGTCGACAAAGTCCAGAAACGGCATGCCCATCACCTCCAGACCGACCGGGCTGAAGCTCAGCGCCGAGGGCAGGCCGAGAAACAGCATCAAGACTCCGACGGCGATGACGGCGCGATGGTCGCGCATGCCGAACTCTTCGGCGGTCGCGGCAATGATGACCTTCAGGCCGGCCAGGCACGAGCTGAACGCGGCCGCGAAGAACAGGAAGAAAAACGCCATCGCCACCCAGGCGCCTCCGGCCATTTCGTCGAATACGCGCGGCAGGGTGTCGAAGGCCAGCTGGCTGCCGGCGCCGGGATCGAAGCCGTAGGTGAACACGAACGGAAAAATCATCGCCCCGGCCAGCAGGGCGATCGAGGTCTCGGTTGCCGCCACGACCAGGCAGGCCCGCGGTACGTGGGTGCGGCGCGGGATGTAGCTGCCGTAGGTCATCAGGTAACCCTGGCCGATGGCCAGCGTGTAAAAGGCCTGGCCGAAGGCGAAAAACCACAGGCGTCCGTCGGACAGGCGCGAAAAATCCGCCGTAAACAGGAACGAACGCGACTCGGCCCAGCCGTCCATGCGAACCCCGGCGATGACCAGGCCGATGATGACCAGCACCAGCACCGGCATCAAAAACTTCGAGAACTTCTCGATTGCGCTGACGCCGCGAATCAGCAGCAGGGTTGC
>PWJA01000278.1 GCA_003560975.1 Gammaproteobacteria bacterium
GCAGCTATTTCCGGGCGTTGTTCGGCCTCAGTTACGAGCTGTGGCGGCTTTTGCATGGTGCTCTGGTGGTTGTCATTCTGGCGCTGGGCCTGGGACATGCGCTGATGGTGGATCACCACCTTGGGGAACTCTGGAAGCAGGCACTGGTGCTGGTGTTCGTCGGCAGCGGGATTGGTCTGGTCGCTTACAGCCGACTGATTCGCCCGCTGCTCTCCCGCCGCCGGCCGTGGAAAGTAGCGTCGGTCAAAGCCGAGCGTGGCGAGACCTGGACACTTAACCTGGAGCCGGTCGGTCACGATGGACTGATTTTCGAACCGGGCCAGTACGCCTGGTTCACCCTGGGTGATACCCCGCTGGCCCTGCAACAGCATCCGTTCTCCATCGCCTGTGCCGCCAATTCGCGCCAGTTGTGCTTCAGCGCCTCTGCAGTCGGCGATTTCACCAAGTCATTAAAGGATGTCAAGCCGGGAACCTGTGCCTGGATCGAGGGACCCTTCGGATCGTTCGTTCCGGACCCCGATCCGGAGGTCAACTTGTTCCTGGTTGCCGGCGGGATCGGCGTCACGCCGATGATGAGCATGCTGCGCACTTTTCAGCGTTCGGGTGACCGGCGACGCGTGATTCTTCTGTACGCCAATCCAGAGCTCGAGCAGGCGGCCTTTACGAAGGAACTGGAGACACTCGAGCAGGAGTTGAACCTGGAAGTGATCCATGTACTCGAAGACCCACCCGACGACTGGCCAGGCGAGAGCGGACTGATTGACGAAGCCCTGCTGTCGCGCTACCTGGACCGGCTCGACGGGCCAGTTCAGTACATGACTTGCGGGCCGTCGCCGCTGATGGACCAGGTTGTAGCGGTGCTGCGCTCACATGGCGTGAACTGGCGACGTATTTTTTCCGAACGTTTCCAGATTGTCTAAGAGACCACTTGTGGGCCACTAGCATCTGGTTATCCATACCAAAAGGCTTTCCGACTGGATGAAACATCAACCACTCTACAAGTACATCTATCGGGCCGTCGAGGTTTTCGTGCTGGTCACCCTGCTCGCCGTGCTGGCTTTTGCATTGGTGCAGGGCAACTGACCCCTTCGGTCATTCAGGGTCATCGGTATCGAGAGCAGTTCCATGACTTTTTGCAGGACTGCTGTCGGAAATGTCTTCCACTTCGACAATAGCCATCGTCAGGAACTGTTGTCGGATAGACGGAGATACACAGGAGGAGATAAACGGGACAGCAACAATCCAGGCTGCGTCGACCGACAGGCCAAACAGCTTGTAGCGGTCACGATACAGGGTCGGCTGAGAGCGTGGCTGCATCCTCCCCGAGGGCGACACCGCTGATGAAGCCGCGCGCACTGATCCGGGCCAATCCGCGGACACGGAGGATACGGCAGATCATGGGTGTCCGGCACTACTTGATCGAGCGGCGCGCCTGGTCTATAAGACTTACTTCGGCAGCACCAACCCGGCCACCGAGGACTGCGTGGGGAGACTGAGGCGCATGATCAAGCGAGTGCTGCTCTGGACCATGATCCTGGCGTTGGTCATTGGGATGGCATTGTCCGGCTACATCGGCCTGACGCTCTGGCGCGCCCACGGCGGGGTGCCGGACTGGGACGGCAGTTTCGAGGTGACCGGGCTCGACGGCCCGGTGGAAATCCTGCGCGATGGCAACGGCGTGCCGCACCTGTTTGCCTCCAGCGAGCGCGACGCCTTGTTCGCCCAAGGCTTCGTGCATGCCCAGGATCGCCTGTGGCAGATGGCGCTCAATCGCCAGACCTTGTCCGGACGCCTGTCGGAGTGGATGGGCCCGCTGGCACTGCACAGTGACCGGGTCAGTCGCATCCTGGGTCACTCGGAAATGGCCGAGCGTTTGTGGGCGCAGTTCCCTGCCGACGAGCGCGAGCTGCTCGAAGTCTACGCCGCGGGGGTCAACGCATGGCTGGAAAGTCCTGAATTCAAAAGACCGCCGGAGATGGTCATTCTCCATGTCCGGCCCGAGCGGTGGCGGCCGGAAGACAGCTTCATTGTCTATCGCGGCGTCCACCAGGTGCTGTCCGGCTACGGCCAGGAGCCCGCAAGCGCACGTTACGCGCTGCTGGCCGAGCACGTCGATGCGCTCGACATGATCAATACCAGCAATCAGCCGGTGCCGACCATCATCCCGCCTGTTGACGACACTTCCCTTCAGCCGGCCTTGCCGGGCAAGGAGCGCGGGTTCTCCAACAGCTGGCTGGTTTCCGGTGCGCATACGGCCAGCGGCCTGCCGCTGCTGGCCAACGACCCGCAGTTGCCGGCGACCCTGCCCAACCTCTGGTACCTGGTCCATTCATCGGTCGATGGGCAGAGCGTGGTCGGCGCCGGCCTGCCTGGGATACCCGGCGTTGGCATCGGCCACAACGGTCGCATTGCCTGGGGCGTGACCAACGCCATGATCGACGTCAACGACATCGCCTTGATCGAAACCCATCCGGATGACGAGGGCCGCTTCCGGCGCGGGCCTGGCGAACCCTGGCAGGCATTCGAAACCCGCTCCGAACAGATTCGCGTGCGCTTTGGTCGCGACCAGACCGAGGTGGTACAAGTGACGCCTGATGGCCTCATGCTGCCGCGCCGGCTGCTCTCCAGTCCGCTCACTGACCTGGCGCAGGCTGAAGCTGAATTCCGTTTCCATGGGCTCGACCAAGACACCTCGATCGCCGCCATCCTGCGACTCAACCGGGCCAAAAGCGTCGCCGACGCCATTGACGCGCTGAGCGCGTTCAGCGGTCCGCCCCTGAACTTCTCGATCGCCGATATCGAAGGCCGGATCGGCTACCTGGCCGCCGCCCGCATCCCTGATCGACCCGTCGAACATGCCACGACGGTGGGATTCTGGCCAGAAGACGGCAATGCGCGCCGCTACTTGCCAGCCGAGGCCAATCCGCGTCTGATCGACCCGGTTCCCGGTCGTATCGTCACCGCCAATCAGCGCATTGTCGGCGACGAATACCCGCACTACCTCAGTGACAGCTGGGCACCGGCCGACCGCGCCTGGCGCATCCATGAATTACTCGACCAGCGGCCGGCCCACGACCTCGACAGCTTCCAGGCGATGCAGAACGACCGCCTGTCGGCGGTCGCCCGACGCCTGGTGCCGCTGCTTCTGGCGGTCGAGGCTGCCGATCCGGCTGACCAGGCGCTGGTGGATCTGCTGGCAAACTGGGATTTCCGCTTCGACCCGGAATCATCGGCGCCGACGGTGTTCCTGACCTGGTACGAGATGCTGGTGCGGGCCATCGTCGAGCCGCGTATCGGTCCTCGCTTGCCGACCAACCGCAGTCTCCACTACGGCAACATCGAGGCCGCTCTGAACGGAGAGCGACCCGAGTGGTGCCAGGCCGAATCCGACGATCCGCGCGACTGCGCGGCACTCTTGGCCCTGACCCTGAATCAGGCCCGCATGGCACTGGAACAGGGCCTGGGTGCGGACCTGAGTGACTGGCGCTGGGCGGCTGCCGGGCGCCTCCACATGCCGCATCTGGGTTTTGCCGGATTACCGCTGCTCGACGGCTGGTTTTCGCGCCTGACCCCGTTCCCCGGCGGTCCGGAATCCCTGTTCACCAACGACATCGACGCCGCCACCGCGCCGGTCTTCCATCGCGCAATCTTCAACTCCAGCCTCCAGGCCGTGTATGACCTTGGCGACCTGGAACGCGCCCGCTTCGCGATGGCCGGTGGCCAGTCCGGACACTTCCGGTCGCCCTTCTACGACAATCTCACCGCAGCGCTGATCCAGGGCGAACGCTTCGAGATTCCCGTTGACCCGGCCCTGATCCAACCAACCGGCCGGATCCTGCTGCGCCCGTCCGCACCGGCCCGAGATTGATCGCGCCGAGCGTCTGCTCCAGATCGCGGTGGTCAGGGCTTCGTCTCCGGCCAGCAGTTCGCTCCAGTCCCGCACGCTCCTGTTTGTAGTGAGCGGGATGGAACCTCGACCGTAACGATTGGTGACCAGCCGGAAGAGCAAACATTGAAACGGAAAACTCGCTTAAGCAGGTCAAAACATTATCGGGAAACCAAGGCGGAGACCGCCTGACGCCCTGCATCCGATGGCCGTCTCATTTAGTGCCTGTCCCGAAATTCGAGGGAAGAAAAAACACCCTCATTAACAGAACGCCTAAACTGTGTCCATGCTGATCGCCATCTCCGTACTGACCGCACTGGTGATGCTCCTCGGTGCCGGCCTGCTCTGGGCCGGCAAGCGGCTGACCCCCGATGAAACCTCGCTGACCGAGCAGATCAACGCGGTGCTGCCGCAGACCCAGTGCGCGCAGTGCGGGTATCCGGGCTGTCGGCCCTATGCCCAGGCCATTGCCGACGGCCAGGCCGATATCAACCAGTGCCCGCCCGGGGGCGAGGAAGGCGTGCGCGCGCTGGCCGACCTCCTGGGTGTGGAGCCCAAGCCGCTGGATGCCGCGCGCGGCGAGCACAAGCCGCCGATCGTGGCGCTGATCGACGAGGAGCGCTGCATCGGCTGCACGCTGTGCATCCAGGCCTGTCCGGTCGATGCCATCATCGGGGCTCCGAAACTGATGCACACGGTGATCGAGAGCGAGTGCACCGGCTGCGAACTGTGCCTGCCGCCCTGCCCCGTCGACTGCATCGACCTGGTCGCGCGGCCCCAGCCCTACGTACCACCCAAGCCCGTTCCGATTCCCGTTCCCGTTCGGATCCGCACGGCATGAGCCAGGAAAATCCCGCCATTCGGCTGCACGACTTTCACGGCGGCCTGGTGCTGGCCCCGCACAAAGCGGTATCACTGGAAGTTCCGCTGGCCTCGGCCGGCCTCGCGGAGCGGGTCTACGTGCCGATCGGCCAGCACCAGGGGCAGGCCGGAGAGCTGCTGGTCGCGCCCGGTGACCGGGTGCTGGCCGGACAGGCGCTGACCGCGTCCGACGATGATTTCGAGGTGCCGGCCCATGCGCCCTGCTCCGGCACCGTGGCAGGCCTGTGCGAGCGGCCGGCCAGTCATCCGCCCGGCAGTCGGCGGCGCTGCATCGAGATCCTTGCCGACGGGCGCGATGAATGGGTGGCGCCGATCCCCTTGAGCGACTGGGCCCAGCGCCGACCCGCCGAGATCGTCGATCATCTGCACGCCATGGGCCTGGTGGGCCTCGGCGGCGCGATGTTTCCGACCGCGGCCAAGCTGCGCGGCCCCTGGGGCGCCATCCACACCCTCATCCTCAACGGCGCCGAATGCGAGCCCTGGATTTCCTGCGACGAGACCCTGATGCGCAGCCGGCCCGAGGCGGTGATCCGCGGCGGCCGGATCCTGGCCGCCGCCGTGGCCGCCGAGCGGGTGATCATCGCGCTGGAAGACGATATGGAAGGGCTTGCGGCCACCCTGGGAAAAGCCGTCGCCGAGCAGGACTCCGGCCCGGCGATGGCAATCGTCGAAGTGCCGGCCGTCTACCCGCAGGGCGGCGAGCGCCAGCTGATTGAAACGCTGACCGGGCTGCAGGTGCCCAGCAACGGCCTGCCGCAGGACATCGGACTGCTGTGCCACAACGTGGCCACCGCCGCCGCGGCCTGCGACGCGGTGGAACACGGCCGACCGCTGACCGAGCGCATCGTCACCGTTACCGGGCCCGGCGTCCAGCGCCCGTGCAATCTGCGCGCGGCGGTGGGCACGCCGATCGCCCACTTGATCGCCGCCGCCGGCGGCTATCGTGAGGAGGTCACCCGCCTGGTCCTCGGCGGCCCGATGTCGGGCACGGCCCTGGCCAGCGATGAAGTGATCGTGACCAAGGGCAGCCACTGCGTGCTGGCGCTCACCGACCGGGAACTGGCGCCCGGACCGGAACCCATGCCCTGCATCAACTGCGGTGACTGCGTGGCCGCCTGCCCGGCCAGCCTGATGCCGCAGCTGCTGTTCCGGGCGCTGGCCGCCGACCGTCACGAACAGGCGCGCGAGCTGTCCCTGCTGGAGTGCATCGAGTGCGGCTGCTGTGCGGACGTTTGTCCCAGCCACATCCCGCTGGTCGACTACTATCGCCACGGCAAGGCGCGCCTGCGCCTGAGCGACCTGGACCACCGCCGCGCCGCGCTGGCCCGGCGCCGCTTTGAAGCGCGCGAGCAGCGCCTGACCCGGCAGCAGGCCGAACGCAAGGCTCGACGTCGAGCGCGCGCCGAGCGCCTGCAAAAGACCGAGGTCGCCCAGGACGAGATCCAGGCGGCCATTGCTCGCGCCAAGGCCAAAAAGCGCACGGGGGACTGAGGCCGCATCATGCAGTTTTCCACCGCCGGCGCCCCGCACCGGACGCCCACCAACCGCGTCGATCGCGTCATGCGCCAGGTGCTGTACGCGCTGCTGCCCGGGATTCTGGCCCACTGGCTGGTCTTCGGCCTGGGCATCTTCTTCCAGATCGGCCTGGCGGTGGGCTTTGCCCTGCTGTTGGAGTGGCTGATGCTGCGGCTCCGACAGCGCCCGGTGCGGCCGTTCCTGACCGACTACAGCGTGGTCGTCACCGCTGTCCTGTTCGCCCTGTGCATGCCGCCGCTGGCGCCGTGGTGGGTTGCCGCCACCGGCATGCTGTTTGCCGTGGTGATTGCCAAGCAGCTCTACGGAGGCCTGGGCTTCAACCTGTTCAACCCGACCATGGTCGGCGTGGCGGCGGTCATCATCGCCTTTCCCATCGAGCTCAGCCAGTGGCTGGCGCCGCGGTCGCTGAGCCCCGGCCTGCCCGGCGTCTGGGACACCGCCCGGGCGGTGTTGACCGGGCAGACCGCCCACCTGGACTGGGACGCCATCACCCGCGCCACGCCGCTGGACCTGCTGCGCAGCGGCACCATCGAGGGGCTGCGCATTCCCGAGATACAGCAAGACCCGGTGTTCAGCCGCTTCGGCGCCCAGGGCTGGGACTGGATCGTGCTGGGCTACCTGGCCGGCGGCCTTTGGCTGTGGTCTCGGGGCGTGATTCGCTGGCAGGCGCCGATGGGCGTGATCCTGACCACGCTGATCGTCAGCGGCGTGGTCTGGCTGAGCGGCCTGGACGTGCATCCCTCGCCCAGCCTGCAGCTGTTCGCCGGCAGCCTGATGCTGGCCGCGTTCTTCATCGTGACCGATCCGGTCTCCGGCAGCGCCACGCCGCGCGGGCGCCTGATCTTCGGCACCGGCGTGGCCCTGATCACCCTGGCGATCCGGCACTGGGGCGGGTTTCCCGACGGGGTGGCCTTCGCCGTGCTGCTGATGAACATGTTCGTCCCGCTGATCGACCGCTACACCCAGCCGCGGGTCTACGGGGTGGCGCGATGATGGGCAGTCGACGGTTCCGGGCCGCGCTCTCGCTGACCCTGCTCGGGCTGGTCGCGGCCGTGTTGTTGAGCGGCATCGACCGCCTGACCCGCGAGCGCATTGCTTCGGCCGAGCAGCGCCGGGCCCTGGCGACTTTGACCGAACTGGTGCCCGCTGCGCGGTTCGACAACGATCCGCTCTTCGACCGCATCGAGCAGCGCATCGGCGGCTTCGAGGAGCCGGCGGTGATCCATCGAGCGCGCCGCGGCGACGAGCCGGTTGCGCTGATTTTCGACGTGACGACGGGGCGCGGTTATTCCGGCGACATCCGCCTGCTGGTGGCGCTGGAGCCGGACGGAACCGTCCAGGGCGTACGCGTGCTGCGCCATCGTGAAACCCCGGGCCTGGGCGACCGCATCGAGATCGAGCGCAGCGACTGGATCCGCCAGTTCGCCGGCCGCTCCCTGGACGACCCCCCGCCCCGGCGCTGGGCCTCGGACCGCCGCGGCGGCGCCTTCGACACCCTGACCAGCGCCACGGTCACGACCGATGCGGTCGTCGATGCGGTCCGCCGGGTGCTTCTGGAAGCGGACGACGAGACCCGGGACCTGTGGCGGGCGCCTTCGGAATAGGGCCATCGCCAACGCCCGGGCAACCCTGAAAACCTGGAAAACCCCTCAGCCCACCTCGGCGTGATAGGCCACCAGGCGTTCGACCTCCACGCGCGAGCCGAGGATGACCGGGACGCGCTGATGCAGCTCTTCGGGCTGAAGGTCGAGAATGCGCTCCAGGCCGGTGCTGGCCGCCCCGCCGGCCTGTTCCACGATCAGGGCCATGGGGTTGGCTTCGTAGAGCAGGCGCAGCTTGCCGTTCTTGCCGGCCGCGGCCAGGCGGCGATCCGAGGGGTACAGAAACACCCCGCCCCGGGTGAGGATGCGATGGACCTCGGCGACCATGGAAGCCACCCAGCGCATGTTGAAATCCTTGCCGAACGGGCCTTCGCTGCCCTGCAGACATTCCTGGATGAAGCGCTGCACCGGCGCCTCCCAGAAGCGCTGGTTGGAGGCGTTGATCGCGAATTCACGCGTTTCTTCGGGGATCCGAACCCCCTCGCGGGTCAGCAGGAACTCGCCGATGTCACGGTCCAGGGTAAACATGCTGACGCCGTTGCCGGTGGTCAGCACCAGCAGCGACGAAGGGCCGTACAGGCAGTAGCCGGCGGCAACCTGCTCGGCGCCGGGGCGAAGAAAATCGGCCAGTTCGATCGCGCGCCTGCCTTCCGGCGCGCGCAGGATCGAAAAAATCGTGCCGACCGAGACATTGACGTCAATGTTCGAGGAACCGTCCAGCGGGTCGACCAGCAGCAGGTAGTTGCCGCTCGGTTTGTGCAGCGGCACGGAAAAGAACGCTTCCATTTCTTCCGAGGCCAGGCCGGCGATGTGGCCGTTGTGCTGCAGGGCATCGATCATCAGCTCGTTGGAGATCACGTCGAGCTTTTTCTGGGTTTCGCCCTGGACGTTCTCGGATTCCGCGCTGCCCAGGACGTTGACCAGGTCGCCCTTGTTGACCACGTCGGCGATTTTCTTGCAGGCCACGACGATGTCGTTGAGCAGGCCGGTGAACTCCCCGGTCGCGCCCTGAACGTCGCGCTGGTTTTCGATGATGTAGTTGGTCAGTGTGGTGCCAATGCGCATGCCCCAGAAACCCTTTGTCAACCCGATTCATGTCCCGGACCCATAGTGTATCCGGCCGCTCGGCGGCCATGGGCTGCATCGACGCCGAACGGGTCGACTGCGCGCCGACTGCTAGAATCCAGGCGTCGCTTTTTTCCGGAATCGCAACGACCGCATGCTTGACGCTCACCGACAAATCTGGGGCCAGGGTCTTTGGCACAACAACCCGGGGCTGGTCCAGCTGCTCGGCCTGTGCCCGCTGCTGGCGGTCACCAACACCGCCGTCAACGGCCTGGGCCTGGCCGTGGCCACCCTGTTCGTCCTGGTCGGCTCGAACCTGGCCGTGTCCGTGCTGCGCACCCGCCTGGTGCCGGAAATCCGCATTCCGGCCTTCGTCCTGGTCATCGCCACGCTGGTGACGGTGGTCGATCTGAGTCTGCAGGCCTGGCTGCACGACCTCAGCCGCACGCTTGGCATCTTCGTACCGCTGATCGTGACCAACTGCACCATCCTGGCCCGGGCCGAGGCCTTCGCTTCGCGCCAGCGCCTGCTTCCTTCACTGCACGACGGCCTGGCCCAGGGCGTCGGCTTCGGTCTCGTCCTGCTCGCGCTCGGAGCCGGGCGCGAAATCATCGGCCAGGGCACGATCTTTGCCGGCGCCGAGCTGCTGCTGGGGGAATGGGCGGCCGGGTTGAGCCTGCGCCTGTTGCCGGAAGGCTACGGCCTGCTCCTGGCCCTGCTGCCGCCCGGCGCGTTCATCGGCCTTGGCCTGATGGTGGCCCTGCGCCAGTACCTCATCGCCCGACCCGCGCGCCGGCCGGCCGGTCAGCCGGCCGCATCATCGCCCTGAAATCAGCGCCCTGAAATCAGCCCCTCGACCCAGCCGCCGGCGCGATCGACCGCATCGGGCACGCCGGTATCGATTGGCAACACGTTTCCCTCGCCGGGCGCGCACGGCTCGACCGTCTCGAGCTGCCGGGCCAGCACCGACCGATCGGCCTCCGAGGCATCGTTGCCCAGCGCATCCCGGGCCCGGATCCGTTCTTCCAGCACCTCGACTTCGGCCTGGCAGGCGAGGATCCCGAACGGCACCTCGAGCTCTTTGGCCAGATCGGCAAAATGCGCTCGCCGCTCACGCTCCAGAAACGTGGCGTCGACCAGCGCCGGATAACCCGCCCCAACGATACCCGCGGCCAGCTTGGCCAGGCGGGCATAGGTGCTTGCGGTGGCCTCGGCCGAGTACAGGCCCCGGCCCAGACCGGAGTCACTGGACTCGTGCTCGGCCAGTCCGTGGAGGCGCTTGCGCTCGACGTCGGAACGCAGGCGGACCAGTCCGGCCCGTTCGACGAGACGTTCGCTCAACCAGGACTTGCCGCTGCCGGACACGCCGCAGGTCAGAATCAGCGCGGGCCGCCGGGTGGAGGCGATCGAACCGGCCAGGGCCAGATAATTGTCCACATCCCCGGCCAGGCGCGCTCGCTGCACGTCATCGGCCGCGTCGGCCAGGCTGAGGGCGGCCACCTTGGCCCGGACCATGGCCCGGTAGACGGTGTAGAACGCCAGCAGTTCCAGACCCTCGTAGTCCCCGGTTCTTGCCAGGTAGCGATCGAGCAAGCGCCAGCTCAAACGCTCCGCGCCGCGGTCGCGCAGGTCCATGACGGCAAACGCCAGATCGGCCATGACGTCGGTCCAGCGCAGCTCGGGGCTGAATTCCAGGCAGTCGAACAACAAGGTGCGCCCGCGCAGCAGGGCCACGTTGCCGAGATGGACATCGCCGTGGCATTCGCGCACGAATCCGCGCTCCAGCCGCTCCTGCAGGCGGCCGGAAAGGCGATCGAACTGCGTCTCGGTCCACTGGCGGAGTTCCTGCAGCCGTCGTCTGCGCGCGGGAGACTCAACGCAGTCCAGCAGGGTGTGGAAGTTATCGCGCATGGGTGCGACCACCTGGGCCGGCGTTCCGAACTCGCCGGCCGGGTCGGCGTGATCGGCCCGGGCGTGCAGAGCGGCCAGTTCGGCGGCCAGCTCGTCCATGCGCTCCGGTTCCAGCCGACCGGCGGCCAGAAGCTGATCGAACCGGCTGTCTTCGTCAAAGCGGTGCATGCGAACGGCAAACTCCACCGGCTCGCCGCTCCCGCCCAGCACGGGGTCTTCGGGCGAGCCGGTGATGGGCACCACGGCGTCGTACAAGTCCGCGGCATGGCGCCGGTTCAGGCGCAGCTCTTCGTGACAGAAATGCTCGCGGAGGGCCAGCGTGGAGAAATCCAGAAACCCGAAATCGACCGGTTTCTTGATCTTGTAGACCCAGTCGCCGGCCAGCAACACCCAGGAAATATGCGTTTCGAGCAGCCGCACCTGGTCGACCGGGTGGGGGTAACGCGCGGGCTCGCGAAGCGCCTCGACCAGATCGCTGTGCATGATGCTGACTTCCCCGAGGGCCGGGTGTGACGGGCTCAAGATCCAGTATACCGAGGAAGGCCGATGGTATGCTTTTGGCCCGTCCCAACCCCTGCCTGCTCCGCGCCCATGCCCGCGATGAACGCCGCAGACCGGCTGGAGGTTTTCCGCCGTCTGGCCGAGATCAACCCCAGCCCCCGCACCGAACTGCGCTATTCCACCCCCTTCGAGCTGCTGGTGGCGGTCACCCTGTCGGCCCAGGCCACCGACGTCGGGGTCAACAAGGCCACAGCGCGGCTGTTCCCGGTCGCCAATACGCCGGCTGCGATCCTGGCCCTGGGTGAGGACGGGCTCAAGGAACACATCCGGACCATCGGCCTGTTCAACAGCAAGGCGAAGAACGTGATCGCCACCTGCCGCATTCTGCTCGAGCAGCACGGCGGCGAGGTCCCGCAGACGCGCGCAGCCCTGGAAGCCCTGCCCGGCGTGGGCCGCAAGACCGCGAACGTGGTCCTCAACACCGCATTCGGCCAGCCCACCATGGCGGTCGACACCCATATCTTTCGGGTCTCCAACCGCACCGGCCTGGCCCCGGGCAAGACCCCGCTGGCCGTGGAAAAAGCCCTGCTCAAGCGGGTTCCCGCCGACTACCTGCTCGACGCCCATCACTGGCTGATCCTGCACGGGCGCTACACGTGCCGGGCTCGCTCGCCGCTGTGCGCCGAGTGCCCGGTGGTGGACCTGTGCCGCTGGACGGGTCGGAAAGCCAGGCTTCAGGGCACAGGGGCGTAAGGCGGGCGCACCGGCTCGACCAGGAATCCACGTCCTCGCAACAACGCGATCAGCCCTTCCCCGCCGGGCAGGTGCAGCGCGCCGACGGCAATGACCAGACCCCCCTCTTCCAGCCAGTCCAGGGCCCGCTCGACCATGGTGTGGTTGCGCCGGATCATGCCGATTTGCTCGAAGTGCTCGCGCAGCGCCGGATCCAGCTCCGCCATCTGCTCCCCGGCCACGGATTCCAGGGCGTCGAGATCACCGTCCAGGTAGGTCGTGACCAGCTGCTCGAACAGTTCACTCTGGCGACCGTGATCGGCCAGGGCCTGACGCAGGAGATCCAGCTGCATGGCCTTCGGCATGCCGGCCAGGAACTCCAGCTGCTCGTCCACGCGCTCCAGGGCAACCACGTCCAGGCCGAGGCTGCGCGCGCGAACGGCCAGGGCCAGGTCCATGAACAGCCCGGTCTGGGGCGGCGGAACCGAGATCGTCATGGCCGCGGCCCAGGGTCGCAGGCGCCGGACCGCCGGCTCGCCCATGCCGTAGTGCGCTTCCAGAATCGCAACCAGCTGGTCGTACAGGTCGTCCTCGAGCACTTCGTGCAGCCGCGGCCGGGCGTAGTGCATGGCCTGGTTGAGCTGCTCGAGCACGCCCGCGTCGGGAACCAGTTCCAGGGCCAGACGATTTGAGCGCTCCAGCGCCGTCAGGACTTCCGCAGGGAAATCCAGCAGGCGCGCGTCTTCGCTGTGGACCGTTCCCAGCAGCCAGTTCTGCTGGCCATCCGGGCCTTCCACCGACCACAGGACCTGGGCCTGGGCCGGGGCCAGCAGCAGCCAGGCCAGGGCCAGCCCCGGCACCAGGACGAACCGGAAAACGCCTCTTCGATCACCGCTCATGCGCACAAGCCTTTACCATGGGAGTCGTAATCTTACCGCTCCCAGCCGATTCGCACTGATGATGCCCATCGCCCAACGTTTTCGAGGCTTCCTGCCGGTCGTCGTGGACGTCGAAACCGGCGGCTTCCATGCCGCCAGCGACGCGCTGCTGGAGCTGGCGGTGTGCGTGATCCAGATGGACGACGCCGGCTGGCTGCATCCGGCCGAGGTCCAGATGCACCACATCGAGCCGTTCCCGGGCGCCAACATCGAGGAAGCGGCCCTGGAGTTCAACGGCATTCGCCCCGATCATCCGCTGCGCCCGGCGGTGGACGAGGCCACGGCGCTGCGCTCGCTGCTCCAGCCGATTCGCCAGGAATTGCGCGATACCGGGTGCAAGCGCGCCGTCCTGGTCGGCCACAACGCCCATTTCGACCTGGGCTTTCTCAACGCGGTCATCGCCCGGGTCGGCTACAAACGCAACCCCTTTCACCCGTTCAGCTGTTTCGACACCGCGACCCTGGGCGGCCTCGCCTACGGCCAGACCGTGCTGGCCCGCGCCGTGGCGGCCGCGGGCCTGGAATGGGACAAGAACCGCGCCCATTCGGCCGCCTACGATACCGAGCGCACCGCCAGCTTGTTTTGCACCATCGTCAACCGCTGGCGCCACCTGCAGGATCTGGAATGAATCCGGCACGGCATTGACGAGTTGCTGGTATCTTGAAAGCGTACTGAAACAGTCCCCAAATCTGCCGTTGGATCCTGAGCGATTGCGACGGAACGCGTTCAACCCATTCGAAAGAGGAGAACACCATGGCTTTTTCCCTGCCCGAGCTGCCCTACGCCAAAAACGCGCTGGAGCCGCACATCTCCGCCGAAACTCTGGAATACCACTACGGCAAACACCACAAGACCTACGTCGACAAGCTCAATGGCCTGGTCGAAGGCACCGACATGGCCGACAAGTCGCTGGAAGACATCATCCGCAACTCCAGCGGCGGCCTGTTCAACAACGCCGCCCAGGTCTGGAACCACAGCTTTTACTGGGAGTGCCTGTCGCCCAACGGCGGTGGCACGCCCACCGGCACGCTGGCGGACCTGATCCAGCGCGACTTCGGTTCGTTCGACCAGTTCGTCGAGAAGTTCAACGAATCCGCGGTCGGGAATTTCGGGTCCGGCTGGACCTGGCTGGTTCAGAACCCGGACGGCAAACTGGCCATCGTCAACACCGACGACGCCGAAACGCCGCTGACCGGCGAGGCCAAGCCGCTGTTGACCTGCGACGTGTGGGAGCACGCCTACTACGTCGACTACCGCAACGCCCGGCCGAAGTACCTGGAGGCCTTCTGGCAGCTGGTCAACTGGGACAACGTCGCCGCGCGCCTGAGCTGAACGGCGACCGATCTGCATCACGGGCCGGCGCCGCCGGCCCCGTGATCCCCCTACAATAGCGAACTGGCACCGTCCGGCAGATTGCCATGTCGCACCTGTTCAACACCTACGCACGCATGCCCGTGACCCTGGTTCGGGGCGACGGGGCCTGGTTGTTCGATGACCAGGGCCGGCGCTACCTCGACGCCTTGAGCGGAATTGCCGTGTGCAGTCTGGGCCACGCCCATCCGCGCATCGCCGGCGTCATCGCCGACCAGGCCGCCACCCTGATCCACACCGCCAACATCGTCCACTTGCGCGAGCAGGAAGCACTGGCCGAACGCCTGTGGGAACTGAGCGGGCTGGAGCGGGTCTTTCTGGCCAACTCCGGCGCCGAGGCCATCGAATGCGCCCTGAAGCTGGCCCGCCGCCACGCCCACGCGCGCGCCATCGACCAGCCGGCGGTCCTGGTCGCCAGCGACAGCTTTCACGGCCGCACCCTGGCCGCCCTCAGCGCCTCGGGCAATGCGGCCATCCAGGACGGGTTCGGGCCGCTGGTTCCGGGCTTTGTTCGGGTCCCCTACGACGACGCCCAGGCCGCCGCCCAGGCCTTCGCCGACCATCCGGACATCGTTGCCGTCCTGGTCGAACCCATCCAGGGCGAAGGCGGTGTGCGCGTACCCGGGTCGGGGTACCTGGGCGCGCTTCGACAATTGTGCGATCAGCACCAGGCGCTGTTGATCCTCGACGAGATCCAGACCGGAATCGCCCGCACCGGACGCTGGTTCGCCTTTCAGCACGAGCCGGATCTTCGTCCCGACGTGGTCACCGTCGCCAAGGCGCTGGGCAACGGCATTCCCATCGGCGCCTGCCTGGCCACCGAAGCGGTCGCCGCGCTGCTCGCGCCCGGCTCGCACGGCACCACCTTCGGCGGCAATCCCTTCGCCTGCCGCGTTGCCCTGGAGGTTCTGACGATCATGCAAGAAGAGCAGATCC
Organism: Gammaproteobacteria bacterium; assembly: GCA_003560975.1. Lineage (GTDB taxonomy): Bacteria > Pseudomonadota > Gammaproteobacteria > Xanthomonadales > Wenzhouxiangellaceae > Wenzhouxiangella. The sequence continues at coordinate 15,360 of PWJA01000278.1, forward strand.
CTGCCCGGGCCGCCCGGGCCGGCGAGCGCCTGCTCGGGGCCCTGAAAAAGCAGATTGGCGACCACCCACAGGTCGCCGACATCCGCGGGCGCGGACTCATGGTCGGGGTAGAACTCAGCGAGCCCTGTCCGGAACTGAAGGACACGGCGATGAGCCGCGGCCTGATCATCAACGTCACCCGCGGCAACACCATCCGCCTGCTGCCGCCGCTGATCGTCGACGACGAACAGGTCGACCAGATCGCCAGCATCGTCAGCGACGTGGTTCGCAACAAGTTCGCCCCAGGCTAGTGGGCCATACGGCTAACTAGCCGCCCGTCTCCAGGTCGGTCCTGGCCAGCAGTTCGGCCGTATCCGCATCCAGCAGGGGGCGGATCCCGGCCAGAATCCGGCCCAGGGCCTCGCGGTCTTCGGCGACCACGGTGGCGTGTCCAACCTTGCGGCCCGGTCGCGGCGACTTGTGGTAATCGTGCCAGGCCAGCCCGGGCACGCCCAGCCAGGCGTTGCGGTCCGGCAGCGCCCCCAGCCAGTTCAGCATCAGCGAAGCGCCGCGCGGGCGCGTGCTGCCCAGCGGGAGATCGCAGACCGCACGCAGGTGATTTTCAAACTGCGAGGTCACCGCCCCCTCGATGGTCCAGTGGGCCGAGTTGTGCGGCCGCGGGGCAAACTCGTTGGCGATCAGACCGGCCTGGGTGGCGAACATTTCCAGGGTCAGGCAGCCCACGTAATCCAGTTCCTCGAGCAAACGCGTCAGCGCCTTCTCGGCGGCGGCCTGCAAAGCCGCCGGCGCATCGAGCATGGCTGCGGCCAGGCGCAGCACGCCGTTGCGATGAACCGTGAAGCTGATGGGGTAGAAGCGGATTTCGCCGTCAACGGCGCGCACGGCGGTCAGGGCGAACTCGTGGTCGAAGTCGATCCAGCCTTCGAGGATCAGCTCGCGGCCGCCCAGACGCTGCCAGGCCGGCTCCAGATCCTCGACCGAGGTGAGGACCTCCTGACCCTTGCCGTCATACCCCAGCCTGCGCGTCTTGAGAACCGCCGGCAGGCCGATCTTCTCGACCGCCGCGAGCAGGTCCGGGCGGCTGGAGACTTCGGCCACCGGTGCCACCGGAATGTCGAGACGCTCAAGCAGCTGCTTTTCGCTCAGCCGATCCTGGCCGGCCGCAAACGCCGCCGGCGGCGGGCGCACCGATGTCCGGTCGGCCAGATCGGCCAGAACCGCGGCCGGCACGTTCTCGAAATCACAGGTGATCCGATCGCAAGCGGCCAGGGCCCGGCCGGCGGCGGCATCGTCCCAGGATCCGACGTGCAGCGTGCCCAGCGCTCCGGCGCAGGCGTCGGCGGACGGGTCCAGAAAGGAAAAACGCAGGCCCAGCGGGCCCCCGGCCTCGGCCATCATCCGCGCCAGCTGGCCGCCACCAAGGATGCCGACGTGCACGTTCAGCGACCCGGAATGTTGTTGGCCAGCACGGCCTCGGTCTGGCGCTTTCGCCAGGCCGAGTAGCGCTCGGCCAGGTCCGGATCGAATGCCGCCAGCATGGCCGCGGCCAGAAGGCCGGCGTTCCTGGCCCCGGCCTTGCCGATGGCCAGCGTGCCGACCGGGATGCCGGCCGGCATCTGGGCAATCGAGAGCAGCGAGTCCAGCCCGTTGAGGGTGCGCGACTGCACGGGAACCCCGAGCACCGGCAAGGTGGTCTTGCTGGCCACCATACCGGGAAGGTGGGCGGCCCCGCCGGCGCCGGCAATGATCACCTTCAGACCGCGTCCGGCGGCCGATTCGGCATAGGAAAACATCGCATCGGGCGTGCGATGGGCCGAAACGACCCGACATTCATGCGAAACCGCCAGCTCCATGAGAATTTCGCTGGCCGGCCGCATCGTCTCCCAATCGCTTTGCGAACCCATGATGACGCCAACGCAAGGGGCCTTGTCCATGCCGTTACTCCGCGCTCCAGTGAGCTGGCAATGGTAGCAGGGCTGGCCGGGCAGGAACATGTCCGCCTGTGTGCGCGGCGTCGAATCCTGACGCAACCCACACACCCGCCTCGGTTACACTACGGCCCATGAACCTGCCCGACCATCTACTCGACATACTGTGCTGCCCGGTCAGCCATGAGCCGCTGCTTCCGCTCTCGCGCGCGAAGCTGAAAATACTCAACGAGCACATCGCCGCCGGAGAGATGGTCTACGTCGACAACGAACCGGTCGAAGCCGAACTCACCGGCGCCCTGATCACCCGCGACAGCAAGGTGATCTACCCGATCGAAGACGGCATCCCCGTTCTGCTGTCGGAACGCGGCATCGGCACCACGCAGCTCAAGGAACCTCTGTAGCCCCACCTCAGAGGCGCTCGATCTCCGAGCGCACCAGATCGGCCCGTGCACGAACGTCCGCCAATCGATCCGGGTCCATGCGGTCGACGTTGCGGTACATCATCTTCATGCGCGGATTGGACTCGAACCGGTCGCGATGCCGGACCAGAAAATCCCAGTACAGGGCGTTGAACGGACAGGCCGAATCGCCGGTCGTGTCGGCAACCTTGTATTCGCAGTGCTTGCAGTGGTCGCCCATGCGCTGGATGTATTTGCCGCTGGCGGCATACGGTTTCGAGGCCAGTAACCCGCCGTCGGCGTGCATGACCATACCCAGCGTGTTGGGCAATTCCACCCAGTCGTAGGCGTCGGCGTAGACGGCCAGATACCATTCGCAGATCGCTTTCGGCACCACCCCGAGCAACAGGGCGAAGTTGCCGGTGACCATCAGCCGCTGGATGTGATGGGCGTAGGCGTTGCGCCGGGTCGCGTCGATGGCCTGGGCGAGGCAGCGCATCCGGGTCTTGCCGGTCCAGTACCAGCTCGGCAGCGGCTGCTGATTGTCGAGCTCATTGAGTTCCGCGTATTCGGGCATCTTCAGCCAGTACAGGCCGCGCACGAACTCGCGCCAGCCGATGATCTGGCGGATGAATCCTTCGACCGCGTTGAGCGGCGCCTTGCCGTCGCGCCAGGCCTGTTCGGCGGCCTCACAGACCTCCAGCGGCGACAACAGGCCCAGGTTGAGACTGCTGGAGAGACGACTGTGAAACAGATAGTCCTCGTCGTCGGGCAAGGCATCCTGAAAGTCTCCGAACCAGGGCAAGCCGGTGCGAATGAAATGGGCCAGGCCGCGCCGCGCCTGCTCGCGGGTTACCGGAAAATCGAAGCCATCGAGCACGCCGAAAGCGCCGGGCTGCCCGTCCACCAGCTCCAGCACCTCTTCGGTGATCGGGTCCGGGGTAAAGCGCATCGGCTGAGCGGCAGGCGGCTCGCCCTTCCAGCGCTTGCGGTTGGCGGCGTCGAAATTCCAGCTGCCGCCTGCCGGCTGGTCCTGTTCCATCAACAAGCCGGTCCGGCGACGCATCTGGCGATAGAAAAACTCCATGCGCAGCTGCTTTCGCCCCGCCGCCCAGTTCTCGAACTCCTCCAGCGTGCTCAGGAAACGCTGATCCGGCAGCACCGTCACCGGAACGTTCAGGGCCTTCTCCCAGGCGCGTACCTCGGCCAGTACCCGCCACTCGCCGGGCCAGCTGACGACCACCTCTTCAATCCGGGCCCGATCACAGGCCCGGTCGACCAGCTCGGTGAAGGTCCTTACCGGGCTGTCCGGGTCGAAGTGGTGGTAGTCCAGGCTCCAGCCGGCCGCGCGCAATTCGTCGGCAAAGTGACGCATGGCGGCGAAGATCAGGGCAATCTTCTTGGCGTGATGTGGAACGTAGCTGACTTCTTCATGCAGTTCCGCCATGACCAGACGATCGCGTTCCGGGTCCAGCGATTCCAGCACGGCATGATCCAGGTGGAGCTGGTCCCCGAATATCAGTCCGAGTCTGGCCATGCCGTTTCCTTTCGAGTGCGGAGATTTTCAGAGGGTAGCAAGCCGGGTGCGGCAAAAACGTGCAGCCGGGGCCAGGTTTTTGATCGCGGTCAAATTATTCGCCGGGGACAGGCGTAAGCTGGCGCTAATACAACAACGTGTTCACACGGCCACAAGGAGAGAGCCATCATGTTTCGCAAGTTAGCTATCGTCAGCGTTGTCTGCCTGTTTTCCGCCAACGTCATGGCCCAGGGTGCCGGAGACTGGATCGCTCGCGTCGGCCTGGGTCACGTCAATCCGGATACGTCCAGCGGCAACCTTGCCGTCGCCGGCAGTGAGCTTCCCGGCTACCAGATCGACGTCGGCAGCAACACCCGCCCGATCGTCAACCTGACCTATTTCGCCACCGACCATATCGGTTTTGAAGTGCTGGCCGCCTGGCCGTTCGAGCACGACATCGACGGTGACGGCGTACTCGACGGGGCCGGCAAGCTGGGCGAAACCAAGCACCTGCCGCCAACGCTGAGCCTGCAGTATCACTTCATGCCTGGCGCTGCCTTCCGGCCGTATGCCGGCATCGGTCTGAACTACACCACCTTCTTCAGCACGAGCACCACCGATACCCTGGACGGCGCTCTGGGCGGACCGTCGAGCATGTCGATCAAGGACTCCTGGGGCTTCGCACTGCAGGTCGGCGCGGATTTCGACATTACCGACACGCTGTTTCTGAACTTCGATCTGCGCTACATCGAAATCGAGGCAGACGCACGCATCCGCACGCAGACGGCCGCTGGAGAAGTCCGCAGCCAGATCAAGGCCGACATCGACCCGCTGGTGTTTTCGGCCGCCGTCGGCTTCCGCTTCTAAGCGACTGATCGAACGAAAAATTCAACAAAACATCAAGCTCTACGCCGTGCCCGCTTTGCGGGCACGGCTTTTTTCGTGCTTGACGAATCGGTTATAACTGTTGATCGTTCTCCGCATTCAGGCCTAGCCAGCTCATGGGGCCAGCCACTCACTACCTGACCGTTGCAGAACCGTTCCTGATGTATCGGGGCGGCGAGCTGCCCGACGTGCGCATCGCCTGGGAGTCCTGGGGCGAACTCAACCCGCGCGCCGACAACGCGGTGCTGTTGTTTACCGGGCTTTCGCCAGACGCCCACGCCGCCTCGTCCAGCGCCGATCCGGAACCGGGCTGGTGGGAGGGCATGATCGGTCCCGGGAAACCGATCGATACCGATCGCTTTTTCGTGCTCTGCGTCAACTCCCTGGGCTCGTGCAAGGGATCGACCGGTCCGTCCAGCATCAACCCGGCCACGGGCCGGCCCTGGCGCCTGAAATTCCCCGAACTGGCCATCGAAGACATTGCCCGCGGTGCCCGACTGGTGGTCGAGCACCTCAACATCGGCCGCCTGCATGCCATCATCGGTCCCTCCATGGGGGGATTTACCGCGCTGGCCTGGCTGAAACAGTTTCCCGGGACAACGGCCCGCCTCGGCCTGATCTCGAGCGCCTGCTCGGCCACGCCCTTCGCCATCGCCATTCGCTCGCTGCAGCGCGAAGCCATCGTGACCGACCGCAATTTTCGCAACGGCACCTACAGCGAAGACGAGTGGCCCGAGGTCGGCATGCGTCTGGCCCGCAAGCTGGGCATGATTTCGTATCGCTCGGCCAACGAATGGCAGCGCCGGTTCGGCCGCTCGCGCCAGGACTACTTTCCCGCCACCCTGTTCGGCATGCGCTTTGAAGTCGAGTCCTACCTGGAAACCCACGCGCGCAAGTTCGTCGGTCGGTTTGATCCCTGCAGCTACCTGTACCTGTCGCGCGCCATGGACATGTTCGACGCCTGCGACAGCGACGAGACCCTGAAAAATCTGTTCCGGCGAAGCTTTACCGGGCATGCGCTGGTGCTGGGTGTGGACAGCGACATTCTCTTTCCCCTGCACCAGCAGCGCGACCTGGCCGGCGCGCTGGAATCCAGCGGCTCCGAGGTCAGCTTCCACGCCCTGCCCTCGATCCAGGGCCACGATGCCTTTCTGGTGGATTTCGACAGCTTCGGACCACCGATCCGCGACTGGCTGGGCTGAGCCGGGTCCGCCTGCGACTGCGAGGTTCGCTCGAGCCGACCCGGCCGGAGTCGGAAACTCGATTCAGGGCTTTACAGCGACCCCGTGCGCGCGGACAATATGGGGTCCTATCCCCTGCCGGGGTGGCGGAACTGGTAGACGCGCCGGACTCAAAATCCGGTTCTGGCAACAGAGTGCGGGTTCGATTCCCGCCCCCGGCACCATTAAATATCCTTATTTATCAATAACTTATGGAGCTTATTGGCCGGCATCTTTCATCTTCTGCGTCGGCCGAATCGGCCTCACGGACAGGTCCTGCCCGGGAATCACATCGCTTCAATCAACACCTAAAGGGCACGGCGCTGCAGTACAACAGACCCGATCATTCCTGAAAGCAGGATCAGCGCAAGCAATCCCGGCGGATTCAATTCGATGAGCACTACCAGCAAACCAGGCCACCATCGGCAGCCGGGCTTGTGGGTCTGGGTCTACTGAAAGCGGCTCCTAAAAATCTCGTCCGGCCGATCATCCACCCTGAACGTCACGTTCACCGTACAGTTCGCGGTTACCCTGGTGGTCGTGAACGTCAAACCACTCAGGCTACCCGCCCCACAGGTATCAAATGTGACCTGGTTGACGGGATATCCGCGCGCTGGCTGGATCTGGATAGTAGCCGGCTCGTTCTCGACCACACGCTCAGATTCTGATTCGGCAGACACTGATCCGCCCTCGCCTCCGACCTGGGCAACCACCAGGAAGGTATCCGCATACACAGCCTGCAGCGTGACAGTGCTGGCTGGCATGTAGACCGTCGTCTCGGCAGCAAGGATATCTTCAGACCGGCCTTGCAACGCTCAATGAGGCCGCTGCCGGACGCGGGGTAGGTGGTTTCGGGAAGTCGGCAATTGGGGCGCGCAGGCGGGCACGGTATCTGATATCGCCCCGATATCAGCGGCTCGCTGTGCTGAGGGTGGGCTTGTCCAACTTGGGATAAGGTCGCGGCTGCGCGCGACCTATCCTTGTTTGTTCGGCATCAGAGGGCAACACGTTGCGCGAGGGCCTCTTGGGCCAGCGTGTTTATGCTTTTGCCCTCCGCCTGAGCGGCTATGGCGAGCCTCTCGTGAAGTTCTGGAGGAATTCGAAGATTGAACTTCCCGGAGTAACTCCGCCGGGGTTCAATACCCTTCTCTTTGCAGACCTCAAGGAACACCGTCAAGGATTTCTTGAACTCTGTTCTGAGTTCCTTCGGGGTCTTGCCGTAGAAGTCGGCTCCGCCAGTAAGACCGAGAATCTCCCCCCGGAACATATCAATCTCCGGGTCGTACTCAATCTTTGCGTTGTATCCGTCAACCGTCATCACGTTCATGGCTTCACTCCGTGTTGTTCAAGCCACCTCTTCACTGACACCACTGCACCCTTGTCTGTCTTTGGCGACGGATGCGGTCTGTGGAAGACGCGGACTTCCTGGAACAGAACGATTGCGACTCGGCTACCTTCGCGTTCGGTGACTTCCGCGCCGAGACCAATCAGTAGCGCTTCTATGTCCTTCCAAGCGATATTCGCGCTGGTCGGGCGGGCAAAGACTGCTTCGAGTGTCTTCCGATGGGCACGCTTCATGTAACGATGGTACTGCAGGATGGTACCGTACGCAACACGGATGGATTCTGATGTCTAACGGCAGAACTGACCGACGCGGGCGGCCAGTGATGTCCGATTCGAAAACTGGCATCGCCCGGGCCAGTGACCTTGAGGGGGAGCAGTCCATGCGGCCCAGACGCCCCATCCAGGCCAATCCAAAAAGCTTGCCTGGTGCGGGCTTTTGGGTTTACGCGAAAGCGCGCGCCCCTGCGAAGCTCTCAATTAACCAGCGCAAGGCCAAGGCTTTCCCCCTGAGCCGATATGTGGCTTTATTCTTGAGTGGACCCCAAGAGATTTTTATTTGTTAGCCTGCGAGTTGAAAGGGAATCGAACCCACAACCGGTTCCTAGCCACGGTTTTTTTGGGGGCACTTGAGGGGGCATAAAACAGAACGTTAAGCAGGAAATCATATATAAATCAGATTTTTACGACACCGTTCGATCCCCGCCCCCACCATCCTGAAACTCAGGACAGTCTTCCCCTGTAGTCCTGGTAATCGAACTGGCGGATCACGCGCAGGGTGTCGGTTTCGCTGTTCCAGATCGCCAGCGCAGGCAGGCGCACCCCGTTGAAGGTGGTGGTCTTGACCATCGAATAATGGGCCTGGTCCAGGAAGGCGACGCGCGTGCCGATTTCCGGGGCATCGGCAAAGGCGTAGCGTCCGATCACATCGCCCGCCAGACAGCTCGGGCCGCCGAGACGGACCCGGGTTTGACCGCCCTCGTTGAGCAGCGCAGGGCGGTAAGGCGCTTCGAGCACGTCCGGCATGTGGCAGGTGGCGGAGACGTCCAGGACCGCATTCAGGCCGTCGTTTTCCACGAGATCCAGCACTTCGCCGACCAGGATGCCGGCATCCAGCGCGACCGCCTCGCCGGGTTCCAGGTAGCAGTGCAGGCCGGTTTCGGCGTTCACGCGCTGGAGGAAAGCGATCAGCCCCGCGCGATCGTAGTCGCTGCGGGTGATATGGTGGCCGCCGCCGAAATTGATCCACTGCAGCTGCGGCGCCAGCTCGCGGATGCGGGGGGCGATGTGATTCCAGATCGCAAGCAGCGGAGCCAGATCCTGCTCGCAGAGCGTATGCATGTGCAGTCCGTCCACGCCTTGCAGCGCCGCCGCATCGATGTGTTCCAGCGGTGTTCCAAGCCGGGATCCGGGGGCTGCGGCATCGTACTTGGGGTCGTCGCCCACGGCCAGACCGGGATTGAAGCGCAGGCCGACGCGGACGGCTTTGCCGCTCCCCCGGATCCGGGGCAGAAAACGGTCCTTCGCGGCCGCTGTATTGAACACGATCTGATCCGACAGCCGGATGATCTCGTCCATCTCGTCGACCTTGTAGCCGGGCGAGAAGGTCTCGACGAGGCCACCGTACTGTTCGCGCCCCAGCCGAGCTTCCCACAGCCCCGAGGCGCAGACGCCCGCCAGGTAGCGACGGACCAGGGGCGCAAGTTCCCACATCGAAAACGCCTTGAGCGCGCAGAGTACGGTGGCGCCGGATCGCGCCTGGACATCCGCGAGGATGCGCAGATTGGCTTCCAGCCTTGTTTCATCCACCACGAAGCAAGGCGAGGGAACGCGGTTGAGATCAAAGCGACGAAACGCGCCCGGATCTCCCGCGAAGGTCTGCATTGCCATCAGAAATCAACCGGGGACGACAGCTCGATGATCGACCACGGCAGGCCGTGCCGGTTCAGCAGTTTCATGAACGGGTCCGGGTCCAGTTGCTCGGTGTTGAAGACCCCCGCCCCCGCCCAGGTGCCATTGAGCATCAGGGCCGCGCCGATGAAGGCCGGCACGCCGGTCGTGTAGCTGACCGCCTGCGATCCCACCTCGCGATAGCATTCCTCGTGGTCGCAGATGTTGTTGATGTAGTAGGTCTTTTCGCCCGACCCGTCCTGAGCAGGTCCGGTGATGATGTCGCCGATATTGGTCTTGCCCCTTGTGCGCTCGCCCAGATCCCCGGGATTCGGCAACACGGCTTTGAGAAACTGCAGCGGAATGATCCGGTGGCCCTCGTAGTCCACCGGCTCGATCGAGGTCATGCCCACGTTCTGCAGCACGGTGACGTGGTTGATGTAGGCATCGCCGAAAGTCATCCAGAAGCGGGCGCGCTCGATTTCGGGGAAATGGGTGACCAGGCTCTCCAGTTCCTCGTGATACATCAGGTACATGTTTTTCGGGCCGACCTGATCGAAGTTGAATTCAACCCGGGTGGACATGGCCGGACTGGTAACCCAGCCGCCGTTCTCCCAGTGCCGGACTTTGGCGGTGACCTCGCGAATATTGATTTCGGGGTTGAAGTTGGTGGCGAAGGGATGGCCGTGATCGCCCCCATTGCAGTCGAGAATGTCGATCAGGCGGATGCCCGAGAGGTAATGCTTGCGCACATAGGCTGCGAAAATGCTGGTCACGCCGGGATCGAACCCGACGCCAAGCGTGGCCATCAGTCCGGCATCCACGAAGCGCTCATGCAGCTTCCACTGATGGGAATACTCGAATTTCGCTTCCTCGGGTGGCTCGTAGTTGGCGGTGTCCAGGTAATCCACACCCGTGCGCAAGCAAGCCTCCATCAGCGCCAGATCCTGGTAGGGCAGAGCCAGATTGACCAGCAGCGCGGGCTTGATCCTCTCGATCAGGGCAACGGTCTGGTCCACATCGTCGGCGTCGATCCGATAGGTCTCGATCTCGACGCCGGTGCGGCGCTGGACCTCCTTTGCGATCGCATCGCATTTGGCCAGCGTGCGGCTGGCGACCGCAAGCCGCCCCGGAAACAGCTCGGGGTTCATCGCCATCTTGTGCAGCGTGACCGAGGCCACGCCGCCCGCTCCGATCACCAGAATGTCTTTGTTGTCAGTCATTGCTGTGCTCCCGCTCGTCGTCAGTGTAGCCGCCAATCGCCCGGCCGCAATCATCTCACCGATCATCCGATCCCGCTCGATGACCACCGGCTCCCATGCGGCACCGGGCTGGTTCGCCGCCAGCTGGACGCGCGGTGGCGCCAACAGGCAACAGCGTATTTCGGCAGCGCTGCCGCTTCATGCTACAGTCAAATCGTCATTGACCCGGCCGCAACGGTCGGGGCCGCGAAGCGAGGACATTTGCGGACATGCGCCGCAGATGCCGGGCACTGTCGCGTACCCCGGCCTGGCGCGGAACGGACAGGAGTCGAAATGAAACACCTGCTGATCGCCCTTGTCATCGTCCTGAGCTTTCCTGCGTTCGGGCAGTCGGTTCGGTGTGGTCAATCGCACCGCTTTGGCACCGAACTCATCATGATCGGGGATTCGGAGCGCCGCGTTCACCAGGTCGCGGGTCGACCGGACCTCGAGCGCCGCCTGGAAAACCCACAAGGCGGCGCAGCCGGCTTCCGGCTGGACTATTACCAACACGGTCAAACCGTTCAGATCTATGTTCAGGCCGGAGTCGTCACCCGCATCTGCCGCGTTCGGGATTGACCCAGACCCGGCGGCAGGGAGCCTGATCGAACCGGCACGGCAGGCGCCCTTCAGGGATAGGCTTCAAGATCGCTTTCGAACAACATCCGGATATCGCGGAAGGCCTTGAACTCCAGGCAGTTCCCGCTCGGGTCGGTGACGAACAGGGTCGCCTGCTCGCCCTTGCGGCCCTCGAAGCGCACGCAGGGCTCGATCAGGAAATTCACCCCTGCCGCCCGCAGGCGATCGGCGAGCGTTGCAAAACAGTCCCAGTCGAGAATCGGACCGAAATGGCGGGCCGGCACCTCGTGACCGTCAACGGGATTCGTTCGCTCTTGCGTACGATCCGATTCATCGGTCAGGTGCAGAACCAGCTGGTGTCCGAAAAAGTCCAGGTCGATCCAGCGATCGGATCGTCTGCCCGTGGCGCAACCGAGAATCTCGGTATAAAAATCACGGGTTTGTTCCAGATCCTTGACCCCAATGGCCAGGTGAAAACGCGGGTAGTCGCTCATGGGCGGAAGGCAGTTCATCCAATCGGAAACCAGGACGGTATTTTACAGCTCGCGCGCAACGCGGAAACCCAGACGCATGTCCGTTGAATCCTCCGCACCGGAAATTCGATAGGCCGAGCGCGACATGTCCGGCGTGCTGCTCCAGGAGCCGCCGCGGATGACGCGGTGGCCGCAGCCCGGATTGATCCAGGCCGAACCATCGGTGGGCGCACGGACAAAGCTGTCATGCCAGCAGTCCCGGGTCCACTGCATGACGTTGCCCCCCATATCGTAGAGTCCGAACGGGTTCGCTTTCAGGGAACCAACCGGCGCCGGCCCCCAGAACCCGTCGCTGTAGCCGCTAAAAGCGACGTTCCAGCGCGCATTGGTCGGCGAGATGTCGCCATCCCCGGTAAGATTTTCCACTGGCTCCGACGGCGTATCGTCACCCCACCAGTAGCGGGTCTGGCTGCCGGCGCGCAGGGCGTATTCGAACTCGGCCTCGGAGGGAAGTCGATAGGTTCTGCCCGTCTGGCCGGAAAGCCAGTCGGCGTACGCCGTCGCATCGCGCCACGACACGTGCACAACCGGCAGGTCCATCGCCGCCTCGCGACCCCGGTAATCGTGGCGCCAGTTGATCCGGTTGCGGCGCGTCATGCGACCGGAACGGGGCTCGTAGATCCGCGACCAGCCGCGTTCTTCGGCATCGGTTCGGTAGCCGGTTTCGGCGACGAATCCAGCAAAGGCATCCACGGTGGTCTCGGTCTGGGCAAGAGCGAAACCCCGCTCGAAGGTCACCCGGTAGCGTGGCCCCTCGTGGCTGCGCCGTCCGGACTCGCTTTCCGGCGAGCCCTTCATGAAAGTCCCGGCCGGAATCACCACCATGACCGGCCCGTATTCGCCGGGCTCGGCCAGGGGATCGGCAAACGTCTGTCCGGGTCGCAGCGTGCCGTACAGGCGAGCATCGGCCAGAGCACGTCGAACCGCCTGGAGCCGCGCTTGATCCAGACCGATGGCCACCAGCTCGGTGATCCGGTCCTCGGCGCGCTCGAACCGGCGGCTATCGATCAATCCGACCACGGACTCCTCGGCCTCGGCCAGTCGACGTTCACGAATGGCCGCGATGCGGCCCAGCGCCCAGGCAAACAGCAGCGCGTCATCGTGCAGCTCGGCGGCCTCGTCGAGCAGGGATCTGGCGGACTCGAAATCCGAGTCCCGGGCCATCAGAACGGCCTCATCCAGCAGCTGCCGATGAATATCGACCAGGGCTTCGCGTCCACCCTCATGGTCGGGAAGGATGCGCAGAACCTCGCGATACAGATCGGCCGCGCTGCGTCCTCGCGGGCGCAGAATCCAGCCCCGCTCCCGTGCCGCTTGTGCCTCGGCCAGCAGGCGCTCGATCAGAGCGGATTCTTCCTCCGACAGGCGCGACGATGGGGCTGCCGGCGCTGCTTCGGTTTCCTCAGCGGCCGCGACCGGCACCGGCAATGAACCCGCCCGCTCCTGAGCCGCCGCGCCGACCAGCAGCATCGAGGCAAGTGCGCAGGACTGGGTGATCGCGGCGAAAAACATGACCAGAAGAGAGACTCCAGAAAATGCGGGTGCAGCAAGTGTTCGATCCGAACACGGCGGTTGCGATGAGAGGTTGACCAGATGGCTGTTCGGTCATTATCCAGAAATCCGCTGCCGATGGCCAGCCGGGCGCCTGCGGCAACCGACCACAAGCCCATTCGCCCCGGTAGGACTGCTTTCGCGTATCCTCCGGTCTTTCGATGAATCTTTTCTCTGATGATTGCAGTTTCCACCAACGTGCCGGCGTCCGCCGAGCAGGCTGCGAACCAGGCCGTGGCCGAGGCTCGCTTTGTTGCCGATAGCGCAAGCCTGAACCAGCTGCTCGACCGCCTTGGCCATTGCCGCGCCGTCGGGATCGACACCGAGTTCGTGCGCGAGCGAACCTACTTTCCTCAGCCTGGACTGATCCAGCTCAGCGACGGGTCCGAGGTGTTCCTGCTCGATCCGGTGGCTGTCGCGCAGATGCCGGACCTGGGAGTGCTGCTCGGCGACACCACCACGACCAAGATCCTGCACAGCGTCGGCGAGGACATGGAGATTTTTCGCATCGTGGCCGGGGCCGTGCCACGTCCGCTGTTCGATACCCAGATCGCGGCCGCCATGCTCGGCTACCCCCTGCAAACCCGCTACGAATCTCTGGTCGGTGACGTGCTCGGTCTCGAGCTGGCCGGCGGCAAGGCCCGGTCGAACTGGCTGAAACGTCCGCTGTCGCCGGACCTTCTTGTGTATGCCGGTCAGGACGTGATCTGGTTGCCGCTGCTCCACGACCTTCTGGCCGAAGCGCTGGACAAGCACGGTCGCCTGGTGTGGCTGCAAGAGGACTGCGCGCGCCTGGTACAGAACGCCGAAAACGGCAGCGGCGATGCGGCCGTCACCCGCGTCAAGGGAGCCGGCCAGTTGCCCGACGAGGCGCTCGCGGTGCTCTCCGCTCTCGCCGAGTGGCGCGACAATCAGGCCCAGGCGCGCGATCTCCCGCGCGGCTTCGTCATCCGCGACGAAGCCTTGATCGCGCTCGCGGCCGCACGCACCGAGGACCAGCTGGAACAGAATCTGCGAACTCTGCCGCGACCGGTGCAGCGGCGCTATGCCGACCGGCTCAAGGGGTTGATCCAGAGCGTCGACACGACCAACTTCGAGCGGCCGGCGGCGCTGATGTCGCTGGATCGAGAGCAGCGCGATGCCGTGAAGCAGGCGCAGGCAACGGTGGCCGAAATCGCTGCCGGTCTGGGGGTCGAGCCGGCCCTTCTGGCCAGCCGACGCGACCTCTCGCGACTCGCCCGAGGCGAGTCCCCCGACTGGATGAGCGGCTGGCGCGGAACGCTTCTGGCCGATGTGACTTTTTCCTGAGAATTCGCCGGCCGGACCGCGGGCGACGCGACCACGTTGCCCGAACGTCGCAAGGGTTCCGATTACGAGATCTCTGCTACCATTTCTATCCGATTTTGCCTCGGTAGCTCAGGGGATAGAGCAGCCGCCTCCTAAGCGGCAGGTCGCAGGTTCGAATCCTGCCCGGGGCACCACTCTCACAACCTCTCTCAACCAATAAACCGGACAAAATTCTCCATAAACGAAGCCGCCTGCTTGCGCAGATCCGCGTCCACTGCCCCGCTGTCCGGCAGGACCTGGTCCGCCCGCGATACCCGCAGGTAGTCCGGGAAAAGCTGACAGCCCAGCTGACGCAGGTTGATCAGCGAGCCGGCCTGCGCAAACGCCGTGCCGAACTGGCCCGGCGTGGCCCCAACCAGCGCGGTGGGGCGATGGCCAAAGGTCGGCTTCATCTCCGAACCTGGCCGCGTCAGCCAGTCCAGGGCGTTTTTCAGCACCCCCGGCATACCGGCGTTGTATTCGGGCGTGGCGATGATCATGCCGTCGGCACCCTTGATTCGAGCGCGCAGGGACTCGACCGCTTGCGGAATACCGTGCTCTTCTTCCACATCGCCGTCGTAGAGCGGAATTCCCTTCAGCGTTGCCTTTTCGCACTCGACCCCTTGCGGAGCGCTCTCGACCAGAAGATCGACCAGACGGGTGTTGAACGACGCCGCACGCAGGCTGCCGCTGATTGCAATCAGTTTCATGTTTGTTCGCTCCATCAGGAAGTAGCCAGACAAGAAACGGACGGTACAACGGCGCGTGCATGTGCGCAATGAAAGCGGACCGGCCACGAGTGCGCCCTGCCCCAGTACAATCCCAAGGGATTGCCAACCCACCTCTCAACCAAAGGACCACGCCATGGGCATGCTGACCGGAAAGAAGGCCCTGATCGTCGGAGTCGCCAGCGCACGTTCGATCGCCTGGGGCATCGCCGAAGCGATGCATCGACAAGGCGCCGAGCTGGCTTTCACCTACCAGAACGAAAAGCTCAAAAGCCGCGTCGACAAGATCGCCGGGCAAACCGGCTCGGAACTGGTCCTGCCGCTGGACGTCACCAGCGACGCCCAGATCGCCGCCGTCTTCGACGCCATCGCGGAGCATTGGGACGGGCTGGACATCATCGTCCACGCCGTGGGCTTCGCCCCGCGTGAGCAGCTGGAAGGCGAGTTCGCCGACGTGGTCGACCGCGAGGGGTTCCGTATCGCCCACGACATTTCGGCCTACAGCTTTCCGGCCCTGGCCCGGGCGGGACGAGCGCTGATGCAGGGCCGTCAGGGCGCGCTGCTGACCTTGAGCTACCTGGGCGCGGTTCGGGCCATGCCGAGCTACAACGTCATGGGCCTGGCCAAGGCTTCCCTGGAAGCCTCCGTGCGCTATCTTGCCCATGGGCTGGGCCCGGAGGGGATTCGCGTGAACGGAATTTCGGCCGGACCGATCAAGACCCTGGCCGCGGCCGGCATCCCGAAATTCCGCGCCATGCTCGACCACGTCGAACAGACCGCGCCGCTGCGCCGCAGCGTGAACATCGAAGACGTCGGAAACGTCGCGGCGTTCTTGTGTTCCGATCTCGCCGCCGGGATCACCGGCGAGATCACCTACGTCGATGCCGGTTACAACATCGTCGGAATGGCCGGCCTCGAATGAGCTAAGGGCGCCTGAGAACGGCGCCAGTCAGCCACAAATGGGCCTCTACAGCCGCTCTTCCACAACCCGAACCCGGGTGGTCTCGCGCAAATACGCCAGCAGCCCCATCAACTCGGTGTTGGCGCGGGAGAACCGAATCTGCTGACCGACCAGGTCGCGTTCTTCGGGGCTGGCAAGGACCGGATTGCCGGGCTGGACTTCTTCCAGCCGAACCACGGCAAAACCCTGATTGCGCGGCAACACATGGATTGATGCTTCGCTGTCCGGTGCCGGGAGTCGGAACAGGCGATTGAGAAAGTCCGGTCCGTGCTGGAAGTCGTAGCGTCCGACGGTCTCGCTTTCGGAAACGTTCAGATCTTCCTCGGCGGCCAGTTCGGACAGGCTCAGGCCCTCGGCAAGAACCCGCTCGCGCAGGGACTGGGCCTGGGCTTCGGCCATGCTCCGGGCATCCTCGTTGATCAACCGCTGGCGGATATTGTCAACGACCTCGTCCAGCGGCCGCGGCTCGGCCGGAAAATGTTCGTCCAGCTGGATCACCACCATGCGGTTGCGATCGAGCTCGATTGGATCCGACACCGTGCCGTCCAGCAAAACCATGTCGGAAAAGGCCGCTTCGATGACTTGCCGGTTGGCCGCCACGCCCGTACCACCCGAGCGGCTGAACGGGCCGGTCTGGCGGATTTCCAGGCCCAGCTCGTCGGCCAGCGGAGCCAGGGTGCTGTCGTCGGCAAACACCAGATCGACCAGACGCTCCGACATTTCAATATAAATTTCTTCGGCTTCGCGCTCGCGGAACTCGGCAAGAATCTCGTCACGCGCTTCCTCGAAGCTCATCCCTTCCGGCGGCCGAATCTCTTCCAGGCGAATGACGTGCCAGCCGAACTGACTGCGCACCGGCTCGGCGAGCTCACCGCTGACGGTCAAATCGAACAACGCGTTTTCGAAGGCCTCGACCATGTCGCCGGCTTCGATCCAGCCCAGATCGCCGCCCTCGTCGGCCGACCCCAGGTCATCGGAATACTCGCGCGCCAGCTCGTCGAAAGACTCGCCGTCCAGGGCGCGCTCGTACAGCTGCCGGGCCAGGGCCCGGGCCTGGTCTTGATCGCGCTCATCCCCGGCCTCGATGAGAATGTGGGAGGCCCGGCGGCTTTCGGGTGTGAGGTAGCGCTGGCTGGCCGCTTCGTAGCGCTGGCGCAGCTCTTCTTCGCTCAGCTCCAGGCCGTCAGTCATGGCCGTGGCGTCGAGTTCGATGTAGCGGATGCTGACTTCCTCGGTGGTCAGAAAGTCGCCGGTATTGGCCTCGTAGTACTCGCGTACCCGCTCATCGCCCACGTCGACCTGCTCGCGGAACGGAGCGATCGGCACTTCGATCAGGCTCAGCCGGCGCGTTTCGTTTTCCAGGCTCAGCATGCGGTCGATCTCGGCCTCGGTGACGATGGTCGAAAACGAGACCGAGGTCGGCAACAGGCGGACCATCAGATCTTCTCGCAGCTCGCGCTCGAAGCCGCGTGGTGTCCGGCCCGATGCCCGCAAGGCCTGCTGGTACAGCCCCGGATCAAACCGGCCTTCGAGCTGGAACGCCGGAATCTGGCTGATCAGGTCGCGCAGCATGCCGGGGCTGATCGTCAAGCCCAGTTCCTGGGCATGCTGGCGCAGCAGCAGCTCGTCGATCAGGCTTTCGAGGTGCTGACGGCGCACCACCGGCTGGTTGGTTGCGATCTCGTCGTAGGCGTCCCCCT
Source organism: Gammaproteobacteria bacterium (assembly GCA_003560975.1). Classification (GTDB taxonomy): domain Bacteria; phylum Pseudomonadota; class Gammaproteobacteria; order Xanthomonadales; family Wenzhouxiangellaceae; genus Wenzhouxiangella. The sequence goes on from PWJA01000278.1 coordinate 33,160, forward strand.
GCTGCTGGCGAAGTTCGGCACGATAGCGAGCAAAGCTGGTCTGGAATTCCGATGTGCTGATCTCGGCATCCCCCACCGTCGCCACAGCATCCTGTGGTACCGCGCGAATATAGCTCTCCACGCCGAAGAACAGGAACGGCACGGCCAGCAGACCGAGAATGAAGATGGCAACGACGCCGGTAACGCGTTCGCGAATGGCCTGAAGCATGGTGTATCGGGAACCTCGGTTGGATGGCAGACGGTCAAGAACAAGCGACTGAAACAAACAGGGCGCCTGACGGAGGCGCCCTGTGTGCTGACTGGCGGAGTGGACGGGACTCGAACCCGCGACCCCCGGCGTGACAGGCCGGTATTCTAACCAACTGAACTACCACTCCAAAAAACCTGGTGGGTGCTGACGGGCTCGAACCGCCGACCCTCGCCTTGTAAGGGCGATGCTCTCCCAGCTGAGCTAAGCACCCCGGGCAACAAGCCCGCTATTTTATCGCGTCTTTGAAACCTTTACCAGCCTTGAAGGAAGGAGTTTTCGAGGCTTTGATCTTGATGGTTTCGCCGGTGGCCGGATTGCGGCCGGTGCGCGCTGCGCGCTTCTTGACCGAGAAGGTACCGAAACCGATCAGGGAGACGGTATCGCCCTTCTTCAAGGTCTTGGCAATGGCCCCGGTGAACGCCTCGAGCGCGCGCTGTGCGTCTGCTTTGCTCAATCCGGCATCGGCCGCCATTGCTTCGATCAATTCAGCTTTATTCATTCTGTCATGCTCCAAAATCTATGTGAGAACTTCTGTTTGGCTGGAGATTCCGATCCGGCGTAGCCCCGCCGTGTTCGGCGACCAGCCACCTCGAACCCGCCCGATGGTAGCCCAAGCCGTAGCACTCAGCAAGCTTGAGCCCCAAGGGATACGGGGGACGAATTCCCCCCCGAGCCCTTATTCTAGCGCGGATTGGCCAGGATCACAGGCCTAATGTGCCCGAATCGAGCTGCCGGAGGATTCCGACTTCGCCCGCGACTTCGCATCCGGGTCTTCGGCCTCGGGCAGATGCTCCAGAGCCAGCTCCAGGACTTCATCAATCCACTGCACCGGCTTGATTTCCAGATCCTTTTTGATGCGCTGGGGAATCTCGACCAGATCCTTTTCGTTTTCGCTGGGAATCAGCACCAGGCGAATACCGCCGCGCAGAGCCGCGAGCAGTTTCTCCTTGAGGCCGCCGATGGGCAGGACCTTGCCGCGCAGGGTGATCTCACCGGTCATGGCCACGTCCGACCGAACCGGAACGCTGGTCAGAATGGACACCAGCGCGGTGACCATCGCCACACCGGCGCTCGGCCCGTCCTTGGGAGTGGCGCCTTCCGGCACGTGGATATGGATGTCGCGATTCTGGTAGAAATCCTCGGCAATGCCGAGCGCGCCGGCGCGTGACCGAACCACCGACAGGGCCGCCTGTACCGATTCCTGCATGACGCTGCCCAGCTGACCGGTGTGGGTCAACTTGCCCTTGCCCGGCACGGCGGCTGCCTCGATCTGCAGCAATTCCCCGCCGACCTCGGTCCACGCCAGACCGGTCACCTGACCGATCTCGTTTTCCTCTTCGGCGCGGCCGTAGCGGTGGCGACGCACGCCCAGGTACTTGTCCAGGTTGCGTACGGTCACCTGACGGCTCTTCAGCTTGTCGTCCAGGCTCAGCTCCTTGACCACCTTGCGGCAGATCTTGGCGAGCTCGCGCTCGAGGTTGCGGACCCCGGCTTCGCGCGTGTAGTAGCGAATGATGTCGGTAATCGCGCCTTCGCTGATCGAGATTTCGCCTTCCTTGAGACCGTGCTGGCGAATCTGCTTGGCCAGCAGGTAGCGGGTGGCAATGTTGAGCTTTTCGTCTTCCGTGTAGCCCGGAATACGGATGATTTCCATCCGGTCCAGCAGGGCCGGCGGAATGTTGAGCGAGTTGGCCGTGGCCACGAACATGACTTCCGAGAGGTCGAAATCGACTTCCAGGTAGTGATCGCCGAAGGTGTTGTTCTGCTCGGGATCGAGCACTTCCAGCAACGCCGATGAAGGATCGCCGCGGAAGTCCATCGACATCTTGTCGAGCTCGTCGAGCATGAACAGCGGGTTGCGCGTTCCGATCTTGCCCAGGCTCTGCAGGACACGGCCCGGCATCGAACCGATGTAGGTCCGGCGATGACCGCGGATCTCGGCCTCGTCGCGCACGCCACCCAGGCTCATGCGAATGAACTCGCGCCCGGTGGCCTTGGCAATCGAGCGACCCAGCGAGGTCTTGCCCACCCCGGGCGGTCCGACCAGGCACAGGATCGGCCCCTTGAGCTTTTTGACCCGCTGCTGCACTGCGAGATACTCGAGAATGCGTTCCTTGACCCGCTCCAGGCCGTAATGATCGGCTTCAAGCACGTCCTCGGCCGCGCGCAGGTTGTTGCGAATCCGGCTGCGCTTCTTCCACGGCATCATCAGCATCCAGTCCAGGTAGTTGCGCACCACCGTGGCTTCGGCCGACATCGGCGACATCATCTTGAGCTTGTTGAACTCGGTTTTCGCCTTTTCCAGGGCTTCAGGCGGCATGCCGGCTTTCTCGATCTTGGTTTCCAGATCGCCCAGATCGGTGCCGGTCTCGTCGAGATCGCCCAACTCCTTCTGGATCGCCTTCATCTGCTCGTTGAGGTAGTACTCGCGCTGGCTCTTCTCCATCTGGGTCTTGACCCGTCCGCGAATCCGCTTTTCGAGCTTGAGCACGTCGATCTCGCCCTCGATCAGCGCCATCAGTCGTTCCATGCGCTGCAGGATCGAGGCCGTTTCCAGAATCTGCTGCTTGTCTTCGATCCGAATGCCGAGGTGGGCGGCAATGGTATCGGCCAGGCGGCTCGGATCCTCGATGCCGGACAAGGTCGTCAGCAGTTCCGGCGGAATCTTGCGGCTGAGCTTGACGTACTGCTCGAACAGGCTGATCAGGCTGCGCGTGGTGACTTCCAGGGCCCGCTCGTCGTCCGGCTCCGCCGCTTCGAGATGGCTCCAGCTTCCGGCCAGGTACCCGTCCTGCTCTTCGAGATCGTGGATGCGCACGCGCTCCACGCCCTCGACCAGCACCTTGGTGGTGCCGTCCGGCAGACGCAGCATCTGCAGGATGCTGGCGATCGTTCCGCATTCGAACAGGTCTTCGGCTTCGGGTGACTCGGTCTCGGGGTTTTTCTGGGTGACCAGCAGAATCTGCTTGTCCACGTTCATGGTTTCCTCGAGCGCCCGGACCGAGCGCTCGCGTCCGACGAACAGCGGAATCACCATGTGCGGAAACACGACGACGTCGCGCAGGCTCAGAACCGGTGTCGGCTGTTGGGGCGGTCGGGCGGAAGCGCTGGAGGATGCTTGGCTAGCCATAATCGAAAAGTCTCTTGGGAAAAA
>PWJA01000168.1 GCA_003560975.1 Gammaproteobacteria bacterium
CGGCTCGGTGGGAGCGGAATCGCCGGCCTGCGCCGCGGCCTGATCCGAGCCGGGGGTCGTGCGCTCCAGCGGGGTGTGTTCGTCGATGCGGGCGAATCCGCCGTAGAGTTCGATGGCGTGATACCCGAGCTTGCGCACGTATTCGCCCAGCAGCCAGGTCTGGACCCGGCGCGAGCCGTGCTGAATGGTCTGGTTGCTGACCATGCGCCGAAGTTCGGCAACGGCAGCCGACTGCGGGGCCAGGAGCGCGCGGCCGGTCCGGATCCAGAGTTCATTGCGGCGGTACCAGTCGCGCCAGCGCCCGACCCGGGCCATGTCGCCCAGGCTGAGGCGGTGGCTGAAGGGAATGTGTTCGGCGATGTCGGCGCGCAGCTCGCGCGCGGCGCGCTCGATGACCGCCAGCGTATGCGGTACGGTCATTTCCAGCAGCGGCTGCGGCGCTCCGGGGTGGAAATGGTCGGCGGCCAGGTTGAGTACGTCCCGGGCCAGGCGCATCAGCGCGGCCCCGTCGCTGAGCGGATAGTCGTCGGGCGTGACCGACCCGGCCAGTGCTTCCACGCGCTGCCAGCACTCGGTGGCTTGCGGCGTCCAGTGATCCGCCGGTGTGGTGCCGGACTCGGGCAGGGCCGCCTGCTCGCGGCGGACCGCAAGCTGGTTGAGACCGAGTCCGATCAGCGCGGCCAGCACCGCGACCCCGATCCAGGCCAGGATCTGCGCGTTCTGCCACAGCCAGACCATGCCGAGCAGCGGCAGGACCGCCAGCGGCAGGGCGCCGATGACCAGGGCCGCCGCGCGCAGGCGCCCGAAGCCCTGCAGCCAGGTCTTCATGGCGCCGGCGGCCGGCGCCCGCCGATCAGGTTCCTGCCCTGCCGCAGGGCCTGGGCAAACTCCTTGCGCAGCGGTTCGGGGTCGATACTCAGGCCATCGCGCCGGGCCTGCAGATACAGGCAGGCGCTCTTGCCCAGGGCGTACGTGGTCGCGCCGCTGGAGGCCGCCGCCCAGGCCGCTCCGGCGGTCTGTCCCCAGCCCGGAATCAGCTTGGCCAGGCTGCGACCGGCCATGCGCGTGCCGTAGCTCACGGCCACCCCGGTGCCGAGCAGGGCCAGGAATTCGGCCGCGGCGCGCCGCGTCCAGCGCACGCCGTACACGGCGGCCAGGACCTGCAGGAGCCGGGCCTGCACGGCCGGCACGGCGGCCAGGTCGATCAGCGGCACCGCGCCGAGGGCGGCCGTTGCCAGGCTGTAGCCGACCACGTGCGGATGCGCCGTGCGCTTGAACACGTCGCGAACGGACGGATCGGCCAGGATGCGGGCGCGCAGTCCGGCCACGGCGGATTCCTCGAGCGCCTGCCAGAGCGCTTCCAGCCCGTAGTCGGCCGGCTCGAAACCGTCTTCGGGCAGGGTGAAATCGATCGGCACCCACCAGACCGGACCCTGGCCGGGCAGACCGGACAGGGCGCTGCGCTGGGCCAGGATCAGGCGGGCGAGGTCGGCCGGGACGGTTTGTTCCCAGTCGGCCTGGGCATACGGGTAGGGCAGCGGGTGGGGCTGATCGGGCGAATCATACGCCTCGTGCAGACAGGTCTGGGCCACGATCAGCGGCCAGTCGGGGTGGCGCCGACGGATCCGATGCAAGGCCTCGGCCACGGCCGGTGAGCGCGTGTCGGTGACTTTCAGCACCGCGATGATCTGGTGGGATCGGGCTTCGCAGGCCGCCAGGTCCTCTTCCGGATCGTAGTCCACCTCGCCCAGGCCGCGCGTGTCGAGAAAGCGCACGACCGGCGCAGCCTCCGGGAAGTCGTACATGCAGGCGGTGCGCGTGCAGGGCTGGAACCCGTTGCCGATTTCGGCGTTCGCGGCACCGGTCAATGCGCGCACGATGGAGGTCTTGCCCGACTGGGCCGTGCCCAGCAGCCAGATCACCGGAACCTTCATCTCGCGCAGCGCGCGCTCGACGGCCGTATCCACCGCGGCCGGATCGGCCGTCGGTTCGAGCAGTCTGCGGCGCAGTTCCAGCCAGGAACTGCGGGGCTTCCTGGCATCCGGCCTTGATGGAGGATCGGTCACGGCGACAGAGCGGGCGAGGGTCGTTGGAATGTGCTCAAAGCATGCCGGTGCGGCCGCACTTGTGCAAGCGGCGCGGCGCGGGCGGCATCCGGCCGTGCGGTAGAATCGAACAATCGTGAACTCCGTCAATCCGCTCAAGCAATGGCGTGACCTCGGCGGCCGGGTACTGCATGCGGTGGTCGAGGCGCCGCTCCAGCGCTTGCTGGGGCGGCAGCACCATGCGCAACATCAGCCCGGAGCCGGGCCCGGGGTCTTGTTCATTGCGCCGGATGCGGTTGCCACGCAGCTGCGCCTGGTGCGCGTCGACCACGAGGGCGTGGAACGGATCGACCAGCCCAGCCTGGCCGAGGTGCAGGCGGCGCGGGAGCGCGGTGGCCGGCTGTGGCTGGACGTGAGCGGTTTTGCCGACGACCGGACCTTGCGCGAGATCGGCGAGTTGTTTCAGCTGCACCCCCTGACCCTGGCCGACCTGGTCAACGTGGACCGCCAGACCAAGGTCGACGTACTCGACGACAGCAGCCTGATCATTACCCAGGTCCTGCAGTTGGGGGCTCCGGAGGAGGACCCGGGCGTCGTTCAGCTTGGCCTGGTGATGACGGGGGAGGTGCTGCTGAGCTTTCGCGAGCGCCCGGGCCCGTTGTTCGATCCCGTACTGGAGCGGCTGAAGCGTCCGACCAGCCGCCTGCGATCCGAAGAGCTGGACTACCTGGCCCAGGCCCTGCTCGACGTGGCCGTGGACGCTGCCTTTCCCGTGGTCGAGTTGCTGGCCGAGCGCATCGACGCCATCGAAGACGAGATCATGGCCGGCCATGGCCACCGGCTGATGATGGAGATTCACCGCCAGCGCCGCGCCCTGATCGCGTTGGGACGTCTGCTGTGGCGTCAGCGCGACCTGATGGCCCGTTTGCTGCGCGATGAGCAGATCTTCCGTCGCCCCACCCAGATCTATCTGCGCGACGTGTACGACCGTACAATCCAGTTGCTCGACATGGTCGAGACCACGCGCGAGCTGGCCGCCAGCCTGGTCGAGATCCATCTGTCCACCAGCGCCAATCGATCGAACCAGATCATGAAGACCCTGACCATCATGGCCAGCATCTTCATTCCCCTGACGTTCATCGCCGGCGTCTACGGTATGAACTTTGACATCATGCCGGAGCTGCAATGGCGGTACGGGTATCTTCTCGCGATCGTGCTGATGCTGGTGGTGGCCGTGGGCCTGGTGGCCTGGTTTTATCGGCGCGGCTGGCTGCGATCCGATGACGACTGAGCCGGCCCGGACGCGCCCTCTCATCCGCATCCCGCAAATGCGCCCGGCCAGCGGCCCGGCGGCGCCGCTGGCCGATCTCGACGCCCTGGTCGCGTTCGTCCGGCGCCATTCGCCGTTGCTGGTCCTGACCGGCGCCGGCCTGAGCACCAGCTCCGGCATTCCCGCCTACCGCGACGGCGACGGTCGCTGGTTGCGCCGCGATCCCATCCTGTTCCAGGACTTCATGGGCTCGGCGACGGTGCGTCGCCGCTACTGGGCGCGGAGCTATTTCGGCTGGCGGCTGATGCAGCACGCCGCCCCCAACCCGGCTCACCGGGCGCTGGCTGCGCTGGAGGCGTCCGGACGCGTCTCGCTGCTGGTGACCCAGAACGTCGACGGCCTGCACGCCAGGGCCGGCAGCCGGGCTCTGGTCGAGCTGCACGGCCGGCTGGCCCGGGTGAAGTGTCTCCGGTGCCACGCCGATCACGACCGCGTCGAGGTACAGCAGCGCCTGGAAGCGATGAATCCGGACTGGCGTCCGGAGGTGCTGGGCTACAACCCGGACGGCGACGCCGAACTCGACGCCAGCGCCTATCCCGGGTTCCGGGTCGTCGACTGTGATGCCTGCGGCGGCCCGCTGAAACCGGACGTGGTGTTTTTCGGCGAGCCGGTGCCGGCGCGGCGCGCTCAGGCGGTGGAACAAGCGATCGGGCGCAGCCGAGGTGTGCTGGTGGTTGGATCCTCGCTGGTGGTGATGTCGGGCTATCGCATCGTCCGCCAGGCGGCAGCGGCCGGCCTGCCGGCGGTTGCGGTCAACGATGGCCGGACCCGGGCCGATGACCTGCTGAACTTCAAGGTCGAGGGTGATTGCGTTGGCCTGCTCGAGCGCTTGATTGCCGCGCTTGGCGATGCGTGCGCCCTCCGGCCGGCTGACGCGGCCTTGCCCGGCAACTAGTGGGCTGTGCGGTCCGGTTCAATGCAGCGGCTCGTACCGTTCCAGGATGGCGCGCAGGTCGCGGTCGTCGTCGTTCAGCGCCCAGCGCAGCAGCGACACCGGGATCATGCCGGCGTCGTTCATGTCATCGAAGAACTCACGCATGGAAAAGTCTTCGCCGCGCTGTTCGGCGCGCTGGCCGATGAGATCGTCGATGATGCGGGCGCCGGTGACGTAGCTGGTGCCGTAGCCGGGCTGCTGCAGGTAGAGCTGTTGCTCGAAGCCGAGCAGGCTGTCGCGGCGCATCCAGCCACGCGGCGTGTGGCGAACATGAAAATCGCTGGCCTCGGCCATGGTGAAGCGCTGGTCGTGGACCTGGAGCGAGGCCAGGCCGCGCGCGGCGCGGGTGGCGAGCATGATCCAGATGATTTCCTCCGCGCGCGGATTGTCGTGGTACAGGCCGGCTTCGAGGGTCCACTCCTCCATGCCGGTGGCCACGCCCTCGGCCCGGCTCATCCAGATGTTGTACAGCAACGGCCCCCGCCGGATCGGGCTGGGGTGCGGTGCCTCGACCATTTGTTCGAGATCCCAGTAGTGGTAGAAATGGGCCCACAGCGGCTTGGGCGAGAGGTGGTGCACGCGCAGGAAAAAGTTGCGATCCTCGGGCTCGACGTAGTCGAACACCCGCTCACGCAGGGCCCGGTCGTACCAGGGGCGGATGCTGACCACGCCGGCTGAGTCCAGGAAATCGACGTAGGCGGTGATGCTGTCGGCCTGGAGTCGGGCGAAGGCCTCGGGCGAGTCGGCGGCTTTTAGTTCGGGCAGGTCGCGATGGCGCAGTTCGGCCAGGCGCAGCGAGCGGTGCGCCCGGGCCAGTTCGCGTTCGGAGATGCTGAATTCCTCTTCGAAGCTGGAGTTGACCAGCAGGACGTTGCGCAGGTGCCAGGTGTAGTGATCGCGGCCGACCCCGGCCCGACCGGTGCGGTTTGGCGCCTCGGCGGCGACCCAGTCGCGGAAGTCGATGCTGGCCGCGCGCGCCGCTGCCAGGGCTTCGTTCAGTTCGCCGGGGGCGTTCTCGCCGAGCCGCTCGGCGAGCTGATCCAGGGCGCTGACCTGGCCATCGAAGCTGGCCACGGCGGCCGACCAGAGATCACCGGCCTGGCCGGTCAGATTGACCCGGGCCTGGTCCAGCAGCGGCGGGATGACGCGCAGCTCGGCTGCCAGTCGCGCGGACTCCTCGGCGTGGAGCGGGCGCGGCTCGGACAGCGCCGTGCGCGGCCAGACCGGGTAGCTCCACAGGCGCAGGGCGTCGTGAATGGTCGGGCCTTCTTCGGCCGGGGTATCGCTCTGGTAGGTGCGCACCGAGGCATAGAAGCCGGGATCGCTGGCCCAGGGCTGGAGAACCCGCAGGTAAAACTCCAGGCCGTTCATCTCGGCCCAGACCAGGTAGTAATCGATCTTCTGATCCAGCGTCCAGTCGTGCGGCCCGAGGCGCTGGAGACGCTGGCGGAACTCGCCCAATCCGTCCAGCTGGCGGGCCAGGTTGGGCGCGGTGTAGTCCGGTGCCCCGTCGACATGACCGGGATGCTCGAAGGCGCGCCAGTCGTTGAACAGTTCCACCAGCGCCTGGTACTCCGCACTGGCCTGGGCTGCACCCAGGCTGCTGCCCAGGATCAGGGCTGCGCCCAGGCGGGTAAACAAACGGCGAAAAGACGACATGAAGCAGGCCTCGGCAGCACGAACAGGATCGGCTGGTGAGTATACGGCGTGTCTTGTCGGCCCGCCCGCGGTCCCGGCCGTTCCGGCCGGGCATTGACGCAGCAATCCGCTTGATTGCCGCGTTAATGGCTGCGGTCGAAGAAATCTTTCATGGCGCCGCTCATGTAGCCGACAAGATCATGTCCAATCGCCTATGCTTTCGGGTGGGTAATGGAACGGACAGAAACGGCATGATCAAACGCAACCTTGCGGCCCTGACTTTCGTCGGCGCCGCGCTGGCCGGCACGGCCACGAGCTGGGCGGAAGCGCCTGGCGAGGCGGATCTGATCCTGGTCAACGGCGAAGTCGTCACGCTGGCTGCAGACCCCGAGCGCGCCGAGGCGGTGGCGATTCGCGGCGATCGGATCGTCGCGGTGGGCGACAGCGCCGACATGGAGGCGCTGGCCGGGCCGAATACCGAGCGCATCGACCTTGCCGGGCGCATGTTGCTGCCGGGGTTCATCGAAGGGCACGGCCATTTCCTCGGCTTGGGCGAGGCGTTGATGACGCTGGATCTGCAGGACACGACCTCGTTTGCCGAGCTGGTCGACCAGGTCGAGGAGGCCGTTGCCGACGCCCGGCCCGGCGAATGGATCATCGGCCGCGGCTGGCACCAGGAGAACTGGCGCGAAACCGGCGCCGAGGTGGACGGCGTTCCGCCGCACGACGATCTGAGCGCGGTGTCGCCGGACAACCCGGTCTTGCTGACCCACGCCAGCGGCCACGCCGCGCTGGCCAACCGATCGGCGATGAGCCTGGCCGGAATCGCCGCGCAGACGCCCGACCCGGAAGGCGGTGAGATCGTGCGCGATGCCGACGGCAACCCGACCGGGTTTCTCCGTCAGGCGGCCCAGCGCCCGGTTCGGGAGGGGATGCGGCGCTGGTTCGAGGGCATTGGGGAACTGGAGCGCGACGATCGCCTGCGACGCCAGGTGGAACTGGCCGGGGAGCAGGCGCTGGCCCACGGGATTACCAGCTTTCACGACCAGGGGCAGCGTTTCGACGAAATCGACCGGATGCAGGCCCTGGACGATTCCGGCGAGCTGCCGCTGCGGCTGTACGTGGCGGTGATCGGAGAGACCAATACAGATCTGGAGCGGCGTCTGGGCGACTATCTGCGGCCGCCGGAACCGGGCCGGATGATGAGCGTGGGTGCGGTCAAGCGGCACCTCGACGGGGCCCTGGGAACGCACGGGGCCTGGCTGCTGCGGCCCTACGAGGATCGTCCGGAGAGTTCCGGGCTTCCGCAGGTCTCCCTGGCCGATCTGCGCCAGACCGCCATGATCGCCTACCAGAATGGTTTCCAGCTGAACACCCACGCCATCGGCGATCGCGCCAATCGAGAAGCCTTGTCGGTCTACGAATCGGTCTACCGCCTGGCCGGCGACGAATCGCTGCGATGGCGCATCGAGCACGCCCAGACGGTCCACCCGGACGACGTTGCGCGGTTCGCGGAACTGGGCGTGATCGCTTCCATGCAGGGCATTCATGCGACCTCGGACGGACCCTGGGTTCCCCAGCGACTGGGTGAGGAGCGGGCCCGGCGCAAGGCCTATGTATGGCGCTCGCTGCTCGATGCCGGGGCCGTGATCTGCAACGGCACCGACGTGCCGGTCGAGCCGATTTCGCCGATTGCTTCTCTGCATGCCTCGATCACGCGCGAGATGGCGAACGGCGAGCGGTTCTTCCCGGAGCAGTCCATGAACCGCCTCGAAGCGCTGAAGTCCTACACCACCCACTGCGCGTACGCCGTGTTCGAGGAAGACCGGCTGGGCACCATCGAGGTCGGCAAACTGGCCGACCTGGTCGTGGTCGACCGCAACCTGCTGGACGTCAGCGAGGACGAGTTGGCCGACGCGCGGGTGGATTTGACCCTGATCGGCGGTGAGGTTCGGTTTCAGCGCTGACCGCGGCCCCGGTCCACCGGGCCGGGGTTCTGTCAGGACTTGTCGCAGCCGGCCTGTTTGAGCAGCCAGTAGGTGCCGCCCAGGGCCAGGATGGCGCCGCCCAGGCCCAGCAGGTGCAGCGGATCCAGGGCCTCGACGTCCATGACCATGAACTTGCGCACCACCGCCATGATGGCGATCAGAACGACCACCTCGACGTGGATGAAGCCGCCCAGGCGGCCTTCCTCTTCCATGGTGCGCACGATGGAGTTGTTGAATTCCATGGCGATCAGGATGGTCAGGACCATGTCGAACACGGCCTGGAACAGGCGAAAGCTGAACGGATCACGCGTCTGGAGAAACAGCAGCGAGAAGACGTTGGTGACCAGGTAGAAGATCGCGATCAGGATCAGCGTGCCGATGGCAACGGTCAGAACCAGGGAAACGATCCGCTCGAAACGACGGTAGTGGGACAGGTCCGACCAGCCCGAGCAGACTTCGGGGAAATTGCGCTGAAGCCAGTTTTTCTGTTCGCTCATGCTGCCGAACCCGCTCTCTTGAACCACCATGCAGTGTACCGGCATCGCGCAGGGTGTGCGACTGCGCCGGGAGCGTCACCCTTCAATAGAAGCGCGCGTAGCGAAAGATGACCTGGTGGCGGTGCGGGCGGTTGCGCACGGCGCTCTCCCGGTAGATGTGGAAAAAGAAGACCTGCGGGCCGCGCTGCCTGCGCAGGCCGGGGCCGAAGCCGATGACCTGTTCGCGCGAGTCGGCGATCTCCTGTCCATCGATCCGGTCGTCGCTGATCTGGCGAAGGTGGTATCCGGACAGGCCGATGCGCAGCCCCGGCGCGACTTCGCGCGAGACGGCCAGGTTGGTGTGCACGGCGCGACCTGGCTGGATCGAGTCGGCCCGCAGGACCGTGGCCGGATTGCGGTTTCTGCCGTTCCAGAGAAAATGCACCCGTCCGCTCAGTTCCCACTCGTCCGTGGCGAACCAGCTGAAGGCATAATGCGGGTTGATTCGGTAGGCGTTGCTGCCGAGGTTGACCAGGCGGTCCGGGTCGTAGTCGCCCACCGGCAGCGTGACGTTGAAGTTCAAACGCTGCCAGTACGGACGGCCGAACAACTCGCGCTCGGGCCACTGCAGCACGAGCGGGCTGACGAACAGGTCGCCGAAACCCATGCGCGCTTCTCCGACCATGGGGTTGAGGTCGAGCTCGGCCCGGACCAGCGGCAAGATGAACTCCGCGCCCCAGTTGGCGCCGAGGATGCGGGTGTCGGACAGCCAGGCCAGCTGCGTGGCGACCGCCTGGGTCTCGAGCTGGGTCGGCGCGGGCTGGCGATTGCCGTCGGCATCGAGAAAGCGGTTGGCCCGCGCACCGATCCAGGTCTGCTGAAACATGATCCCGGGCAGGGCGCGTCCGTCGGCGAAATTGGTGTTACCAAGATTGACCGGCGGCTGGGAAACCTGGGCCAGCGCCGTCGGTCCGAAAAACAGAGCGAGCAACATCCACGCGGGAAGGCCCGGGCGGATGCGGTTGTGGTGAAAACTCGGCACGTCGGCAACCTGAGGAACGATGGAATGAAACCTGATCATAGCCTTGTTTTCGGCGCCCGGTGGCGTCGGGTTTCGGCAGGAACCGGCTGCCTTTGAAACCGGAGAAAACCGTGCGTCGATCCACGCTGATTGTGCTGTTGTGCCTGCCGTTGCTGGGCTTTGGCCTGATTGCCGGCTGGATCACCTGGATGGAGCGGCATCCGGATCTGGAGCGAGAGTTGCGGGTGGCGGCCCAGGAGCAGCTCGAGGAGTGGTTTCCGGAAGCCATGACCCTGCCGCCGGAGCTGATCGGGTTTCACCCCCCGAGCGAGGCCGCAGCGGAAGGAGCGGCGCCCGATGTCGTGCTGGTTCACGGTCTGGACGAACCCGGCGGAATCTGGGAGGAGAGCATTGCCGCCCTGAGTGCGGCCGGGCTGGAGGCCTGGGAATTTCGCTACCCGAACGATCAGGCCGTGGATCACAGCGCGGATTTGCTGGCCGAATACTGGGAGGCTCTGGACTCGGATTCGCCCGTGTTCCTGGTCGGTCACAGCATGGGCGGACTGCTGATCCGGGATTTCGTCACCCGCTGGCGCCATCCGGGCCCGAAAGACGGCCGCGTGTCCGGTCCGGCGGTGGCCGGCGTGATCCTGGTTGCCACGCCCAACCAGGGTTCGGAATGGGCGCGCCTGCGCGCCTGGCTGGAACTGCGCGAATGGGCCACCGACATTCCCGAGGGCCGGTTTTCGCTGTTTGCCAGTCTGCGTGACGGCACCGGGGCGGCCAAGGTCGACCTGCGGCCGGGCAGTCGTTTTCTGACGGAGCTCAACGCGCGTCCCTGGCCGGAAGACGTGCCGGTGTTTCTGATCGGAGGCCGGCTGACCGAGCCGACGCCGGACATGCTCGAGGGACTCGACGATCTGGCCGACCAACTCGGCATCGACGATCTGCGTACCCGGGTCGAGGACTTCTGGCGGGACACCGGGGAGGGGCTGGGTGACGGAGCCGTTGCAGTGGCTTCCCTGGAGTGGGAGGACGGACCCGATCCGGTCATCCTTCCCGCCTCCCATCGCGGCCTGCTCGTTCGACTCCCGTTTTCGGAGGGGGATCCGCCGGCCGTCGAGTTGATCGTCGACCAGATCCGCGAGTGGCGCGACCGGCCGTGACCGCATGCCCCGTTCAGCCTGACTTCAGCAAGGTCGCGGTACAAAGGAGCCTGCGGAACGTCTGCAATTCGCGCTCCGCCTGACTCATCGTCAAGGAGAGAACCATGTTCCGGATCACACCGATTGCTCTGCTGGCTGCCTTTGTGCTGGCGCTGGCTGCCCCGGGAACGTCCAGGGCGTACGGTGAATTCGCCGGCTTCACCCAGGCCGAGCTGGACCAGATGCTTGCTCCCGTTGCGCTGTATCCGGACCCGCTGCTGTCGCATGTTCTGATCGCGGCGACCTACCCGATCGAGGTGGTCCAGGCAGCGCGCTGGACCCGCACCAACCCCGGCCTGCACGGGGAGCAGGCGGTCAACGCCGTGATCGGACAGGACTGGGATCCTTCGGTCATGGCCCTGGTCGCCTTCCCCGATCTCCTCGCCCGTATGGACGCGGACCTGGACTGGACGCAGCGCCTCGGGGATGCCTTCCTGATCCAGGAAGAGCAAGTGCTCGACAGCATCCAGCGTCTCCGCGGCCAGGCCCATCGCGCCGGCCATCTGCAAAGCAATGAGCAGGTGCAGGTGATTCGGGAACGCGAAGTCATTTACATCGAGCCGGCGCGCCGGCAAGTGGTTTACGTCCCGGTCTACGACACCCGCGTGGTGTACGGTTCCTGGGGCTGGTCTCACTACCCGCCGGTGTACTGGCATTACCCGCCGCGTCGACGCAGCTCAGTGAGCTTTTACTGGGGACCGTCGTATTACGTGCCGCCGAGCTTTTTCTTCAGTTCGTTCCACTGGTCGCGGCGCCACGTGGTCGTGGTCAACCATCACCACCATTACTACCGTCCTCATCACCCGCGCTCGCGCGCCGTGGTCCATCAGCACTTCTACAACGGGCGCGACCTGGCTCGCCACGACAGCGCGCAGCGCTGGCGACACGATCCCGTGCATCGGCGCGGCGTGGCCTACAGCGCGGGCGTGGATCAGCGCCACCGCCAGATCGAACGCAACCCGGCGCGTTCGGCAGCCTCGTCCGGTTCCGCGCCGGCCCGGGTCGCCGACTCGCGCAGCGATCAGCGCCAGTGGGCGGAACGCCGGCGCGCCGACCCCATGCTCTCGCAGCGCTCGGCGACCACCGCCCAGCGTCCGAACGCCAACCGCGCGGCCACCGCAGCGGCTCGTCAGCCGGCGGCCACGCGCTCGGTCGAGCAGCGCGCCGCAGCCTCGC
>PWJA01000214.1 GCA_003560975.1 Gammaproteobacteria bacterium
GTGGGGCTGGCGGTGCCGATGCCCACGTTGGTACCATCATTGGAAATCGCACCGCTGGCTACCCAACTGGTGCCATCGTGGCGCAGGGTTTGCCCCGAAGTGCCAGCAACCAGTGGGCCTTCAGGACCCTGAGGACCTGCAGGACCTTGAGGCCCTTCATTCCCTGACAGTGCGAAAAGTGCCACCGGGCTGGCGCGGACCGCCTGGCGCGGGTTCAAGGGCGTGCCGTTGACTCGCACTTCAAGGAAGCGCGCCTGCTCGTTGAACGCGGCGATCCCGAAATCCAGATCAACCTGGAACAAGCCGTTCTCGACCGGCCAGTCTGCCCGAGTCTGGGTTGAACCGACCTGAGCACCACCGGAAAGCTGGGTGAACAGGCGGAACTCAAGGTTGGCGGTGCCGGTAAAGGGTCCACCGCTCTGCTGGAGCTGGCCCTGGTAGGTAATGGTGCTGCTCTGGGCGATGGATGGAGACCAGGAGCAAACGGCCAGGAGAACGAAGGCAAGACAGCAGATGATGCGCACTGGGAAAACCTTTAGTTGGGGTTCCCAGAAACAATCGGAATCCGGAAGCCAAACTCGCCAGAGCTATTGCATCAGCCCTCAAAGCGATCAGAGTAAACCTCATCACCCAACTCGCCCACAACCAGCAGGACTTCTCCGGGCTGGGTGGTGGTATCGATCCAGGCGGTGTGACCTGCAGGCAGCGTAGGCAGGGACGCGATCGTCAAGCCATTGCCGCTGAGCGTACCGCCGTAGGTCATCAGGGTGTAGGTTCCGGGCAGGGGGCCGGCCAGTGCGCTGAGGTGCAATTGGCCGTTCAGAACCAGGTTTCCGGATACAGCGATATCATCGGATACCGGTACCGGGCCGACGATCGGAAGGCCCACGACCCCAAGGCGCATCTCAATCACTGAAGCCGGTGAACTCAGGTTCAAGGCACCATTGACATTGAGCCGGCCGACATTGGCGCTTGTGCTGAGGCCCGGTGCCACTACGCCACCGGCGGCTACGCTCAAGCCACCGTTGACCGTTCCCGTGCCTGTGAGAGTCCCGCCTCCGCCGACCTGGGTGCCGCCGTTGGCTGCTGAAGCAGTCAGTGAACCACGCAAGGACACCGTGCCCGTGGCTCCGCCCTCGGTCGCGATTCGAATGCGGCCGCCGGACTCGACTTCCGTGCTGCTGGCCACGGTCAAAAGAGCAGTTCCACGCCAGCCGACCAGAATGTCGCTTTGGCTATGCCATCGGCCGCCGAGCGCTGAGGTGGTCACCAGATGAACTTCACCGGCACCGGGATTACTGGCTGTGCCGCCGATGACTGCAACCCCACCATTGCTCACTTCTCCGCCGTCAATCGTAAGGCTGCCCGTGCCCCAGCGCCCTACGTAGAGCTGGCCAGTGACGTTCAGTTGCCCGCCATTTCCAACGGTGGCGGTGCCGACGCCACCGGCCAGGTCGCCCACAGAGAAAACTTCACTTCTCACCTCGGCGCCGGCGGCGATGTTCAGCGTGCCGTTTCCTGCGGCACCGATAATCAGACTCGCGGAATTGGACCAAAGTGAATTGGCGCCCGTCACCGTAACCTCGCCGGTTCCGCCGTTCTGGACGC
Source organism: Gammaproteobacteria bacterium (assembly GCA_003560975.1). Taxonomy (GTDB): domain Bacteria; phylum Pseudomonadota; class Gammaproteobacteria; order Xanthomonadales; family Wenzhouxiangellaceae; genus Wenzhouxiangella. The sequence continues at coordinate 1,609 of PWJA01000214.1, forward strand.
CGACAAAGCTGCTGCTGTTGTTTGTCAGAACAACCATGCCGCCACTCTCTATATCCAGTTTTCCTTGCCCCAGTCGGCCGATGAAGACGTCATCGAGTGATGCCCAACCGCCGCCCTGGCGCACGCGCACGCGGCCGTCGCTGCCGGCTGCGTAAGCCACATAGGCCTGAGCGGCGTTGTAAACCTCCGATTGCTGCCGGATGTCGAGCGCGCCGAGGCCGGTGTGCGCCACGAAGAGGTTGCCTAAACTGACCCAGGTAGCACTCGACGCCAGTGTCACCGAACCGGAGCCACTGCTGCTATTGCCGATCCGCGCGTTGTTGTTGAGCAAATAGCCTTGATCTCGTAGCTGCAGCAAAGCCAGTCCCTGCTCACCGACGACCAGATTGTGATCGATTCGCCACTCCGAGCCTGAATCCTGAACGACTGCAAAGCCCTGGCTTCCGGCTGCGGTACCCAGGATCGCGATGGCGTTATTGAACAACTTTCCGCCAGATTCGATAAACAGCTCGCCGTTGCCCGTCTCTCCGATCTGGATAGCGCCAAGATCTGGCGTGGTAGCAACCGCAATTGTCGTGGGATTCGGCGACCAGGTATTGATGATCACATTGGTGCCGGCAACGGGGACGGAATTGGGGTTCCAATTCAATGAATTGAACCAGTTGTCGGTTACTGTTCCCTGCCAGTTCGCGATCTGCGCAGGGGCCAGGCTCGGAAAGAAAGAACCAAGAGCAAAGATCAATGACAGCACATAGCGCATGGGTGCTCCTGAGGGTTTGGCGTCTCTTACATCAATCGTAAAGCCGCAGGAATTGCCGACAACCGAGCTGAAACTTCTTAGGTCGGCCGCCTGCAGGATCACAAAGGCGGTGGCGGCGTAGACCACCGCGACGCGAAACATCTTGCGGCGCTTGAGTTCGGTGAAGAAGCTCATCGCGGCGCCCCTTGAAATATACCCATACTATTGATATGGTTTTCCATATGAAAACGACATTGAATATTGACGACAGCGTGATGCAGCGCCTCCGTGAGGAGGCGGCACGCCAGGGACGAACGATGTCGGAGCTGGTCGAGGCCGGGCTTCGGCGGGTGCTTGATGAGCCGGAGCAGAATGTCGACGAGGTCCGCGAGCCGCTGCCGCAATGGCAAAGCGGCGGTGCCCTGGTCGATGTGGCCGATCGTGACGCGCTTTACGAGCGGATGGGTCAGGGCTGAGCCGGGGGCGTGTTCGTCGTCGACACCAACGTGTTGCTGTACGCGGCCGATGCCGACAGCGAGTTTCACGCGCCGTGTCGGGCTTTGATCGAGCAGGCGCGCGGCCAGGCGGCGCCTTGGTTTTTGACCTGGGGCATTTGCTACGAA
>PWJA01000006.1 GCA_003560975.1 Gammaproteobacteria bacterium
CGTCGTCGATCACGAACACCGCCCAGCCGTCGGCGTGGCGGAACAACGCGCTGGTGGGGGCCTGCAGGACGTCGTCGTCTTCCCATAGCAAAAACTCGGCTTCGACCCGGAAGGCCACGCCCAGGCGAGCCCAGGCCTGCTCGGGCTCGAGGAAGTCGATGATCACCGGCACGCGCTGCTCGTCCACGCCCAGCGCCGAAACGCGGGTGAAGCCGGCCGGCTCGACCCGCCGAACCGTGCCCTCGAGCACCTCATCGCCGCCCCAGCCGGTCATCAGCACGCGCATTCCGGGCTGCACGCGCACCGCCATCATGGTCAGCAGATCGACCTGCACTTCCAGATCATTCAGGCTGCCGACCTCGAGCACCGGCTCGCCGGCGGCAATCGCGCCCTCGCAGCAGCGGTGGCGGCGCAGGACCACGCCTTCGATGGGCGCACGTACTTCCAGCTCGGGCTGGTCCTCGGCCGGGCGCTGGCCGCTGGCGATATCGAGCACGGCGCGCGCGCTTTCGACTTCGAAACCGGCTACCTCGACGGCAAACTCGGCGGCCCGGCGGGCCGCGTTCTGGCGATCGCGCGCGGCGCGCATCCGGTCCATTTCAGCCGCCGACACCAGGCCGCGCTCGTGCAGTTCCAGATGACGCTGGTACTCGCTGTCGGCAAAGCGGGCATCGGCCTCGACGGTTTCCAGGTTGGCGCGCGCGGTCTGGTGGCGCGCACGCGCCGCCGACAAGGCCTCGCGCGCCTGCTCCAGGCTGCGTGCATCCAGGGCCGGGGCCGGCAGCGGCTCCATCCGGAACAGGGTCTGGCCCAGCGTCACCTCATCCCCCGACTCGGGCTGCACGCGCAAAAGAAATCCGGCGATCGGCGCCGAGACCGTGTAGGTGTTGCGCAGCCGGGTCTGGCCTTCCTCGTCGACCGACTCGACGAAGCGCCCCAGCGTCACCTCGGCCACCGTCACCGGCTGCGGCGAGGGCCGGAGGGCCAGGATCAGGACGCCGACCAGGACAACCCCCACCAGGGGCAGGATCCAACGTTTTTTCTGTTTCATCTTGCTCACCACCGTATAGCGATTCCTTGGTTCATATGGCTCACGGGAAGTATTCCGTCTCTTCAGGCCGACCCGGCTGAGGCGGTCGGGTACGTAGGCCCGACCTACTCAACCCCTTTCAACGCCGCCACCATGTCCAGCTCGCGCAGGCGGCGGGCAATCAGGATCACCGACAGCGCGGAGGCGACCAGCACACCCGTCGCGGCAAAGGCGTAGGTCTGGTGGGTGATGTGGAAGGGAATGCGCAGCATGTCCATGCTGAAGGCCAGGCTGAGCAGCCAGGCAAACACCGTGCCGAACAGCCAGCCCAGCGGGATGGCCAACAGGGTCAGGAGCAGGATTTCGCCAACCAGCACCCAGCTGACCTGGGCCCGGGAAAAACCCAGTACGCGCAGGGTGGCCAGCTCGCGCTCGCGCTCGGCAAACGCGATGCGGGCGTTGTTGTAGACCAGGGCGAAGGTGATCGAACCGGCCAGCAGCAACAGGATACCCATCATGGCCAGAACGGTATCCTCCATATAGCCCCTAAGGCCATCCTCGGCTTCGGCAATCAGTCCAATGGCCGCCACGCGTGGCGCTTCCCACAACCGGTCATACAGATCGGATCTGGCCAGGGGGTCGGTCATCAGCCAGACCCCGCTCAGCGCCGGGCCCTCGCGCATCAGGGCATTGAGCCGATCGATGCGCATGTAGGCGCTCAGGCCCAGCGGTTCATCGACCACCCCGGCCAGCGGTACCTCGATCTGGCGACGATGGCCTTCAAGCACTTCGACCGCGACCAGGTCACCGGTCTGCAGACCCAGCTGCTCGGCCAGGAAACGCGTCATGAACAGACCGTTGCCGGACAGCTCGATGGGCCGGCCAGCGGCGTCGATCAGCCCGCGCAGCTGGGGGCGCTCCGGCAGGCCGAGGATGGCGTTGCGCTCGCTCAAATGGCCGTTGACCAGGCGCACCGGCACCTGGCGATAGCCCTCCGCATACTGCACCCCGGGCAGGGCCTCAAGCTCGGTCAGCACGCGCCGGGAGGTCGGCTCGACAAAGCTCAGGTGCGTATCCATCAGCAACACCTTGCGGTACTGCAGATCGATCATGTGCTGGACGGCGTTGAACTGGTAGCTGCCCAGGACCAGCAGCGAGGCCGACAGGGCAATGCCGCACACCGTCATGGCGCTCTTGAAACGATGGCGGTTGAGGTTGCGCAGGATGATGCGCGTGGTCTGGGCCAGGCCCCGGCCCAACGAGGAGCGCTCGAACCAGCCCTGGCGAAAGGTTTCCGGAGCCGGCGGACGCATCGCCTCGGCCGGCGGCAGGCGCACCGCGCGCGCCACGGCCCGGAAGGTGCCGAAGCCGGCGGTCAGACCGGAAACGACAATCGCCAGCAAGACCACGCGCGCCTGCAGACGGGTGACGGTTTCGGGAAAGCGGAAATACTCGGCGTACAGCGCGGCCATGGCCTCACCGGCCCAGAGCCCCAGGCCAACGCCTGCGGCCACGCCAACCGAGACGATCAGTGCCGTGAGCAGCGCGTAGTGGCCGGCCAGCTCGCGGTCGCGGTAGCCGAAGGCCTTGAGCACGGCAATCTGCTGGCGCTGGGTCTGAACGATGCGGCCCATCAGCACGCTCAGCAGAAACCCCGACACGCCCAGGAAAATTCCGGGCAGAACCACGGTCATGACCCGGAGCTGGGCGATTTCCTCGCTCAGCATGCGGTGCGACATCAACTCGTCGCGATCATGCGCGCCGATGGCGCCGTACGGAGCGAGCACCCGGTCAACGTGTTCGATGACGCTGTCGGCCCGGGCGCCGGCCTGCAGGCTGGCGATCAGATTGTTGAAGGCCCCGTCCAGGCCGAAGGCGTTGCCGAGCGCGCGCCGGTTCATCCACAGCACCGCGTAGCGCTCGTAGTCGGGCAGCA
>PWJA01000218.1 GCA_003560975.1 Gammaproteobacteria bacterium
AGAGCCAGAGCCAGAGCCAGAGCCAGAGCCAGAGCCAGAGCCAGAGCCAGAGCCAGAGCCAGAGCCGGAGCCGGAGCCGGAGCCGGAGCCGGAGCCGGAGCCGGAGCCAGAGCCGGAGCCAGAGCCCGAGCCAGAGCCAGAGCCCGAGCCAGAACCCGAGCCGGTGATGGCTCAGGCCAGCGGTCGAACTCTGCCGATCGACTATTCCAGCCTGAGCCCCGAATTGCTCGAAGCCTTCCTGGAAGAAGGGATGGAGCTGCTCGAGCAAAGCGACGAGCTGCTCCAGAAATGGCACGACGCGCCGGGCGACAAGGCCGTGGTCTTTGCCCTCCAGCGCAACCTGCACACGCTCAAGGGCAGCTCGCGAATGGTCGGCCTCGAGCCGATCGGTCAGATCGCCCATGCCATGGAAGAGCTGCTCGAGAGCATCGCTGCGGGTACGCAAGGCGCGACTCCCGAGCGTATCAATGCACTCGAAGCAGGCTGCGATCATCTCAACGGCATGATCGAAGCCGTATTTGATCACCAGCCGCTGCCGATCAAGACGCTGGAGGACCTGTTCGCCGAACAGGTCGACGAAATTGAAAGTGCCGCAGCGCTGACCCAGGAGGATCCACTCGCCGCTCCGACCGCCGAGGGCGAGGGAGCAGGCGAGCGGGCCGACACCCTGCGCGTTCGGGCCAACCTGATCGACGATCTGGTCAACCAGGCCGGCGAAATCAGCATTTTCCGCTCCCGTCTCGAGCAGCGCCTTGGCCAGCTCCGCGGCAACATCGGCGAAGTCGATGAAACGGTCGTCAGACTCCGCAACCAGCTGCGCAAGCTCGAAGTCGAGACCGAGGCCCAGATCCTGGCCCGGTTCGAACGCGAGCACGGTCCCGCCGACGGTGACTTCGATCCCCTCGAGCTCGACCGTTATTCCACCATCCAGCAGCTGTCCCGAGCGCTGGCCGAGTCGGTCAGCGACCTGACCAGCCTGAGCAGCCTGCTGGACGAGGCCACTCGTCAGTCCGAAGCCCTGCTCCTGCAGCAGTCCAGGGTCAATACCGAGCTCCAGGAAGGCCTGATGCAGGCGCGAATGGTGTCGTTCAAGACCCTGTTGCCGCGTTTCCGTCGGGTGGTCCGCAACGCTGCACGCGAATTGAAGCGCGACGTCGAGCTCGACGTTCAGCTCGAAGGCGAGGGCGAGCTCGACCGCAACGTGCTGGATCGAATGACCGCGCCGATCGAGCACCTGTTGCGCAACGCCGTCAGCCACGGCATCGAGCCACCGGAGCAACGCCAACGCCGCGGCAAGGATTCCACCGGCCGCATCGTCATCCGGGTCGGCCGTGAAGCCACCGAACTGGTCATCCAGATCAACGACGACGGCCAGGGCCTGGATCTGGACAAGATCTACGAGCGCGCCCTCGATCGCGGGCTGATCAAGCCCGACAGCGACCCCAGCGACGCCGAACTGGCCGAACTGATCTTTGCATCCGGTCTGACCACGGTCGATGCGGTCAGCGAGCTTTCCGGGCGCGGTATCGGCATGGACGTCGTTTCCAACACCGTGCGCCAGATTGGCGGCAGCGTCCTGGTCGACAGCAAGCCCGACCAGGGGACCCGCTTCATCATCCGGATTCCGCTATCGCTGACCGTCCTGCAGGCCATCATGGTGCGCGTCGCCGACCGCCAGTTCGCCATTCCGCTTCAGGTGATTCGGGGCGTTGTGCGCCTGCCGGTCAGCGACTGGCAGACCCAGCTCACTGAACCCGAACCGGCCCAGACCTACGCCGGCCAGAGCTATCCGTTGCTGGAGCTGGAACCCCAGCTGGAGTTCGAGCCGGAAGAACCGCAGGGAGCGACGCTCAACCTGCTCATGATCGAGGCGGGCGACCAGCGCGCCGCGCTGAAGGTCTCGGAACTCCAGGGTCATCGGGAAATCGTGATCAAGCCGGTTGGACCGCAGATCAGTTCCGTGATCGGCATCCTCGGCGCCACCATTTCCGGCGATGGGCAGGTGGTTCCGATTCTCGATGCCGGCCCGCTGATTCGCAGAGCCTTTGCCCGTAACCTGGTGCCCGGAGGGCAGGAACTCGAGAGCGGCCGCGAGGAACGCGCGGAAGCCAAGCGCACGCCGCTGATCATGGTCGTGGACGACTCGATTACCGTGCGCCGGGTGACCTCGAGAGTACTCGAACACCACGGTCTCGAAGTGCTGACCGCGCGTGATGGCCTCGATGCGGTCGAAACGCTGGTGGACCGGATTCCGGACTTGATCCTGCTGGATATCGAAATGCCGCGCATGGACGGCTACGAGCTGGCCATTCACATCCGCAACGATCGGCGCCTGAAGCACATCCCGATGATCATGATCACTTCCCGCAGCGGTGAGAAACACCGCCAGCGGGCCGCGGAGATCGGCGTGGACGACTACATGTCCAAGCCGTACAACGAAAACGATCTGATCGCCCGCGTCTTCGGTCAGCTCGAAGCGCGCGGACTGAAGGTAACGCGACCATGAGTACAGACTCGGAAATCCGCAGCGTGGTCATTCCCCTGACCGGGACCGACATCCTGATCCCCAACGCGACCGTGGCGGAGGTCACCAATTACGCCGAGCCGCAGCCCGTTCCCGACGCGCCGGCCTGGATGCTGGGCACCTTCCTCTGGCGCGGCTGGCAGGTGCCGCTGATCAGTTTTTCGGTACTCACCGAGATCGCCGACGCCGAGCGCACGGAGTCAGCGCGGATCTGCGTGACCAAGGCGCTGATCGGCAACGAGCGCATGCCCTACTTCGCCCTGCTGACCCAGGCGTTCCCGCGCCTGACCACAATCAGCGCCAGCGACCTGGTGGAGGTTCCCGCCGACTCCAATCCAATCGCGGTGGCCGGACGAACCGTGATTGAAGAACACGAAGTGCTGGTGCCCGACCTCGACCGGCTGGGCCATCTGGTCGCGCACGCCGCGTTCGGCGCGTTGCCGCTGACGCGGCGTCTTTGAGGGCTTCAGCGGCCCAGCCGCTTGAGCAACTTTTCCAGGTAATGAATATTGCTGCCGCCGCGGACGAAGCCGCTGTCGACCAGCAGCTTCTGGTGCAGCGGAATGTTGCTGACCACGCCACGCAAGACCATTTCGTCCAGGGCGACCCGCATCCGCGCGATCGCCGCCTCGCGTGATTCGGCGTAGGCAATGAGTTTGCCGATCAGGGAATCGTAGTTGGGCGGGATCCGATAGCCGTCGTAGATGTGGGAGTCGACCCGAATGCCCGGCCCACCGGGCGCGTGGAAGGCCTCGACCTGTCCGGGTCGCGGCAGGAAGTTTTCCGGATCCTCGGCGTTGATCCGGCACTCGATGGCGTGACCGCTGAAGCGGATGTCGGACTGGCCGAACGGCAGGGGTCGACCGGCGGCGATTTCGACCTGGGCGCGAACCAGATCGATGCCGGTGATGCATTCGGTCACGGGATGTTCGACCTGAATGCGGGTATTCATTTCGATGAAATAGAAATTCCCCTCTTCGAACAGGAACTCGAAGGTACCGGCGCCCAGGTAGCCGATCCGCTGACAGGCCTCCGTGCAGATGCGGCCGATCTGCTCGCGCTGTTCGGGAGTGATGCCGGGAGCCGGTGCTTCTTCGATGACCTTTTGATGGCGACGCTGCATGGAACAGTCGCGCTCTCCGAGGTGGACCACGTTGCCGTGGCCATCGGCCAGAACCTGGATTTCGATGTGACGCGGATTGGTCAGGTACTTTTCCATGTAGACCGTATCGTCTCCGAAGCCGGCCCTGGCCTCCTGGCGGGTCAGGTCGATGGCCTTGAGAAGGTCTTCGGGCCGCTCGACCACCCGCATACCGCGCCCGCAGCCACCGGCCGCCGCCTTGATCAACACCGGAAAGCCGATGTCCTCGGCCAGGCGAACGGAACGGCGCTCATCGTCATCGAGCGCGCCGTTCGAGCCCGGGACGCACGGCACGCCGGCCTGGCGCATGGCGTTGATGGCCGATACCTTGTCGCCCATCAGGCGGATCGTTTCGGCGCGCGGGCCGATGAACACGAATCCGGACTCCTCGACGCGCTCGGCGAAGTCGGCGTTCTCGGCCAGAAAGCCGTAGCCGGGGTGGACCGCCTCGGCGTCGGTGACCTCCATCGCGGCAATCAGCGCCGGCACGTTCATGTAGCTCTCGCCGGCGGGTGGTGGTCCGATGCACACGGATTCATCGGCCATGCCGACATGCTTGAGATTGCGATCCACCGTCGAGTGTGCCGCCACCGTGCGGATATCCATGGCCTGGCAGGCGCGCAGGATGCGCAGGGCGATCTCGCCGCGATTGGCAATCAGGATCTTTTTGAAAGGAGGCATGGAAACGCTCGTTCTTTCAGGCCTTGCGGATGACAAACAAGGGCTCGTCGAATTCCACCGGCTGGCCGTCTTCGACCAGAACGGCGACAACCTGGCCGGCAAAATCCGCCTCGATCTGGTTGAACATCTTCATCGCCTCGACCAGGCACAGCGTGTCGCCCGCCGACACCTCCGACCCTTCGTGAACAAAGGGCTCGGTCTCCGGATTGGGCGACCCGTAATACGTCCCGACCATGGGCGAGCGGACAATCTCGCCCTCGGGCAGGACCGGGCTGGCGGCTTCGCCGGCGTTCTCGACCGAACCGCCCGTCATCGGCTGCCGAACCGCTTCGGTCGATCCGGGGGGCGGGACGAAATAGGCCGGGGCGGGCGCGCTCGCCGCCGGCCCCGGGTGACGAATCAGGCGCACGGATTCCTCGCCCTCGTGAATCTCGATTTCGCTGAGATGGGACTCTTCCAGCAACTCGATCAGTTTCTTGATTTTTCGCAAATCCATCGCTTGCTCACTTGCTCTTGCTTAGCGGTCGGGCTCGTCCGTGCGATTGATCACGGCCTGCAGGGCGAGCAGGTAGGAGTCAGCCCCGAATCCGGCGATCCGGCCACAGGCCAGATCGGCCAGGTAAGAATGGTGCCGAAACGGCTCGCGCTGGTCCGGGTTGCTCAGGTGGACCTCGATGAAGGGCACGCCGACGCCGGCCAGCGCATCGCGCAGCGCGACCGAGGTGTGGGTCAGGGCCGCCGGATTGATCACGATCCAGTCCACCGCTTCTTCCGCCGCGGCGTGGATGCGCTCGAGGAGCTCGTGCTCGGCGTTGGATTGAAAGCAACGCAAGGCCAGGCCACACTCGGTCGCAAATCGCTCCAGCTGGGCATCGATCTCGGCCAGCGTCTGACGGCCGTAGATCTCCGGCTCGCGGCGTCCCAGTAGATTCAGATTGGGGCCGTGCAGAACAAGAACCTTGACCACGAGGACTCCGAGTCGGGCAAAGACTGTGGAGTCTGCCTTAACAAAACGCAAATGTCCACACGTTCGGTACCGTATGGAGCCTTTTCCGAGAATATCGTGACTTGCGGCCGGACCGAGGCCGGCCGTTTCCGCTACCTCAGATGATCCGCCAGCAGCGCATCGAGCTCTTCGCGCGTGACTTCGCCGAGGTGCTGCCAGCGGATGATGCCCGCCCGGTCGACCAGCACGGTGTACGGCAGGGCCCCGGCCGAATTTCCCCAGCTGCGCTGGGTCGCCATGATATCGGCATTGCCCACCGCAATCGGATACTCGATGGCCAGTTCTTCGACGAAGTCTCGAACGGCCTCGAGATCATCGATGGCCAGACCGACGACGGCCAGCTGCTCCGGATGAGCCTCGCTGACGGCCTGCAGAACCGGCATCTCGCGCCGACAGGGCGCACACCAGGTCGCCCAGAAATTGACCAGCAGCAGGCGGTCGTCGAACTGGCTTGCGCTCACCCACTGACCGTCCAGGCCACCATGCCGGAAGTCCGGGCGCGGATCGCCGACGGCCGCGCCGTCCAGCCCGGTCGGCGGAGGATCCGGGCGGGTCGTCCAGGCAAACAGCCCTCCCAGCGCCAGACCGAGGACGGCGGCCGCCATGTACAAAAGCAGCGATCGATTCACGAGTCCAGGGCCTCATCCAGCATGGCCGCCAGGCGCTGGGCCGGCAGGAATCCGTAGGTGCGCAGGCCTCCCAGTTCCCGCCCCTGCGAGAAGAACAGGTAGGCCGGCGGGCCAATCAGGCCGAACCGTTCGAGGATTTCCCGGTCGTCGGAGCTGTAGTCGGTCACATCGACTTTCAGGATCGTCATGCGGGCAAAACGCTCCTGCACCGCCGCTTCGGGGAAGGTTCGCCGTTCCATCCGCCGACAGTCCACGCACCATTCCGCGGTAAAGCTCAAAAAGACCGGCGTGTCCGAAGCGCGCACGGCCCGCTCCAGCTCTTCCAGGGTATCGACCTGGCGGAAGCGGGCCGATTCGACCGGCCCGCCAGCAGGGCCTGCGCGCAGGTGATGCAGGGGCCGCAGCCAGTCATCGCCGCCGGACAATGCGCCGATCAGCTGAGCGCCACCGACCAGCAGCAAGACCACGCCGAGCGCCTGCCACAGCTTGCGCCATCCCGAGACCTCGGCCGGCAGCCGGGCCAGCGCGCCAAGATAGACCGCGCTGGCAATGGCCAGAACACCCCACAGCAGCATGGTGACCGCCGGCGGCACGATGCGCTCCAGCATCCAGATGGCCAAGGCCAGCAGACCGACTCCGAACACCGCCTTGACCGCATTCATCCAGCCGCCGGCGCGCGGCAGCAGCTTGCCCGCCGAAGTACCCCAGACGATCAGCGGAATTCCCATGCCAATGGCCATGGAAAACAGCGCGGCACCGCCGAGAACCGCGTCTCCGGTCTGGCCGATGTAGATCAGCGCCCCCATCAGCGCAGGCGCCACGCACGGACCGACGACCAGCGCCGAAAGCGCGCCCATGATCGCCGCGCCGAGCAGCGTGCCGCCCTCGGCGCGGTTGGACCAGGCGTTGAGGCGGGTCATCCAGGACGACGGCAGCTGCAGCTCGTAAAAACCGAACATGGCCAGAGAGAGGACCACGAACAGAAAAGCGAACCCCCCCAGGACCGCCGGGTGCTGGAACAAGGCCTGGAGGTTCTGACCGAACACCCCTGCCACCACCCCGAAAGCGGTGTAGACCAGGGCCATGGCCAGCACATAGACCAACGACAGGCGGAACGCGCGGGCCGTGGTCATGCGATCGCCCTCTCCGGCAATCAGGCCGGAAAGGATCGGGACCATGGGGAAAACGCAGGGGGTGAAAGCCAGCAGCAGCCCGGCCAGCAGAAACAGCAGCAGGGCCAGCACCGGCGTCCCCGCCAGGGCCGCGGCCAGGCGATCCTGTTCGCCGGCAGCTGGCGCCGCGGCCGCAGCGGGCGCTTCCTCTACGGCCTGGCGCACCGCCGTCGTCGCCGCCGGCAGGCGTACCGGAACGGTTTTTTCCAGCGGTGGATAGCAAATGCTGCCTTCCTTGCAGCCCTGGTAGGCAATCCGCAGGGACACGTCCTGTTCGGGACCGGCCGGCCTCGCCAGATGCAGGGTGAACTCGACTTCGCCGAAAAAGACCCGGGTGTCGCCGAAGGATTCGTCGGTGATCGCCTCGCCCTGCGGCAGATCGGCCCGGACCACGCCAAAGTCGACCTCGTCGATGTCGAAGGCGAAGTGGTCGCGATAAAGGTAGTAGCCGGGCTGCGCGATCGCGCGCACCAGCACGCTGGCCGGGCCGGAAGCAATGGCCTCCAGCGAAAAGGCGTCGGCCGGAGCGAGCGCGTCGGCGTCCATGCCCGGGACCCCGCGCGAGCGCGACCCGGCCGGTCCCAGCAACGCGCTCAGCCCATTGCCGGCGCTGCTTGCCGCCGGCGCGGCCGGATCGGCCTGCAGCTCGACCATCTGGCGGTGCGGCGGGTAGCACAAACCGAGGTCGGCGCAGCCCTGCGAACGCACCCGGAACTCGATGCGGCCATCCTCGGGCAGGCCCAGCACCGGCACCCGGACACGGACCTGACCACGGTAGGTTTCCGTCTCACCGAAGAATTCATCCGTGGTCAGCTCGCCGGTCGGAATCTCGAGATCGCCGAGCTGCAGCCCTTCGCTCAGGCGGTCCGTGCGAAAGGCGTGCCGATACAGGTAATAGCCGTCCGCGATCTGCCATTGCAGAACCACGTCGTCGCCGTCCAGAAACGCTTCCATGGCGAAGGCGTCTTCGACCGGCAGAAGATCGTCGGGGTTGATCTGGGCGGAACTCGGCAGCCAGGTCGCCAGGCCGAGCACAATGACCAGCCAGGCCGCCATCGGGCGCATCGAAGCCCAGCTCTCAGTCATCGTCATGCATCCATTCCTCGGCCCAGCCCAGGTAGTCCTCGGTGCCGTCGACAACCGCGGTCACCAGCAGTTCCGGAACCTCGTATTCGTGGTGGTCGGCGAAAAAGACCTTGAGCGCGTCCAGCCGGGCCGGGCAGGTCTTGATCAGCAACGGCACCTCGCGCTCGACCTCGATCCGTCCCTGCCAGGGATACACCGAGGCCGTCTCGGCGCCGATGCTGACGCAGGCGGCCAGGCGCCGTTCGACCAGGCCACGGGCCAGATCCCGAGCGGCAGAATCGCTCGAACAGGTGGTATGGGCAAGCAGGAGACGGGGCGAAGCGGGTTTCGACATGGTCAGATTCGGCAACTGGTTTTCGGCAGACCGCCTAGTGTACCGACCGCGGGCGCGACCGGTCTGCACACTTGCAGCACATCAGGCCTTGAAATGCGTGGCGCTGGGCTCCATTTGGCTCTGCGTATCGGCGAAGTTCGCTGTTCCCCGGCCCGGCCGGTGAAAACGAACCCGCCTCAGATCGCTCGGTGTCGTCGATCGAGGAATTCATCTTCGAATTCGACGACGTTTGATTCAGATGGTTTCAAGACCAAACAGAAATACTCGGAAGGGAGAAATAACCCATGAAATTGCGTCCTTTGCATGATCGCGTCATCATCAAGCGCGTTGAAGAAGAGCGCACCACCCCCGGTGGTATCGTCATTCCCGACAGCGCCGCTGAAAAACCGATCCGCGGCGAAGTACTGGCCGTCGGCAACGGCAAAATCCTTGAAAACGGCGAGCAGAAGGCGCTCGACCTCAAGGTCGGTGACAAGGTGCTGTTCGGCAAGTATTCCGGCACCGAAGTCAAAGTGGACGGCGAAGAACTGCTGGTGATGCGGGAAGACGACATCATGGCGGTCATCGAGTCCTGATCCGTCCCGCCCAGACCTCATCCCAATCGAATCGAAAGTAGAGGATTAGCAACAATGAGTGCCAAAGAAGTCCGTTTCTCAGAAGACGCCCGCAATCGCATCCTGAAAGGCGTCGATATACTGGCCCGTGCGGTCAGCGTCACCCTCGGCCCCAAGGGCCGCAACGTCATACTCGAAAAGAGCTTCGGCGCCCCGACCATGACCAAGGACGGCGTGTCCGTGGCCAAGGAAATCGAGCTCGAAGACAAGTTCGAAAACATGGGCGCCCAGATGGTCAAGGAAGTCGCTTCCCAGACCTCGGATGCTGCCGGCGACGGCACCACCACGGCCACCGTGCTGGCCCATGCCATGCTGCGTGAAGGCCTGAAATCGGTCGCCGCCGGCATGAACCCGATGGATCTCAAGCGCGGCATCGACAAGGCCGTCAAGGCCGCCGTGGCCGAGCTCAAGAATCTGTCCACCCCCTGCACCGACGACAAGGCGATCGCCCAGGTCGGCACCATCTCGGCCAACTCCGACGAAGAAGTCGGCAAGATCATCGCCGAAGCGATGACCAAGGTCGGCAAGGAAGGCGTGATCACCGTCGAAGAAGGTCAGTCGCTGGAAAACGAGCTCGACGTCGTCGAAGGCATGCAGTTCGACCGCGGCTACCTGTCGCCGTACTTCGTCACCGACCAGCAGACCATGCAGGTCGAGCTGGAAGACCCGTACATTCTGCTCTACGACAAGAAGATTTCGAACGTCCGCGAGCTGCTGCCGGTGCTCGAAGGTGTGGCCAAGTCCGGTCGCAGCCTGCTCATCGTCGCCGAAGACATCGAAGGCGAAGCCCTGGCCACCCTGGTCGTCAACAACCTGCGTGGCATCGTCAAGGTAGCCGCGGTCAAGGCACCGGGCTTCGGTGACCGCCGCAAGGCGATGCTCGAAGACATGGCCATCCTGACCGGCGGCCAGGTCATTTCCGAAGAAGTGGGCCTGAGCCTGGAGAAGACCGACCTGGATCAACTGGGTTCGGCCAAGAAGATCCAGATCACCAAGGAAAACACCACCATCATCGACGGCGCCGGCGACGGCCAGTCGATCGAAGGCCGGGTCGGCATGATCCGCGCCCAGATCGAGGATGCTTCTTCTGACTACGACCGCGAAAAGCTGCAGGAACGCGTGGCCAAGCTGGCCGGCGGTGTAGCCGTGATCAAGGTCGGTGCCGCCACCGAAATCGAGATGAAGGAGAAGAAGGCCCGCGTCGAAGACGCGCTGCACGCCACCCGCGCCGCAGTCGAGGAAGGCGTGGTCCCCGGCGGTGGCACCGCGCTGGTCCGTGCGATCAACGCCATTCGTGACCTCAAGGGCGACAACGACGAACAGACCGTCGGCATCAAGATTGCCCTCAAGGCCATGGAAGAGCCGCTGCGCAAGATCGTGTCCAACTCCGGCGGTGAACCCTCGGTCATCCTGGCCGCTGTCGCCGAAGGCGAAGGCAACTACGGCTACAACGCCGCTACCGGCGAGTTTGTCGACATGATCGAAGCCGGCATTCTGGATCCGACCAAGGTGACCCGGTCGGCCCTGCAGAACGCCTCCTCGGTCGCCGGCCTGATGATCACCACCGAAGCTGCCGTGGCCGAAATGCCGAAGTCCGACGAGGGCGGCGGTGCTCCGGACATGGGTGGCATGGGCGGAATGGGCGGAATGGGCGGCATGATGTAAGCATTCCACCCTGCGGTTTCCTCCGCAGTGCCCGCACGACCAGAAACCCCGGCCTCGATGCCGGGGTTTCTGGCTTTCAGGGAGGCGCTTTTTCGCTATCCTTGCAGTCTCCGCTACCCGCCGCTGCCCGAGCCTCATGACCAACCCGTCCGCGGAACCGCCCGTACGCTTCGATCCGCTGCCGTGGAGCCGAACGCCAGCCGGTGAGCCGCGCCGGGTCGGCCTCGAACTGGAAGTGGCGGGGATCCGTCCGCGTCAGATGGCCGAGGCGGTGACCGCGGTGGTCGGCGGGCGCATCGACCAGGAAAGCGCCTTTCTGACCCGGGTCCGGGAGACCGAGTTCGGCGATTTCGCCGTCGAACTTGATGCCAGCATACTGCGGGATCGTCGCTACCAGGCCCCCCTGGCCGAAGTGGGCATCGACCTGGGCAAGGGTCAGGCCCGTGATCAGATCGAGGAGATGGTCTCGCGCGTGGCCGGACTGGTCGTGCCGCTGGAACTGGTCGGCCCGCCCATACCCTGGACCGAACTCGGTCGGCTCGATGAAATCCGTCTTCGTCTGCACCGGGCCGGGGCCAAGGGGACCCACTCGTCTCCTGTCTACGCCTTCGGGCTGCAGCTCAACATCGAGGCCGCCAGCCTGGATGCCGACCACCTGCTGGCCATGCTGCGCGCCTTTCTCCTCAAGTATGAATGGCTGCTTGAGCGGTCCGACATCGACCTGACCCGGCGCATCTCACCCTACATTCAGTCCTACCCGGAAGACTACGTCGCTCACGTTCTCGACCGGGACTACCGGCCGGACATCCAGACCCTGATCGACGACTTCCTGCATTTCACCCCGACCCGCAATCGACCGCTGGACCTGC
>PWJA01000030.1 GCA_003560975.1 Gammaproteobacteria bacterium
CGCTGCCCTCGACGGTGACCGACAGCCACAGCGGCGAGCCGTCGAAGACATCGCCGAAATCCAGTTCGACCTGGAACAGGCCGTCGGACACCGCTACCGACGGCACTGCGACGGCATTGCCAACCCGGTTGCCGCCGCCAACGGCATCGTACAGCGCGAAACTCATGCCCAGCGTGGCGCTGACCGCGCCATCGGCGTCCTTCAACTGGCCCTGATAGGTGATCGTCGTGTCGGCCAGCGCGGTCGAACCCAGCCCGAAAACCAGAACAAGGAAACCACTCCGGCGGCAGATCGCCCGGATTGCAACTGAAATCATGGCCTCAACGCTCCTCTTTGCCGTCTGTGTGCGTTGCCTCCATCGTGGCCGCATGCCCACAGACGGCGCATGATGATCCGTTGACCTTTTCATGATTTCGGTTCGCCGGCCCGTGCTTCGAGCGGACCGGGATCAACGTCGAGGGGGATGCACGGGAACGCCGCTGGTCCGTGGATCGGCTCGGCCAGGCAGACGGCTGCATCCTGAAAAAATCATCGGATCGTCAAGCAGGCGACCATCGACTTGCTCACACTTTCAGTACAAGGCAAGCAACCCGCGCGTGGGCGATCATGCTGGCGCGGCGCTGCGCGATGCTATAGATTGAACGCTTGAAGGCATGGCCCGAACCACAAGCGACCCCTGGCCTCTGCGATGATCGACAGTCTTTACCGATTCGACAGCGTCGAGTTGAACTGGAACACGCGCGAGCTTTTCCGGCAAGGAGAGCCCGTGGCCGTCGAGCCCAAGGCACTGGAGCTGATTCATTACCTGCTGCTGCACCGGGACCGCGCGGTGGCCAAGGACGAGCTTGCCCGGGCGCTGTGGCCGGACCGGGTGATCTCCGACACCGTGATCAGCCAGACCGTGCGCAAGGCGCGGATTTCGCTGGACGACGACGGCGAGCGTCAGCACGTCATCGCCACGGTGCGCGGCTACGGCTACCGCTTTGTCGCCACGCTCGCCGACCCGCCCGACCCATCCCCCGTGGCCGACCCGGCCGATCGGGCCAAACCCGGGCAAGGGCGAGCATCCGCTCGCCACGCCGGCTCCAGACCGCGCGCAGCCCGGATTCGGCTGGCCGCTTTCCTGGGCGTGGCCGTGCTTTTTGCGGGCGCGGTGACGGCGTTGGTCAGCTGGATCGGTCCGGGTACGGAGCGCAGCTTCAACCCGGCCTGGGCCACGCCCGATCAACCGGCGATCGTGGCCATGCTGCCCTTTTATCACGACCAGTCCTCGGTCGGTGACCGCGCCCTGGCCCAATCGCTGACCGAAGCACTGCACATGCGCCTGGCCGAGCTCTCGGGCATCGAGATTCGCTCCCCGCGCGTGGTCGGCCTGCTGCTCGAAGAGAACCCCGGGTTGGCCGAACTGATAAGCCGCGCCGAAGCCGATTTCCTGCTGTCCGGAACCCTGGAGCCGGCCCTGGCCGCGGATCGGCGCGAACTCGGCCTGGAACTGAGCTTCGAGCGCGCGGGCAGCCTGCAGGCCGTCCCGCTGGGCCGGTTTTCGATTCCTTTCCCTGACTCGGTCGAATCCCTGGCCGAGTTCATGCAGGAGCGAGACACCATCATCAAGCGCCTGACCGAAACCCTGCTTCCCGCCATGGTGCCGACCCTGGCCGACCGACGCCCCGGCACGCACAACCCCGATGCGTTTCGCCTTCTGCTGGCCGCCATTCGCGAAGTCCGCGCGGTGCAGTGCGACAGTCGCGAGGTCGACCGGCTGCTGCAGCGCTCGATCGAAGTCGACCCGGACTTCGACCATGCGCGCATGGCCCTGGCCTGGGTGTCCTATGCCCAGTACCGGAACTGCGGGCTGGCGCCGGAACGACTGATCGAAGCCGACGCGCAGATCGAGCGGGTTCTTGCCGGTAACGCTCAGCACCCGGTCGCGCTGCTGATCAACACCCTGATCCAGGTCGAGAACGGGCGGATCGAAGAGGCGTACGAGCGGCTGGCCCCGGCCCTCCACGTCCACCCGACTTCACCCCAACTGCGCCTGAGCCTGGCTCACGCGCTGACCTTCGCCGGTTTTCTGGACGTGGCCGGCGACGAGCTGGACGCACTGATCGACGCCGATCCGCTGTTTCTGAGCTTCGAGAAACCGCATCTGCCGCTGGCCTATCTCTACCAGGGTCGACTCGAGGACTTTCTCGACACCGCTCCCAGCCTCGACGTTCCTTCCTTCCGCTACTACCGTGCCGTGGCAGAACTCCTGCGCGGCGACGAGCCGGCTGCCAGAACGCTGCTCGAGCCGGCCTCGCGCGGCAATCCGGCAGACCTGGCCAGCCACATGAGCGCGGCCTTGCTGGCGGTTCTCGATGGCCACCCGGAAGCCGCGATCGCGATCGTCGATGACATTGCTCCGGCACGGTCCGACGGACCCGGGCTCAACGGCGAAACCCTCTTTCAGCTCGGCCGCCTGTTGCACCTGGCGGGGGCACAGGAACGCGCCCTGGACCGCTTCGAAAACGCCCTTGCCGCCGGCTTTTTCTGCCTGGCCTGCCTGGAGAACGATTCCGGGCTCGCCGAGCTGTCGGACCATCCGCGCTGGCTGGCCATGCTCGACGCCGCCCGGCAACGCCATCTGGCCATGGCCGAGCGCCTGGACCCGGGACTCAGGCGGTCTCGACAAGAGCCGCGTGAAGTGGCATACGGTTTCTGATCGAACGCCGGTTTCTGCGGCCTCAGCTACCGATCCCGCTATCCCGCCAGCCCGAAGTGATCGGATAGCGCCGGTCGCGGCCAAAGGCCTTGCGCGTGATGCGCGGACCGGGTGCACCCTGGCGGCGCTTGTACTCGGCGGCCAGGACCATGCCGGCCACACGCCGCACGGTGGCCTCGTCGATGCCGGCGGCGACAATTTCCGAGATCGGCTGGTCCTGTTCCACGTAGCGGGTGA
>PWJA01000269.1 GCA_003560975.1 Gammaproteobacteria bacterium
AGCATCTCAACAAGGATCTCTATGTGCACATGCAGGGCCACAGCGAGTTCGGCATGACGCCCAACGCCACCCTGGGCCACTGGAATCGCTCGGCCGACCTGGCCAGGATCGAAGTGCCCACCCTGACCATCGGTGCCGAGCACGACACCATGGACCCGAAACACATGGAATGGATGGCCGGCCAGGTCCAACGCGGTCGCTATCTGCACTGTCCCAACGGCAGCCACCTGGCGCAGTACGACGATCCGCAGCACTTTTTCCCGGGGCTGGTGCGGTTCTTGCGGGATGTCGATGATGGAAAGTTCTGACAACGCGCACAGCCATTGGAGACCGGCAATAACGGTAAGTGAACGAAAAACTCGGGCATTGCCCGTGAACTACAGTTCGTTCGCGGGCCGCCGAAACCCCGCCGCAGGCAGAGGCCGCAGCCTGGTCGAAGGGATGCGTGGTGGGCCGGTCAGACCATTTCCGCTGATGAGCGTCACGCCGATCGCCGGAAACGGCTAGCCGTCACGTCAAGTGAAAGATGTCGAAAACACCGAAGACCCTGAAATCACGCCAGTCGGTGGTCGCAATTTGCTTGATGCCAGCGCTATGATAATTGGCGGCCAGCAGGGTATCGAGCACGCGTTTGCGCCCCAGGCGATGCCGCTGCATCCAGTCGATAAACAAGGGAAAGGAATGCTGCGTCGGCTCGACGATGCGGCATTCCCGTGCCTGCCACCACTGGCTGCAAATCCGCAGCTCCTCGTCCATTTCCAGGGGCCGGGCGAAGCGACGAGGATCGGGAATACCTGCGCCGGGTCATAAGACCCCGGCGAACCGGCCAGCCACTCGCCTGGCGCGGCTGTCCCTGTTGCCTTCCCCACCATACAACAAGGTCGGCGCTCTCGAAGCTGATTTCGGCGCTCAATACCCAATACCGAGCCTGTCCTGGTTTCGTCTGGGTTTCGCGGTGTGCCCTGTTATCGCGGTCTTGGGCATTGGCAAAACCCACAAACTTACATTTGTGGTAATCTAAATTCTAGCCCGAACAATTCGTGAATTCGCGCGATGATCGCGCAGGATATTGTTCGCACAGGGGATTTTCCGATGGAGCGGCGTATCGGGCCATACGACCGACTGAGGAAAATACGCTGTGCGGACAATAGACTAGCAAGGGCGCGCGCAATTTCATGAATTGTTCGGGCTAGAGCCATTCAACTACGAAGACTAGATCATGAGCCGGCTGACCATCGACGTCACAGAGCAGCAGCATCAGACGCTCAAAGCGCTTGCCGCCCTTGAGGGCAAGACACTCAAACAGTATGCCCTTGAGCGACTTTTTCCCGCAAAGAGGGACGGGGAGCAGGCCTATGAAGGAATCAAGGCACTGCTCGCCGAGCGCTTGGCAGAAGCAAGGCGTGGCGAGGTGGTTCGGGGCAGTATCGGTGAGCTCGCCGAAAAGGCGCTGGTTGCCGAATCTGGATCAGCATGACCACACAATCTGATGCGTTTGGCGTCTTTTGTGATCAAGTTCTTTGAGGGAAGGCAGGTAATCCCCCTCAGGGAGCTTGACTAGAAGCCCCCCGAGAGGGTCTCTTTGTTGTTACCACACACCAAAGAGGCCTTGAATGTCCCACAAATTCCTCTGTAATGCCAGTCTTCACGCGGCCCAGTTTGCCTTGGATCAGGAACTGGCTCAGTCCTGCCGGCAGTCGGGTTGCTGGTTTTGTGGTGGTCGGCTGCATGTCAGCAACTACCCGCGCAAGCCCCGTGGCGTGCCGCCACCGTTTCGGGAGGGCTATGCCCAGCGGCTGAGCTTTACCTGCGCCGAGTGTCGCTGTCGCTGCACGCCGCCCTCGGTGCGCTTCTTTGGGCGGCTTCGTTTTGTCGCTGTCGCGGCGATTCTGATCGCGGCCTTGACGCGTGGACCCAGTGAGCGGCGCTGTCGGCAGTTGGAGCGTTGCTTCGGCGTTCGCTTGTCGGTCTCGACCTGGCAACGCTGGCGACGCTGGTGGCGTGAGCGGTTCGTGTCCACGCGTTTCTGGATGCAGTCCCGAGGGCAGTTCGCTGACCCCGCCGGCCTGGGACGCTTGCCGGCCGGTCTGCTGGGCGCGTTCTCCGGCAGGCTGGTCGAGCGGCTGCTGTTGACCTTGCGCTTTCTCTCACCCCTGACCGGCGGTCCGCTGCGCGCTGTCTGAGGGAGGGTGACCGACCCGCAGAATATGACCCTGTAACGCAAGATGCCGGACTCGTAGGCTGCCTGCTCCATTCATCTTCCAAGGAGTAGCCCCATGAGTCCCCCTCCTTCCTCGACGCCACCCCCGGCCCGTGACCAATGGGCGCGCTTGCGCTTTGCCGTCATCGGTCCTTTGCTGGCTTCACCACCTGAGCCGGGCCAGTTGCAGGCAGCGCTGAGGTTGCTGGCCGAGCGCAGCTGGCAACACCCGACCACCGGCCTGCCACGGCGCTTCGGCGTCTCGACCATCGAGCGCTGGTATTACCAGGCCCGCCGCCAGCAAGACCCGGTCAACGCCCTCAAGCCGAAGTTGCGGGCCGATACCGGGCGCTCGCGTGCCTTGAGTGGGGCCCTCAAGCTCGCCATTGCCGAGCAGTACCGGGCGCATCGCTCCTGGAGTGTGCAACTGCACTACGACAACCTGGCGGCACGAGTCGCCGACGAGCCTGCCCTCGGGCCCTTGCCGTCCTATGCCACTGTGCGCCGCCACTTCAAGGCCTGTGGCCTGGTCGCGCACAAACGCAGCTCACGGCGCGATACCGACGGTGAGCGCCGGGCCATTGAGCGGCTGGAAAGCCGCGAGGTGCGCAGCTTCGAGGTCGATCATGTCCACGGCCTGTGGCATCTGGACTTCCACCATGGCTCGCGCAAGGTCTTGAGCAACGATGGCCAGTGGCACAAGCC
>PWJA01000082.1 GCA_003560975.1 Gammaproteobacteria bacterium
ATTATGGTTTGGCTTCGAACCCCCGCCTGACGGGACTTTTCTGGCCAGTTACGCACTATCTGGGAGGATTAGCGACATGGCTCGAACCATCAACCAGCACCCCCTCGTCTCCGCCATCTCAGCCGGCCTTCTGGCGCTCGGTCTGGGTGGGCTTCCTGCCTACGCGCAAACCGAAGCGGAGGAAATGTCCCTGGACCAGACCTCCAATGAAGAGGGCGGTCAGGCGGAAGACGGCGAAATTCTCGACCGTGTCGTGGTGACCGGATCACGCATCGCCCGCGATCCCAACCTGATTTCGCCGGCGCCCGTGCAGTCGATTGACTCCGAGGACATCCAGCTGTCCGGCGAGCTCAACGTGATCGACATCGTCAACGATCTGCCGGCGCTGCTGGGTTCTTCCAACGCCACCGCCAACCTGGCCTCGCCGGGCGCGGCCGGGGCCGGGATTCTCAACCTGCGCAACCTGGGTTCGGTGCGCACCCTGACCCTGGTCAACGGCCGTCGCCACGTGGCCGGCCTGGCCGGCAGCGCCGCGGTCGACGTCAACACCATTCCGGCCGCCCTGGTCGAGCGCGCCGAAGTACTGACGGGCGGGGCCTCGGCCGTGTACGGCGCCGATGCCGTGACCGGCGTGGTCAACTTCGTGCTCAGGGACGATTTCGAGGGCATCGACATCACCACCCAGTACAACCTGTCGCACCGCGGGGACGCCGACCGCCGTCTGATTTCGGCCACGTTCGGCCAGAACTTCGGCGGTGAGCGCGGCAACGTGGTCTTCTCGCTGACCCATGAAGACACCGCCGGCCTGCTCCAGGGCGACCGCTCGCACACGCGCGGAGATCGGCTGGGTTCGGTCTGGCCGAACCCGGTGCGCTTCATCCAGAGCGCCGACATCGCCCAGTTCGGTCTCGACCCGCTGCTGCTGGGCAGCCAGATCTCCGGCTTTTGCGGCGATGGCGACGGCACCCTGGGTGCGGCGCGCGATGCGCTGTGCAACCGAATCGACGGCGTGCCGGGGCAGAGCCTGCAGCCGTTCGGACGTTTCAACCTGACCAGCTACGGTTCCATCATCGGTGTGGACTGGTTCGGCGACGGATTTCTGTCGGCCTTTCCCGGCGTGGACTTCGAGGACTTTGGCTCACCCATCCCGGTCAACCGCGGCCCGAACGGGCTGATCTTCGACCTGAACAACGACGGCGTCGAGGACTGCCTGCAGACCGTCAACGGCGTCATCCTGCAGCGCTTCGGTTTCTTTGCCGGCTGCCACGTGGTGCGCGAACCCGGCGGCCCGGCCGACGTCTTCCAGGACGGTCTGCTGGCCGGCTCCCAGAATGCCTTCGGCGGCGACGGCACCGCGGGCGGCCGCGACGGCCAGTCGATCACCCCGGACGACGAGCGCACCGTGCTCAACCTGAACTCGCGCTACGACATCAACCCGTCGACGCGCTGGTTCTTCGAGAGCAAGTACGCGCGCTCCAAGACCATCGACGACGGCAGCGAGGCCGTGCAGGGCTTTTTCGACTCGCACATCCTGCGCTGGGACAACCCGTTCATACCCGACAACCTGCGCGGGGCCATCGAGACCTTTGCCGACGACAACCCCGGCCTGTTCGCGCTCGACAACGTCAACATCCTGGTCGGTCGCGACATGACCGACCTGGGCCAGCGCCGCAGTATTTCGCGACGCGAGACCGTGCGCTTCGTGACCGGCCTGGAAGGCCTGATCGGCGACGGGCCGTTCAGCTACGAGATTGCCGCCAACTACGGCCGAACCACGGCCGACACGCAGTTCACCGGCCTGGCCCTGGACCGCTACTACGCCGCCGCCGACGCGGTGGTTGATCCGGCCACCGGCAACATCGTCTGTCGCTCCGAGCTCGACCCCACCGCCATCCCGGCGGATTCGTTCCTGCGCAGCGCCGGCCCGTTCCGCGGCTTCCAGACCTTCACCCCGGGCCAGGGCCAGTGCGCTCCGCTGAACCTGTTCGGCATCGGCGCGCCCAGCCAGGAGGCGGCGGACTTCGTCATCGTCGACATGGAGCGCAAGCGCACGATCGAGCAAACCGTGCTCAGCGGTTTCCTGGTCGGCGACAGCTCCGACTGGTTTGCGCTGCCCGGTGGACCGATGGGCATGGTCCTGGGCTTCGAGTATCGCGATGAGGAAAGCTCGTTCAAGGCCGATGGGTTCGAACTGCCCCAGGAAGACCCGCTCGGAATCGTCGATGCCTCCTCGCGCGTGTTCCCGGTCGATGCGCCGACCGACAACACCTCGGGCAGCTTCGACGTCAGGGAGGTTTTTGCCGAAATCTCGCTGCCGCTGCTCAACAACCGTCCGGGGGTGGAAGACCTGACCCTGGATGCGGCCTATCGCTATTCGGACTACTCGACTCTGGGTGGGACCGACAGCTGGAACCTGCGCCTGTCGTACGCGCCCATCCAGGACATCCGCTTCCGCTCGACGCTGTCGCAGACGGTGCGTGCGCCGAACATCAACGAGTTGTTCTCGCCGCTGCAGTCGGCCACGGCCCGCCCGTCCGACCCCTGTGATGCCGCCAACATCAACGAGGGTACGGCCAACCGTCCGGGCAACTGCGCCGCCGACGGTCTGCCCGCCAATTTCACGGATCCGCTGACCGCTCGTTTCTCCGGCTTTACCGGCGGCAACCCGGACCTGGACGTGGAGACGGCCGACACCTTCACCGCCGGCATCGTGCTAGAGCCGCGCTTCGTGCCGGGCCTGTCGGTCACCGTGGACTGGTACGACATTGAAATCGACGATGCGATTTCCTCGATCGGCGTTCAGCAGCTGGTCAACGCCTGCTACGACGCAGCGAGCTTTCCGAACCAGTTCTGCGAGCAGTTCACCCGCGACCGCGATCCGGGCTCGCCGACCTTCCTCG
>PWJA01000032.1 GCA_003560975.1 Gammaproteobacteria bacterium
ATAGGCATGGTGCGGATAGTACTGAATGATCTCCAGGCCCGCGTCATCCAGCAAAGCGTGGTCTGCCCGTGCGATTGGACCACGAAACTGAATCAGGCCCAGGCCCGCGCCATCCGTGCGCCGCGGCGCCTTGGCAAGCTCCATACGAAGACCCAAGGGATTGAAGCGGTACTCGTGAACCTGAATCTGATCACGATCGTCAACGGCAGTGAATTCGATGCCGGCACGTTGCAGCGACAAAGCAAGGCGCTCATCGCCGGTCAACCATACATAGCTGCCGTAGTCACGCTGCCAATGAACATGATCAGACACCGACTCGGACAGCATCTGACCGGAAGGAATGAGAAAGGCGCTATTGCCGCCTATCGCCGAACAGGCGACTAGCAGCAAGAACAAGGAAGAAAGCTTGCAAAGATTGATTGTTTTCATTGTCTCTTTTGGCCTGGCAGGCCGAAAAAATTAGGCGTAAGCGACTGCTGAACCCCCAAACCTTCTCCATCAGCTTCGCAACTAAAGGTTCCTGTCGCATGGACTCTCAGAGAAAAGGCCGCCCGGTGGGCGGCCTTTTTTTCCTTCCAGCTTGCAGATCGAGCGGGAACCGAGGGGCTCAGTTCCCAGCCTCGAAGCGGTCGGAGAAGATGTCGTCCGGCAGCAGGAAGCCTTCGCCATCCAGCGTCACCGTCTCGGTGCTGCCACCGATAGTCGCCACCGTCACCGCGCCGAACGAGGCCTGGGCCGCGGTCGGGGTGAATGTGACTTCCACCGTGCACGACTCAGCCGGGGCCAGCTCCGTGCCCACCGCGCAATCACCACCGGTGATCGCGAACTGGGCCGCGCCACTCAGGGTGAGTGCACTCAGGGTCAGGCTGGCCGCGTTGCTCGGGGCCACGTTGCTGATCTCGAAGCTCAAGGTCTCGTCCAGCGTCACGGCCACTTCACCAAAGTCCAGCGCGGTCGGATCCACCGACAGCTCGGCAGGCAGCAACTCGCCCGCTCCGCTCAGCGTCACCGTCTCGCTCTGACCATCAGCCGTGCCTACCGATACGCTGCCGCTGAAGCTCGCATCCGAGCCCGGCGTGAAGCTCACTTCCACCACACAGCTGTCGCCAGGCTCAAGCACCGTGCCAACCGCACAGTCACCACCGGTGAGCGCAAACTCGGCATCACCCGTCAGGGCCAGCGTGCTCAGCTCAAGGCTCTCAGCGCCACCGCCAGCCGCGTTGCTGACTGCAAAGTCCAGCGTCGTGCTGTCACCAACAATCACCGTGCCAAAGGCCAGTGCCGTCGGATCCACCAGCAGCTCTCCGGCCACCAGCGGCAGGAAGAACCCAGGATCACCCGGCGGCAGGGCAAACACGCCCAGTGCTTCGTTCGCTCCATCACCCGCAGCAAACGCAGAGATCACGTCTCCAGCCGCAAAGGTCACCGGCGCAGGATCAATCAGCACCGGCGAACCACCAGGCGCGGTGATCTGCAGGTCGTAGGTCCCTTCGGCAAGCTCCAGGAAGCCGGTCACGTCACCAAAGTCCACTTCCTCGATCAGCGTACCGTCGGCCAGACGAACCTCAGCCGAGGCCGGGCCCGAGGCAAACGGCGCCAGGTGACCCAGGCGCAGCTTGAAGCTGCCCGCCGCAGGTGCATCGTGGTCGTCCACCAGCAGAAGCAGGTCGAACGCCTGGTTAGCCGCATCGCCGTTGGCCAGGGCCGAGTAAGACACGCCGGCATCCAGCTCCACACCCGTCACCGTCAGCAGCGGTGTGGTGTCGTTGGCCGGGAAGATCTCGATCGTGTAGGTGCCCGCCGGGACCGGCAGGTAACCGGTCGAGTCACCGTACTCAACACCCGACAGCACCACATCACCGTTCAGGGCAATGTCCACCGCCGTGCCAACAGCATCCACAGGCGCCAGGTGGGCCACCTGCAGCATCGCCATCGGGTCTTCTTCCACCACCATCGTCACCGGAATCGTGATGATCGGGTTGACCGGGTCGTTGCTGTTCAGACACAGCAGGGCCTCGTACACGCCCTCGGTCAAACCGTCGGCATCAAAGAACACGTCTATCGTCGCGCTGTCACCTGAGGTCACGATCCCCGTATCCGGGTCAACGCTCAGCCAGCTGATCGCCTCCGGCGCATCGCAGCCTTCCAGTTCGGTCAGCAGTACCGGACGCACCATCAGTGAACGGTAGTCGGGGTAGCCATCCTGAATCGGCTCCCAGACCTGGTCCGTGCTGACCCACCAGTGGCCACCGGCAAAGCCGATCGGACGATCCGTGCTCTGATCGGCAGCCACGAAGTAGTTCGGGTCAACCGGGGTGAAGCGCACGCCTACGTAGATGCTGCCTGAACCCACCTCGATATCCAGCGAGGACAGGTCAACCGCGTTCCACAGCGGCGGGTAATCCGGCGGCACCGGCGGTGAGAGCTGATCCACATCGATCGTCACCGGCAGGCTGCCCAACTCGGCACCCGGCGTACCACCCGCTCCGCTGTCGTCGTAGACCACAACGTCAATGTCGAAGCTGGTCGAACCCGAGATCGTCAGGAACGCCACGCACACACCGGTCAGGAACGCCGGGTACTCTTCCGGCGTGTAGCGGTCCACGAAGCGAACCTCGGTAATGCCGGCTGCAGGGTTGCCCGAGTAGCCGTTCTCGACATTGCCGTCATCCTGGATGACGATGCCGGGCTCGCTCTCGCAATCCACCACCATCAGACCATTCGACGGACGCGCCATCGCCAGGCTCGGCAAGGTGCCGCCCAGCAGGTTAGCTATCGTCTCGGCGTCCGGGCTGCCGCCGCGGATCGGCTCAGAGGCAAACGGCTCCAGCACACGGAAGCCGGCCGGTACTTCGGCAGTCTCCATGCTCCAGACCAGGTCGG
>PWJA01000162.1 GCA_003560975.1 Gammaproteobacteria bacterium
CCCGGCTCCGGATCAGGCCCGCTTCCGAGCACAGTTCGCGCAGACCCTCCAGACGCTTGGCATAGCGCCCGTCAAGGGGCGACAAGGCGGTAAGTTCAGGGGAAATCATGGGTTGGTTGGTCTGCAAGCCGAGCGAAGGATTGCCGCCCCGGGGCGGCCTCAAAACCCCGAGAAAACCCAGTCCAGCCAGCTTTCCAGGCCGACATATTCATCCGGCAGAGCGGCCACGAATTCCTCGATATCGAGCTCGTGAAGAACGGCGAAATGCTCCGGGTCATCGTGAAGCGCAAGCAGTGCATCAAGAACGTTCAGGCGCACGGTTTCCGGCAAATCGGGCGACGCCGCGATGGTGACATGAGGGAATTCGGCCGAGGTCGCGACCACGTTGAGATTGACATAGCGCCGAACCAGGTTGTGGGGAACGATCGCCGCATCCGCCTCCATTGCGAACACGATTTCCACGGCATCCAGCCAGGAGGCCGCGCTGGACTCGAGTATCGGCTGCTGCATGGGGTTGGTGAACCAGCTGGCCAGAACCAGATAGCCGAGACTGGGAGCGGGCATGCTAGATACCGGCCGGCCGATGAAATCGCCGATCTCGACTTCGCCCATGTCGGAGCTGAGCAGGGAGAAACTTGCCGGCTGGCTGGCCCGAGCCAGCGGAACGAACCCGTCGCGCTGCATGCGCAGGGCGATCAGGTGCGCATCTTCCAGGACGAGGTCCGGCTGCTGACCACGCCGGATGTCCAGCCAGTAACGGTGGAAATCGCGCGCCGTCCGGAGCTCGAAGCGATGCGGCGTTTGCTCGTTAAGAAAATCGACCAGCGGCTGGTACACCAGTTCCGCCTGGCTGGGAGTGAAAATCGGATGAACCAGAAGCGAATAGGTTCGCTCCGTTTGCCCGCTCGAACCGGACGCGAGACCGATCAGCAGGACCACGGCGGTCAGGCGCATCCGAAGGGATAAGCAACCCATTGAATTTTCCCCGATAACTTATTGAATTTTAGAATTGTCTCGAATGCTAGCACAAGGACGATGGCGGCAAAAGGGTCATTTCGCGCTGGCAACAGAGCACGATCGTCTGGTCGGCGAGCCCGGCGGAGACCACCGCCAGCCCGATTCGACCGTCCCGGGCGGGCTCGCTGGTCAACACCACGCCGCATTTGGCGCCCTTTTCGTCGAACACGCTTGCCTCGTCCGGCGGTTTCGGGCCGCGCAGTCGGAAACCCGCCAGGCGCTGCTTGGCGCGACCGAGGAAGTGAACCCGGGCGATGACTTCCTGGCCCGGGTAGCAGCCTTTTCTGTAACTCAGACCACCGCGCTCTTCGAGCCCAAGCGCCTGCGGCAGAAACTGGCCGCTGGATTCGGGCGCCAGCCAGGCGATACCGGCGCACACGTCCTGAACCCGCCAGGCGGCGATCGCGTCGTCGTCGGAGCGACTGTCGGGTCTGCCCAGGTCGAGACCCCGCTCGGTCCCCACCGTCATGGCCCGAAGCGAGTCGGACGGTGTGAAGGAGCCGGACACCGCCGGCTCGGAAGTGAATTCCAGTTTCCGCCCGATCGCGTACATTTTTAAAGAGCGCGCCAGCAATTCCACCTGCTGCCGGGGCACAACCAGGTCGACATCATTTTCATTCCGCCGGGCGAGAATGACGGCTATGCTTTTGCCCTTTGGATTGCACCACGCCGTCAGTCCCCAGCCTTCCGCGGTCTCGTGGGAAAACGCACGCGTGAATTGAGAATGAGCGAAGGCCAGGGCGTCGGGCCCCGCGAGGCGCAGGCCGGCCAGATGCGGCAACAGGAACCAGGTCGACATTGATACAGGATCGAGACGGATGAGGAGGTACAATTCTACCGTGAGCAAGCGCAACACAAAACAGCAGCCAAAGAATTCCGGCTCCGATGAAGAACCCGTACCCGCAGATCCCAGGCCGCACCGGCCGCGCGAGATCGGAGGGCGGAAAGAGGGGCGGGATCCGACCCGTTACGGCGATTGGGAGAAGAACGGTCGCTGTATTGATTTTTGACCCAGATCTGTACGAACAGGGGATTTTCGATGTCCAGTAACAAGCGACCGATGTCGCCGCATCTTCAGGTGTACCGGCCCCAGCTGACTTCGGTGCTCTCGATCACCCATCGAATCACCGGCGTGGCGCTGAGTGCGGGGCTTGTTGTCGTTGTCGCCTGGCTGCTCGCCCTGGCTGCCGGCGCAGAGGCTTTTGACAACCTCAATTCGCTGCTGGCCACGCCGCTGGGCCTGGCGCTGCTCATGGCCTGGTCTCTGGCCATGTTTTATCACCTGCTCAACGGGATTCGGCATTTGTGCTGGGACGCGGGCTTGTTGCTTGACCTGCGCGGAGCCTACGCCTCCGGATGGGTCGTCGTGGCCGGTGCCCTGGTTCTGACGGCACTGGTCTGGGGAGTGGCGTTATGAACCTGAGAAACCCTCTCGCCATGGCCCACAACCACGGCTCGGCCGGTGACGGCGTTACCCACTGGTGGGCGCAGAGATTCAGCGCGATCCTTCTGGTCGGCCTGACGGTCTGGCTGGCGTGGGCGCTGGTGGCGCTGGCCGGGACCACGCATGCCGAGGCGATCGAATGGCTGGGCCGACCTTTTCATGCGGCCATGGCCGTGCTGTTCACGCTGACTTCCATCTATCACGCCAAGCTGGGATTGCAGGTGGTCATCGAGGATTACGTCCATCAGCGAGCGGCCGAGGTCGGGTTGCAGCTTGTGGTCAAGATTCTCGCCATCCTCGGCGCCGTTCTGGCCGTCATGGCCATCCTGAAAGTGGCTTTCGGAGCATAAATTGAGCAAGGCATACGAGATCACGAAACACGAGTACGACGTACTCGTCATCGGCGCCGGCGGCGCCGGTCTGCGCGCGACCATGGGCCTGGCAGCCACCGGGCTGACCACGGCCTGCATTACCAAGGTGTTCCCGACCCGTTCGCACACCGTGGCGGCTCAGGGCGGCATGAGTGCCGCGCTGGGCAACATGGGCGAAGACGACTGGCGCTGGCACATGTACGACACGATCAAGGGGTCGGACTGGCTGGGCGACCAGGACGCCATTGAATACATGTGTCGAGAGGCGATTCCGTCGGTCATCGAGCTCGAGCATTTCGGGGTGCCGTTCTCGCGCACCGAGGACGGCAAGATTTACCAGCGCCCGTTCGGCGGCATGACCACGCGCTTCGGCGAAGGTACGGCCCAGAGGACCTGCGCAGCGGCCGACCGGACCGGACACGCCATTCTTCACACCCTGTACCAGCAGTCGCTCAAGCACGAAGCGCAATTTTTCATTGAATACTTCGCCCTGGATCTGCTGATGGACGAAGACGGGTCGTGCCGCGGCTGCCTGGCCTGGGATCTCGCCAGCGGCACGCTGCACGAATTCCGTGCACATGCGGTCATTCTCGCCACCGGCGGCTACGGCCGGGCATATTTTTCGGCGACCTCCGCCCATACCTGCACGGGTGACGGTAACGGGATGGTGCTGCGGGCAGGCCTTCCCCTGCAGGATATGGAGTTCGTCCAGTTCCATCCGACCGGCGTCTACGGTGCCGGCTGCCTGATCACCGAAGGGGTCCGCGGGGAAGGAGGCTATCTGACCAACTCGCAGGGAGAGCGGTTCATGGAGCGGTACGCTCCGAACGCCAAGGATCTGGCCTCACGGGATGTCGTTTCGCGCTCCATGACCATCGAAATCCGCGAAGGGCGGGGCGTGGGAGATCGTGCGGATCACATCCATCTCAATCTTCAGCACCTGGGAAGCGAGGTGATCAACGAGCGTCTGCCGGGAATCGCCGAAACGGCCAAGATCTTCGCCGGGGTGGATGTTTCCAAAGAGCCGATCCCGGTGCTGCCCACGGTGCACTACAACATGGGTGGCATTCCGACCAACTTCCACGGCGAAGTCGTGACCCTGAAAGACGGCGAACCCGACTCCGTGGTTCCGGGCCTTTACTCCATCGGGGAGGCGGCCTGCGTATCGGTTCATGGCGCCAACCGCCTTGGTTCGAACTCCCTGCTCGATCTGATCGTCTTCGGCCGAGCCGTTGCCAAGCGTTGCGGCGAGACGATCAAGCCGGGCCAGTCGCAAAAAGCGCTTCCGCGCGAACGAATCGACGATCTGGTCGGCGCGTTCGATCGGCTTCGGCATTCCTCGGGCAGCCAGTCCACCGCGGACATCCGCGACGAGATGCAGCAGGTCATGCAGCAGGATGCGGCGGTGTTTCGCACCGGCGAGACGCTGGCAAAGGGCTGCGACCGGATCGCCAAGGTTCAGGCCGCGTTCGCCGACGTCAAGGTCTCGGACCGGTCCATGATCTGGAATTCCGATCTGGTCGAGACGCTGGAACTGAGAAACCTCATTGGCAACGCGGTAACGACAATGGTGGCCGCAGAGAACCGCAAGGAAAGCCGCGGTGCGCATGCGCGCGAGGATTTCCCGGATCGCGACGACGACAACTGGATGAAACATACCCTGACCTGGATGGACGGGAAGGGCGATGTTCGTATCGACTATCGACCGGTGCACATGTACACCCTGACCGACGATGTCGAGGTGTTCCCAGCGAAGGCGCGAACCTACTAAGGGCGTGCAACGCCTCCAATACTGGCTGGACATGGACTCTAGACATGGCTGAATTCAGACTTCCGAAGAACTCTCGAATCCAGAAGGGGCGCCATTTCCCGGCGCCGGAAAACGCCGGCAACGTCCGTTCTTTCCGGATTTACCGCTGGGATCCCGACAGCGGCGAGAATCCGCGCATCGATACCTACGACCTGGACCTCGACCAGTGCGGGCCCATGGTTCTCGACGCCGTCATCAAGATCAAGAACGAGATCGATCCGACCCTGACCTTCCGGCGCTCCTGCCGCGAGGGCATTTGCGGATCCTGCGCGTTCAATATCGATGGCGTCAATACGCTGGCCTGCACCCAGGCAATCGAGGAAATCAGGGGCGATGTGAAAATCTATCCCTTGCCTCACATGCCGGTCATCAAGGACCTGGTTCCTGATCTGACCCACTTTTACGCCCAGTATGCCTCGATCAAGCCCTGGATCCGGACCCAGAGTCCGGCCCCGCCGGACAAGGAGCGGCTCCAGTCGCACGAAGATCGCGCCCGGATCGATGGCCTGTACGAATGCATTCTGTGCGCGTGCTGCTCGACCTCCTGCCCAAGCTACTGGTGGAACGGTGAGCGCTATCTCGGCCCCGCGGTGCTTCTTCAGGCCTATCGCTGGCTGGTCGATTCGCGCGACGAGGCCACCGGAGAGCGCCTGGACGACCTGGAGGATCCGTTTCGACTGTACCGCTGCCACACCATCATGAACTGCGCGAAGACCTGCCCCAAGGGGCTGAATCCGGCCAAGGCAATCGCGGAGATCAAGAAGATGATGCTGGCCCGCCGCAGTCTCTAGGGTGGACGCTACCGAGCAGGTTCCGCGCGAGCTGCGCTGGCGCAGCCGGCGCGGTATGCGCGAACTCGATCTGTTGCTGACGCGCTGGCTGGAGCGGCGCTGGCCTGAATCGACGGCCGAGATGCAGGCGGCCTATTCGTTGCTGCTCGAGTGCGAAGACGACGATCTCTGGGACTGGCTGCTCGGCCGTTCCGACCCCGCCGCTCCGCTCCTCCAGACCCTGGTTCGGGAAATCCGCTTGACCAATGAAGGGGCAAGCACAGACTGAGCTGGCGCCGGCGCGGGGCCTGTCCGGTCTCGTCGCGGCGATGACGGTGGCCGCGCTCGCGGCAATCCTGGTCAGCTCGATCGGCTCGTTCGTGCAGGTCACGCTGGCCATTCTGGCCCTGGTGACCGGTGCGCACGCTGTTCGGCGTTTGCTTCTTCCCTCCCTGGAGGTGCGCCTGCACGACGGCCGATTCGAGTATCGCCAGCACGCTGGGTCACGCTGGCGCAGTCTGGAGGATCGGGCGCTCTGCTTTGTTTCCCCTTTCTATATCGGTTGGCGGGGGCGCCGTGGGCGGGCGGCGGGGCTTTTCCGCGGCCAGATCGGCGTCGAGGAGTTCCGCCGAATCTCAGCCCATCTGCGCCAGCGGCACGGGAGGGGCTGAACCCGGCGGGTCCCGGAAAACGGGATGATGCTACACTTGCCCCCGTCCGAAAACCGGACACATGCTACCGCTAACACCCTGTCGCCAAAGGGGTCTTTCGTGACGTTGGAGAAATTTCTGCAGGCCATGATTCAGCATGGCGCATCCGATTTGTTTTTTAGCGCCGGTGCGCCCGTTGGTATCAATATCGAGGGGCGCACGCGCTTTCTCGGAGAGCACCGTTTGTCGGCGGCCGAAACCCGCCAGATCGCCTATTCGGTGATGAATGACAAGCAGAGTGCGGAGTTCGAGCATGAAATGGAGATGAACCTCGCGCTTGCGCTCGACGGCATCGGCCGCTTCCGGGTCAATGTCTTCCGCCAGCGCGGCTCGGTCGCCATGGTGGTTCGACACATCAAGAGCGAGGTGCCCTCGATCGAAGAGCTGAACCTCCCTCCCAAGCTGCGCGAACTGGTCATGGTGCCGCGAGGTCTGGTCCTGGTGGTCGGCTCGACCGGGTCGGGCAAGTCCACCACGCTGGCGTCAATGATCGATCATCGCAACACGAAACGCTCGGGACATATCCTGACGATCGAGGATCCGGTGGAGTTTCTTCACCAGCACAAACGCTCGATCGTCGATCAGCGCGAGGTCGGTCTGGACACCAAGAGCTACGAAATCGCGCTCAAGAACGCCATGCGCGAAGCCCCGGATGTCATCCTGATCGGCGAGATCCGCGATCGCCAGACCATGCAGCACGCTCTCGCCTACGCCGAAACGGGCCATCTCTGCCTGTCGACATTGCACGCCAACAACGCCAATCAGACGCTGGATCGCATCATCAACTTTTTTCCGGAAACCGCCCACCGCCAGCTGTTCGTGGATCTGTCTCTGCATCTGCAGGCCATCATCAGCCAGCGTTTGATTCCCAGCACCGACGGCATGCGTGTACCTGCGGTCGAGCTGTTGCTGCGTACGCCGTATATTGCCGATCTGATCCAGAAGGGCGAAATCCACGGCATCAAGGACGCGATGAAAGACGGCTCCCAGCACGGCATGATGACCTTTGACCAGTCGCTCTACAAACTTTTCGAGGAAGGCAACATCAACGAAGAAGAGGCCCTGGAGCACGCCGATTCGCGCAACGATCTCGGTCTCAATATCCGCATGTCCCGCGAGCAGTCGCCGCACGATACGCCGGACGCGTGGAAAATCAACCCGAATTTCTGAACTGAACGGTCGATCAGCTTTGCGCGGCCAGTTCGGACTCGAGCTGGCGACGCCCGGTTTCCGGTGAACCGGTGCGCCGGGCCAGCAGGCTGTACAGCACGGGGATGACGAACAGGGTCAGGATCTTCGAGGCGCTGACGCCGAAGAAGACGACGATCCCGATCACCTGGCGGGTTTCCGCACCGGCTCCGCTGGACACGATGAGCGGAATGGCGCCGGCCACGGTGGTAACGCCGGTCATGATGATCGGCCGCAGGCGGATGGATGCCCCTTCGATGATCGCGTCTTCGAAGCTCCGGCCCTCGTCACGCAGCTGGTTGACGAATTCGACGATCAGAATCCCGTTCTTTGCCGCCAGGCCGATCAGCATGACCAGGCCAATCTGGCTGTAGATGTTCAGGGTCGACCCGGTCAGCCAGAGCCCCAGCAGGCCGCCGCCAACCGCCAGCGGCACCCCGAACATGATGACCAGCGGGTGAATCCAGTTCTCGAACTGGGCGGCGAGGACCAGAAACACAACCACCAGGCCAAGCACGAATACGAAAACGACCGATTGTCCGGAGGTCTTGAAGTCCCGGCTCTGACCGCGGTAATCGATGACGACGGTTTCGGGCAGCGCAGCCCGGGCCTCCGTTTCCAGAAAGTCCAGCGCCTCGCCGAGGGTCAGGTCATCGCTCAAGGCCGCCTGCACAGTGATGCTGCGCACCCGGTTGTATCGATTCAGGCTGGTCGAGTCGGCGAAATCGGTCACGGTCACGAGATTGGACAGCGGGATCAACCGACCCGAACGATCCGAGCGGACGTAGATGTTCTCCAGCGCCGCGGGGCTTCGCTGCCGGTCGCGCTCGCCCTCCACGATGACATCGTATTCCTGGCCGTCGCTCAAGTAGGTGGTGACGCGGCGTGAACCGAGCATGGTTTCCAGGGTTCGGCCGATCGTGTCGATGGTGACCCCGAGTTCGGCCGCGCGATCGTAGTCGATGCTTACCTCGAGCTGCGGCTGGGTTTCCTTGTAATCCCAGTCGACTCCGACCAGACCCGGGTTGGCCCGTTCGATCCGATCGAGCAGGATATCGCGCCACTCGGCCAGTTCCTCGTAGTCGCCGGCGCCGCCGATCACGAACTGAACGGGGTTGCGGAACCCGCCTCCGAAACCCTGGCGCATGGCGACACTGGTTCGCACCCCCGGCAGGTCGGCGAGACGACCGCGAACGTCGGCCATGATCTCGGCGGCCGGGCGGCGACGGCTCCAGTCATCGAGCACGATGATGACGATTCCGCTGTTGAACACGGACGGGTTGCCGAAATCACGCGGGGCCCGCACCAGCAGTCGGCTCACCTCGCCGTCGTCGACCAGCGGCATCAGGCGCTGCTCGATCTCGCTCATGTAGTCTTCCATGAAGCTGAAGGATGCGCCCTCCGGACCGTTGACCAGGACAAAAAAAGCTCCCCGATCCTCGGTCGGTGCGTACTCTTCGGAGATCTGGGTGAACAGCAGGCCGATCAGGCCGAACAGGACGAGAAAGCCGGCCAGGGCAAACCACCGCCAGGCGATGAACCGGATCAGGACGCGTCGATAGATGCGACGCATCAGTCCGATGCCCGCGTCGATTGCGCCGACCAGGCGGCTTTGGCGGTCGCGCGGCTTGAGAACGCGCGAGGCGAGCATGGCCGAAACGGTCAGGGCGACGAAACTCGAAAACGCAACGGCGGCCGCCATGGTCAGGGCAAACTCGCTGAAAAGTCGGCCGATGTCACCCTGGAGCAGGGCGATGGGGACAAACACCGAGATCAGCACCATGGTCGTCGACAGGATGGCGAACGCGACCTGGCGAGTGCCGCGGTAGGCGGCAACGCGCGCGCTTTCTCCGTACTCGTCCATGCGGCGGCGGACGTTTTCGACCACGATGATGCCGTCGTCGACCACCAGCCCGATGGCCAGGACCATGGCCAGCAAGGTCAACAGGTTGACGGTGAACCCGAACAGGGCCAGGGCGATGAACGTGGACACGAGCGCCACCGGAACGGCCACGGCCGGCACCAGGATGGCGCGAATCGATCCGAGAAACAGGAAAATGGTCAATACGACCAGCGAGATGGCGATGAAGAGCGTGCGATAGACCTCCCTGACTGCGCCTTCGATGAACACCGAGGAGTCGAAACTGGCGATCAGTTCCATGCCCTCCGGCAGGACCGTATTGAGCCGCTGCGCTTCGGCCCGGACGGCGCGGGCGACGTCGAGGGTGTTGGCGGTGGACTGGCGGATCACCCCCAGCCCGACCATCGGTTCGCCGTTGCCCCGAAACAGCGTGCGATCCTCGACCGTGCCGCGCTCGACCCGGGCGACATCGCCCAGGCGCACCAGGTAGCCGTCCTCGCCGCGCGTCAGGACCAGGCGCGCGAACTGCTCGGCAGAGTCGAACTGGCGGGCGACGCGCACGGTGAACTGACGGGTCCGCGACTCGATGCTGCCGGCCGGCAGCTCGATGTTTTCCGAGCGCAAGGCCTGCTCGACCTCGGCCACGGTCAGGCCGCGCGCTGCCAGCGCCTGTCGGTCCAGCCAGATGCGCATGGCAAAACTCTGGGCGCCACCGACGCGAATGGTCGCCACGCCGTCGATCGTCGAGAATCGATCGACCAGGAAGCGTTCGGCGTAGTCGGTCAGTTCGGGAATCGAATAGTCCGAACCGACCAGGTTCCACCAGACGATGACGTCGGCGTTGGCGTCGACCCGTCGTACTTCGGGGGGGTCGGCTTCGTCCGGCAACAGGCGGGCAATGCGGGCGACGCGATCGCGCACGTCGTTGGCCGCGGCGTCAACATCGCGACGCAACGAGAAGCGCACGCTGATCCGGGATACCCCGTCCCGACTTTCCGACTCGATGAACTCGATTCCCTCGATGCCGGCAATGCTCTCCTCGATGCGTTCGGTGATCTGGGTGTCGATCACCGCCGCGGCCGCGCCGGGGTAGCGCGTTTCGATCGATACGATCGGGGGATCGATATCGGGGTATTCGCGCAGGGGAAGCTGGGTAAAGGACACGATGCCGAACAGGATCAGGAGCAGGGCAACGACCGAAGCCAGGACGGGCCGGGTCACGGCCAGATCGGACAGAATCATGACCCCTGATCGTCGGCCAGGATCTGAGCCAGCGACTGGCCCGGTTTCATCGTCGCGCGCACGCGCACCGGCTGCCCGTCGGAGAGTCGAAACCCGCCGTGGATCACGACCGTCTCGTCGGCCGCCAGGCCCGAGGAGATTTCCACCTGACCCGGCAACCTGCGACCGAGTTCGACGGGCCGCCGGTGGACCTCGGTCTGTTCGCGGCTGCGATCCACAACCATGACATGGTGGCTGCGCCCACGGCTCAGAATGGCTTCTTCCGGGACCACGACCGCTTCACGCTCGCGGCCGCTCAGGGTCACCACCATCAGCATGCCCGGGCGCAGTTTGCCGTCAGCATTGGGCAGCCGGGCCCGGACCTGGAACGAGCGGGTGACCGGATCGACCTGGTTGCTGATGCTGGCGACCTCACCGCGGAACCGTTCATCCGGCCAGGCGCTGCTTGTCGCTTCGATCGCCAGTCCGGTCTGGACTTTCGCCAGCAACACTTCCGGCACGCCGAAATCGAGCTTCATGATGGAGTCGTCCACCAGCGTCGTGATCACTCGACCAGGCGTCATCAGGCTACCCACGGAAATGTCCCGAAGACCGACCACGCCGTCGAAGGGTGCGGTGATCAGGCGATCACTGAGTCTGGCTTCGACCGCGCCCAGGCGCGCCTGGGCCGTTTCGAGTTCGCGCCGACGCTGATCGAGAAGCGCCCGCGACTCCTGGCCACGATCGGTGAGATCGACAATCCGATCGAACTGGCGCTGGGCCTCTGCGACCTGCGCTTCGGCCTCGGCGAGTTCGGCCAGCTGCTCGTGGTTGGTGAGGGCAACGAGAACCTGACCGGCCCGGACCCTTTCGCTGTCGCGGAAGCGGATTTCGGAAATGGTTTCGGTGATGCTGGCCGTCAGCTCGGTCGACTCGTTGGCACGCAGCGTTCCCAGCGCCTCGATGGGATCGGCAAGCGTCACCCG
>PWJA01000183.1 GCA_003560975.1 Gammaproteobacteria bacterium
CATCTAAAAAAAGGAAACTTTACACAAAAAGTCATGCCAGCTTTTAACATTTTGTGTAAAGTTTCCTCTTTTTCCGCTTCCTTCTTCGCTTGGAATAATGCGTCCATAAATTCCTGTGATTGGGATATATCCATATCATCTTCCTCTTCTTCTTCATCTTCCTCATCTTCCACATTTATTACAACGATGGGAAACATTGTCCACTGTGCGTTTTTGACATATTCTACACCCAATTCCTTTTTTATCCGCTGTTGAGTTTCAGGAGTCAAGTCGTCCCAGTAGATGGAAAATTCTTTCAGGTCAGGCTCAACCGGGCAAGTGTCAAAACTTTCTATATCCGCCGACTGGAGAACACACTCTAAATTACCATCAATTTCCATAATGTAATCACACTGCTTGCAGAAACTTACATCCATTTGTATCGCCTCCTTGTTTTTCTAAATCTATTATACCACGATTCCATCGACTTGTCAAGACTTTTTTAAATGTATTTTATATCCAAGACAGGAAAGTTGTGGAAGTGGCGGAACAGTTTCCAGAAAATGGAAGGCCGCCGTCATTCCCAAAAAATTCCAATTCTGGAAGATTGTAATATGGGCAATCTTTACCCATATCATCGGGACATGGGTAAAATTCGCGGATTTTTACCCATATCACTTCCGTCATTCCCAAAAGATTCCATGTTTACCAATCCGTGAAACTGTTATCAAACCCAACCCCATGTACTGACAGCCCTGGCAAGCTGTGTAAGGAACCCGCCTGCGAGCTGTAAAATAAAAAAAGGGAGCATTTAAGCTCCCTTTAATATCAACCAAATTTTCTATTTCTAGTCTTCCCACTTCATCATGGTTCCGGTTTCCAAATACTCCATAAGGTCACGAAACACATTCATCACATCAGCCACAGCCTCAATAGGAATGGAAGTTCCTTTGGAAGTAAACTGCTCAGTTCCGTCCGCCTTAGTGTAATGTTCCCGCATGTCAATGTACCGCTTATTGCCCTTAGTCACATCCTTGAAACGATAAAACGTTGACTTGGTTCCAGGTTTTTGGACATCCTTCAATACTACCTCAGTATCCCAGAAGCCACCAGCCATGCTATCCTCTCCTTTCTTTCACTATATATATTATATCAAAAATCCGCGGGTTTGTCAAGAAGTATTTCTTACCATCATTTACCAGGCTGCCGTCATTTCCATATTATTCCATCAGACATGGGTAAAATTTTCTCACATCACTGATACATGGGTAAAATCTGCGATTTTTTTACCCATATCAATTGGAAAATTTTTACATATTCTTACAAGCTGTGTAACTCCGCCACTTCCATATTATTCCAAAAGGGAAAAGAAAGTAAATGACGGAACCAACCTTCCATATTTTGTAAATATATGGCGAGCTGTGTCAGCTCTGTAAATATCTGGAAACAACAGACAGAAAAAAGAGGCAGCGCTATGTCTGCCTCTTTCTTCCACTAGCCCTCGGCGGGCTCGTCTTCGCCCTCGTCCTCGTCACCCTCGTCACCTTCGCCCAGTTTGATGACCTCGATGACGTCTTTACCTTCCACCTTAGCCTTTTTCTGGATCACCCGGATCACGAGATCTTGACCATCTTCGGTCACGACCAGACCCTCTTTAGTCCGCTTGATCTCGTCCAGCCCTTTGGCTTCCATCACCAGTTGAGCCAGTTCCGCCCGGAGAATGTCCCGAGCTTCCACTTTCTTCTCTTTCTTAGCCATGGGGTAAAGCCTCCTTTTTTCTTTTCTATATATATTATATCACGAATTTTACGGGTTGTCAAGAAGTATTTTGTGGGATTTTATTCCTTATCAGGGGCGGCGCCGACCTAACAGTGCTCCTCTGGAATTACCCATTGGCTGTCGCCTATTCGCCGCTATGCGGTCCCGTAGGCTCAAGGATTCTGGTTTGCCGGCGGTACTGTTATCCTTTTTTCCCTGCCCCTGTAATTGGTGGGTCCGGGAGGAGTCGAACCTCCATAACACGACTTAAAAGGTCGGTATTTTCCCGTTAAATTACAGACCCATATGGTGACGCCACCAGGAATTGAACCCGGATTTGTGGGGCGAAAACCCACTGTATTCACCATTATACGATGGCGCCATGTGGTGGAGCCGCTGGGAGTTGAACCCAGGTCTGGGCGAGTCTCCTTGAGAGATTTTCCACCCATCTACACCCGTCAGCCCCTTGTTCTCCTCACCTTCTATATATATTATATCACGATTTTCTGGGCTTGTCAAGAGAAACTTTCTGGAAATAATTGGCAGCCCTCCGTCATTTCCACGTAATTCCAGTTTTGGAAAAATTTGGAAGCCAGCCTAGATTGTGAAACTATTCTTGCGAGCTGTCCCCTATAGCACCGCCGCTGTGAGCTGTGAAAACCCCAATAGCAAAGGGTTTAAGCCGCAGTGTGACACAATACGTAACATTGATAAGATAAATTACATAAACAAGTGTGCGTTGTAAACACATTTCAGTGTGCGTTGTCGTTGCGCCAATAATAATAAAAATAATAATAAAAAAAATATAGGGAAACAGGAAAAGCCCGCCAATTTTTGGCAGGAATGTTAGCTTTTCTCCACTATATTATATATAATATTATATTATTTAGTAAATATTTAGTAAATATTGTACAATATTGTACACTACTGTGTACCTATTGAATAACTACTTAGTACCTATTTAGTACATATAACTAATATAGGAAAGCACCGTCTGCACCATTACAGTTGCGGACCAAGAGCGATGGAAAATTCTGGAAAATTCTGGAAAAGTTTACACCACACTCCAACGCACGACATAGAATTGAGGTCAACATCACTCCTCCCAATACACGAAGG
>PWJA01000115.1 GCA_003560975.1 Gammaproteobacteria bacterium
ATGCGCTCGCCGACGAAATCGAGAAACCCATCGGCGTCAATCACGCTGCCGTTGGCGAAATCCAGCTGGACCAGATCGGTCCAGCTCACCCCGCCCCCGCCCCCGCCCAGAGCGTCGAAGGGGTTCAGCGCTGATTCGCCGAACTCGGCAAAAAGCGTCTGAATTTCCGAACTGTCCATCCCGGCGGCATAGAGGACACCCACGATTGCGCCGATGCTGGTTCCGCTGATCATCGTCGGCTGAACCGAGAGGTCCTCGAACACTTCCAGCATGGCAATGTGGGCCAGGCCACCGGCGCCGCCCGAGCCGAGTGCCAGGCCGATGTCCGGCCACTCGGTCTTCTCGTCGGCCGGCGCGCTGCCGGCCAGCAGCATCAGGGCGCACAGCAATACTTTTTTCAAGGGTCGTCCTTTCCTGGCGGTCATTCTTTCTGAGGCCGCGCTACCGCCGTGCCGTTCAGGCTTCGGGATGATGATTCTGTACGCGTTGTTCGAAGGAAAGATCATGGCTGATTTCGGCCCTTTTCCTGCAGCAGGAATCGGGCTCTGTTAGCTTGAAATGGTCAGGCAGTTGCTGGCCCAAAAATCAAGGAGTTCATCATGAGCGTTGCAAAAACCATCGAGATTTCCTCGGAATCCAGAACCAGCTTTGAAGATGCGATCCAGAGCGGCATCAAGCGCGCCGAAGAGTCGCTGAAAAACGTCAAGGGCGCCTGGATTGCCGAGCAAAAGGTCGTTGTCGAGGACGGCAATATCGTCAACTACCGGGTGATCATGCGAGTTACGTTCGTGCTGACCTGAAAAAACCGGTTCTACGGCAATGAAATCAGAAGGGCCGGCAGCCTCCGTTTGCCGGCCCTTTTTGCAGGTGCAGCCGGTCGCACCGGATCAGCGCAGCCGAAAGCCGACGGGGTGCCAGGCTCAACAGGGTCGAAGGAGGAGGAGGAGAAGCCGCAATGAAAAACATTTTTGTCATGGGGCTCGATGATTTCAATCACGAATTGCTCAGGACGATCGGCGCAGAGGACGGCAGCGATGAGGCATATCGGTTTCATTCGCTGTTCGGCCTGGCCGAAATTGTTGATGCCGATGACGGGAAATATCTCAGCCTCAGCGATGCTCGGAAGCAGGCGAGAAAACGGTTCGCCGAGGTGGACGGCGGTCCGGATGCCATCATGGGGTACTGGGACTTTCCGACCACGGCCTACGTACCCGTCATCGCGCAGGACGCCGGTCTGCCCGCTCCTTCGCTGGAGGCCGTGGCTCGCTGCGAGCACAAGTACTGGTCGCGCCTGGAGCAAAAAAAGGTGCTGCCCGATCTGGTACCGAATTTCCAGGCGATCAATCCCTTTTCCGACGATCCGGTGGCCGACGTCAAAATCGAGTATCCGTTCTGGCTGAAACCGGTCAAGTCGCACTCCTCGTTCCTGGGGTTCTACATCGACGGGCCCGACGCACTGCACGAGCACATTCCTGAAATCCGCGAAAAGATCGGCTTGTTTGGAAAGCCGTTCAATGAATTTCTCGAATTGGTGAATCCGCCGGACGAAGTCGCCGAGGTCGACGGCTATCACTGCATCGCCGAGGAGATCATTTCGTCGGGTTTCCAGGCTACCGTAGAGGGCTATTGCTGGCATGGCGAGGTTCAGGTATTCGGCGCGATCGATTCGCTT
This sequence comes from Gammaproteobacteria bacterium, assembly GCA_003560975.1. Classification (GTDB taxonomy): domain Bacteria; phylum Pseudomonadota; class Gammaproteobacteria; order Xanthomonadales; family Wenzhouxiangellaceae; genus Wenzhouxiangella. The sequence goes on from PWJA01000115.1 coordinate 1,673, forward strand.
CGCTCCGGCAAGCATCACTCCAGCTTTTCTCGCTACCAGTATCCATCCAAGCTCCCCAGGAACGTTCAGGCCCGGATGATCAAGGCGGCCCGAACCTTCATGCGCCATATCGGTTTTGACCAGGGCACGTTCAACATCGAGTTTTTCTGGAACCACGAAGACGACAGCCTGAGATTGCTCGAAGTCAATTCGCGGATTTCCAAATCGCACTCGCCGCTGTTTCTGATGGTCGATGGAGCAACCAACCAGAAAGTGGTGCTCGACCTTGCGCTGGGACGTGAGCCCGCAATGCCGCACAGGAAGGGGGCGCATGAGCTGTCGGGCAAGTTCATGATGCGCTTGTTCAAGGACGAGATCAGCGACGGTACCGTTCGCAAGGTGCCGTCGAAGGAAGACATCGAACGGGTCAGGGCGGCGTATCCGCATGCCTTCGTGCAACCCCTGGTGGAAGAGGGGATGCGGTTGAGCGATCTGAAATTCCAGGACAGCTACAGCTATGAAATCGCGGTCGTGTTTCTTGGCGCCGATCGCCAGAAGCAGTTGCTCGATCGCTTTGCCGAAGTAGAGGAATTTCTGCCCTTCCGGATCGATTCCGACGCCGACTGAATCGGCGCTGAGACAGCAAAGGACCAAGCCCATGGAACTGGTGAAGCCGGCGGATCTGCCCGAGGAAGTCATCGAGGAGCCGAACGTCTGGATTCCCATGCCGGACGGGGTTCGCCTGGCCGCGCGCATCTGGCGGCCGCGCAACGAGCGGCCGGTGCCGGCGGTGCTGGAATACATTCCCTACCGCAAGCGCTTCGGCACGGCGGTGCGCGATGAAATGATGCACCCGTACATGGCCGCTCACGGCTATGCCTGCGTGCGCGTGGACCTGCGCGGCAGTGGCGAATCGGAGGGCGTGCTGGAAGACGAATACCTGCAGCTGGAACTCGACGATGGCGTCAGCGTTCTGAACTGGCTGGCCGAGCAGCCCTGGTGCAATGGCGACGTCGGCATGATGGGCATTTCCTGGGGCGGCTTCAACGCGCTCCAGATCGCGGCACTGCGGCCGCCCGAGCTCAAGGCCGTGGTTGCGGTTTGCGCCACCGACGATCGCTACGCCGATGACGTCCACCACATGGGAGGCTGCCTTTTGGGCGACAACGTGTCCTGGGCTTCGGTGATGTTCGCCTACAACAC
>PWJA01000079.1 GCA_003560975.1 Gammaproteobacteria bacterium
ACCGCGGTAGTACAGCAGGTAGCTCATCAACAAGTAGTCGATGTGGCTGCGATGGCAGGGCACGTAGACCACCTCGTAGCCGGGCGAGACTTCCCGAAAGTTTCGGAAATGCCTGACCTCTACACCGCGATAAATCCGGTTCCAGAACCAGGTCAGCAGCCGGTCGGCGATGCGCACGAAGGTATAGGAGTAGTCCGCTGCGATCTCGCGGGTGTAGCCGCGGGCAATGTCTTCGGCCCGATCGTGATCGATCCCGTCGCGCCGCGCCTTGGCGTCGATGGCCAGCTGAACCGCCTCGCTCTTGACGACTTTTTCGACCAGGGTGCGCCGATGCGAGCGGTCCGGACCGATGGCGGCCGTGCGCACCCGCTTGAAATGGACCCTCAGGATCCGGCTCAGTTTGGCCAGCGCCTGCGAGTTTCCGCCGGTTTCGGCGAACAATCGGTCCAGGTCGATGGGCTGACCGAACTGAACCAGGGTATCGCGACCGTTGATGAGAGTGGTGAACAGCCGTCTCAGGCGCCCGCCCAGGTCCCAGTTTTCCGAGAACAGCAGCTTGAAGAAACCGGCTTCGGTATCCGGTGCCCGACCGATCAGGACGGTCACCGGAACGATCTGTATGCCGGTCTGTTCGAGCGCGTCGGCCTGACCCACGAGCTCGCGCAGGATGGTCGAGTGGCGCCGCCGCTCCAGGGTGCGAACAAACAGGCCCCGGTAGCGTCGATCGGCACCGTAGGATCGCTTCAGGTGAATGTCGTCGGCGCGAAACCCGCGCGCCGGCGGATGCCAGCCCTGTTCCCGACACAGTTGCTCGGCGATCAGCAGCGAGGTCAGGGCATAGGTATCGAGTACGTAAAAGGTCGGCCGATCCGGGTCCAGGTCGAGCTCACCCAGATCTTCGGGCACGACCTTGGCCCGAATCCAGAGGTGAAGAAGCCAGCGCAGTACGCCCAGCCAGATCGTATACAGGTTGACGCGAAAGCGGCGCAGTCGGCGGGACATGGTCATGAACTGGGCTTCCGGAAAGACGCCGGCAGTTTACCATCCGCCCCCCGGCAGCCGCCATGCGTTGCCTCGGCCGCCCCCCGGCAGGTGCTTGAGGGATAAAAAAAGGGCGCACCGCGGGCTGGCGGGGCGCCCCGAACCGGCTCGCGCCGGTGGCTTGGCTTGTGCCGTGGTGCGGCACGATGTTGTTGATTGCTTGGCGAGAAATACAGTGCGATGTAATCCTCAAGTAGAATAGTAAGTTAACGGATTCATATTATCAAGTGATTTATGTAGTTCTGTTACTCAACTGAAAAAACTACTGATTTCTTCCTGAATCCTCGCTGCAGCGTCGGCCGGGTCCGCGGCATCACGGATCGGGCGACCGACCACGACGTAGTCGGCGCCTGCCGCGAACGCCTGGCCGGCAGACAGCGTGCGTTTCTGGTCACCGCTGTCGACCTCGCGATTGTCCACCGGGCGAATACCGGGACAGACCACGATCAGCGCCGGGTCGGCCTGGCTGCGCAAGGCGCGCGCCTCCAGTCCGGAGGAAATCACGCCGGCACAGCCCAGGGCCAGCGCCCTTCGGGCGCGCGACAGAACCAGGGCTTCCACGTCGCAGGCAAAGCCGAGGTCGTCCAGGTCGCCCCGATCCAGACTGGTCAGGGCCGTGACCGCCAGGATGCCCGTCGAACCGCTTTCGGCCACGGCCGCTTCGAGCATGGCGTCGTTGCCGTGAACGGTCAGAAAATCGACCTGGTGGCGGGCCAGCTGGGCCACGGCGCGCCCCACGGTGGCGGGGATATCAAACAGCTTCAGGTCGGCGAAAACGCGCTTGCCGCGCCGCTTCAGTTCGGCGGCCAGCTCGAAGTACGCGCCGCTGAGGAACAGCTCCAGACCGAGCTTGTAGAACACGACGCTTTCATCGAGTTGGTCGATCAGGTGCATCGCCCGATCCAGATCGGGCACATCCAGCGCGAAAATCAGACGTTCGTCATCAGGGACGGGCTTTTGCCATGGGGTGGGGTTCATCAAAGGGCCTCGTGTTGGAATGTGGTCGAGTCCAAGATCAGCCGACTCGTTCCAGGTTGGCATACGCCAGAACCAGCCACTTGCTGCCGGCCTGTTCAAAATTGACCTGGATGCGTGCGTTGGGTCCCTGGCCCTCGAGGCTGACTACGGTGCCGAGACCGAAGCGGGCATGACGCACGCCACAACCCAGGCTCAGGCCGCCGGCCTCGCCCTGGGGGTGGCTGTCGGTCCGACCCGTGGCCGGCGTGACCCGGAATCCGGACCGAATCGACTCGATCAGCGAATCGGGAATTTCGGCGACGAACCGCGACGGGCGGGAAAAATTGGTCTGACCGTAGGTCTGGCGCGATTCGGCGTGGGTGATGTAAAGACACTGCATGGCCCGCGTCATGCCGACGTAGCACAGGCGGCGTTCCTCGGCCAGGCGACCCGGCTCCTCGATCGAGCGCTGATGCGGAAACAGGCCTTCTTCCATGCCGGCCAGAAACACCAGCGGAAACTCCAGTCCTTTGGCCGAATGCAGGGTCATCAGCTGAACGCAGTCTTGCCAGCGCTCGCCCTGGTGCTCGCCGGCCTCCAGCGCGGCCTGCGACAAAAACGAAGCCATCGGGCTCAGGCCGGCCTGTTCGTCTTCAAAGGGCTGGTGGAAACTGTCGGCGGCCCGGACCAGCTCGGCCAGGTTTTCCTCGCGTGCCTCTGCCCGGTCGGCCGGTTCGCGGCTCTGGTACCAGGCAACCAGCTCGGTTTGCCGGATCACGGCGCCGGCGGCTTCGGCCAGACTGGCCGCCTCGGTCGCCTCGATGAGCGCGTCGATCAGCTGCAGAAAGCCGCGGACTGCGTTTCCCGCGCGCGCGCTCAGGCCGCCCTGGGCGACCAGTTCGGTCGCGGCCTGACCCAGCGACTGGGCGTGGCTGCCGGCGTGGGCCCGGATCTGGGCCACGGTGCGCTCGCCAATGCCCCGGGCCGGCACGTTGATGACGCGCTCGAAGGCGGTGTCGTCGTGCGGGTTGTGGAGCAGGCGCAGGTAGGCCATGGCATCCTTGATCTCGGCGCGCTCGAAGAAGCGCAACCCGCCGTAGACCCGGTACGGGATGTCTTCGCGCAGCAAGACCTGTTCGAACAGGCGCGACTGGGCGTTGGACCGATACAGCACCGCGCAGTCCGAGGGCCGCCCGCCCTGGGCAATCCACTCCTGGATGCGGGCGATCACGAATTCCGCTTCTTCCTCGGCGTTGAAGGCTGCGAACAGCCGGATCGGCTCGCCCTGCTCGCCTTCGGTCCAGAGGTTTTTGCCCATGCGGTCGTCGTTGTGGTCGATGACCCGGTTGGCGGCCTCCAGGATCGTGCGGGTGGAGCGGTAGTTCTGCTCCAGGCGAATGATCTCGGGCCGGAAATCCCGATCGAAGTGGGCCACGTTCTCGACCCGTGCGCCGCGCCAGCCGTAAATCGACTGGTCGTCGTCGCCGACCACTAACAGGCGATTGGCGTTCCCGGCCAGCAGGCGGACCAGGGCGTACTGCAGGGTGTTGGTGTCCTGGAATTCATCGACCAGGATGTGGCCGAAACGGCTCTGGTAATGCGCTCTCCGCTCGGGGTGATCGCGCAGCAGCTCGACCGTGCGCAGCAGGAGTTCGGCAAAGTCCACCAGGCCGGAGCGCTCGCAGTACTCCTGGTAGCGCCGGTAGATGTCGACCTGGCGTGCCTGGAAGCCGCGGTCGAAATGCTCGATGTGCTCGGGCCGCCGACCCTCGTCCTTGTGCTGGTTGATGAAGCCCTGGACCTGGCGGGGCGGATGCTCGCCCTCGTCGAGCTCCATGTCGCGGATGACTCGACGCACCAGCCGATACTGGTCTTCCGAGTCGAGAATCTGGAAGGTGTCGGGCAGGCCGACTTCGGCTGCATGCATTCGCAGCAGGCGATGGCAGATGCCGTGGAAGGTGCCAATCCACAGGCCCTCCGGACGCAGGTCAAGCAGCCGACCGATTCGGCCGCGCATCTCGCCGGCGGCCTTGTTGGTGAACGTCACCGCCAGCACGCCCATGGGGGAGACGTGGTGGACCTGGATCAGCCAGGCGATGCGGTGAACCAGGACCCGCGTCTTGCCCGATCCGGCTCCGGCCAGAACCAGCAAGTGCCCGTCCTCGGCGGTCACCGCCTGGCGCTGGGCATCGTTGAGTTCATCGAGGAGGTGGGAAACGTCCATTTTCTTTAGGGACCAGGGACTAGGGACCAGGGACCAGGGGCCAGGAACCAGGGACCAGGGACCAGGGACCAGGGACCAGGGGCCAGGAACCAGGGACCAGGGACCAGGGCTTTGCGGTACTGGTTCCTGGATCGCGACGAAAAGGAAAACCGATTGGTCGACGGATTTTGTGAAATCAACGGCATTGCTTCTCGGCCTCCATTTTTTCTGTTCCCTAGTCCCTGGTCCCTAGTCCCTAGTCCCTAGTCCCTAGCCCCGACGAATCGCCCGATGCCCGATGTCGCGGCGATAAAAGGCGTCTTCGAAGCCGATCCGGGCCGTCCACTCCAGCGCCCGCGCCTGGGCCTGGGCGACGGTCTCGCCCAGCGCGGTGACGCACAACACCCGACCTCCGCTGGTGACGATGTCAGCGTCGGCCAGGCGCGTGCCTGCGTGGAAGACTTTTACGTGCCCGGGTGCGACGAGATCCAGCCCGCTGATCGGCCGACCCCTGGCGTATTGTCCGGGATAGCCGCCGGCTGCAACCACGATGCCCAGGGCCGTGCGCGGGTCCCAGTCCAGTCTGACCTGGTCGATGCGTCCGTCGAGCACCTGCAGGACAACCGCGATGAGATCGGAGTTCAGGCGCATCAGAATGGGCTGGGTTTCCGGATCGCCAAAGCGGACATTGAATTCCAGAACCTTCGGCCCGGACGAGGTCAGCATGACCCCGGCGTACAAGAAACCGGTGAATCGGTGGCCGTCGCGGGCCATGCCCCGAAGCGCGGGCGCAATGACCTCGTTGATCAGCTGCTCGTGCAGCTGTGCGCTGACCACCGGTGCCGGCGAGTACGCCCCCATGCCGCCGGTGTTGGGCCCCAGATCGCCCTCGTCGCGGCGCTTGTGATCCTGGCTGGAAGCCAGGGGCACGGCCTGCTCGCCGTCGGCGAGGACGATGAAGCTGGCCTCCTCGCCGACGAGAAATTCCTCGATGACGACCTGGCGCCCGGCCTCGCCGAAGGCGTGCCCGGACAGCATGTCGGTCAGCACGTTCTCGGCCTGATGTTCATCCTCGACAATCACCACCCCTTTCCCGGCCGCCAGCCCGTCGGCCTTGAGAACCAGCGGAAACCCGATGGCGCGGGCCTGGCGCATTCCGTCCTCGACCGATTCCGCCACCGCGTACGCGGCTGTGGGGATGCCGTGCCGGGCCATGAACTCCTTGGCAAATGCTTTCGATGACTCCAGCTGGGCCGCGTCTTTGGTGGGTCCGAAGCACTTCAGGCCGTGCTCGGAAAACAGATCGACCACGCCGGCCGCCAGCGGCACCTCGGGACCGACGATGGTCAGCTCGACGGCCTGTTCGCGCGCCAGCTCGAGCAGGCCGGCCAGATCTTCAGCGGCCACGTTGACATTGCGAACCCCGGGCTCGCTGGCTGTGCCGGCATTGCCGGGCGCGACCAGGACTTCCTCGACCAGGGGAGACTGGGCGGCTTTCCAGGCCAGCGCGTGCTCGCGACCGCCGCCGCCGATGATCAGGACTTTCATGGGAATGTGCTTTCGGGTGCGCCTGACGCTCATTGTAGCGCGGCGACTCATGCGGGCAGGCCCGACCGGCCCCGCCCATCAATGGCGGAAGTGGCGACGTCCGGTCAGGATCATGGCGATGCCGTGCCGGTCACAGGCTTCGATCCCCTCCCGGTCGCGCACGGAACCGCCCGGCTGAATGACCGCCCGGATGCCGCGTTCGGCGGCCGTTTCGATGCTGTCGGCAAAGGGGAAGAAGGCGTCGGACGCCATGACCCCGTCGGCCAGGTCGAGACCGGCCTCGGCCGCTTTCCAGGCGCCGATGCGGGCCGAATCCACCCGGCTCATCTGGCCGGCGCCGATGCCGATGGTCGCCCGATCGCGCGCATAGACGATGGCGTTGGAGCGCACCGTCTGGACCACGGCCCAGGCGAACTGAAGATCGGCTCTCTCGCGGGCCGAGGGCGCACGCCGGGTGGCGACGGTCCAGTCCGTCTCGTCCGGGGCGGGCCGGTCGGCCTGCTGGACCAGCCAGCCGCCGTCGATGGGGCGCAGATCCAGCCCGGTGGGCGGCGAGGCTTCGGGCACGATCAGGCGCAGGTTGGGCTTGGCCGCGAATACTTCCTGCGCCTCGGCGCTGACCGAGGGCGCCAGCACCACCTCGACGAAGCGCTGGGTGATGAGCCGGGCCAGGTTGGCTTCGATGGTCCGATTGAACGCGAGGATGCCGCCGAAAGCCGAGGTCGGATCGCAGGCCAGGGCAGCCCGGTAGGCGGCCTCGGCGGTCTCTGCCTGGGCCGCGCCACAGGGGTTGGTGTGCTTGATGATCACGCAGGCCGGCTGCCTGGCCTCGAGGCCGAGCACGGCCTTCCAGGCCGCATCGGCGTCGAGCAGATTGTTGAAGGACAGGGCCTTGCCCTGGAGCGGGCGGGCGCCGGCCAGCCCGCCACCGGCCGCGCCGCGCTCGCGGTACAGGCCGGCGGCCTGGTGCGGGTTTTCTCCGTAGCGCAGGGCCTGGACCCGGTCCAGGCCCAGGTTCAGAATCGGCGGCAGCTCGCCTGGCTCGGACTGCGCCGAAAGCCACTGGCTGATCTGGCCGTCATAGGCGGCGGTGTGAGCGAAGGCCTTGACCGCCAGCGCGCGACGCCGATCGGGGTCGGGCAGCCGCGGCAGGTCCGCTGCGACCGCTGCGTAATCGCCCGGATCCGACAGGACGCAGACGCGCTCGTGATTCTTGGCGGCGGCCCGGAGCATGGCCGGCCCGCCCACGTCGATTTGCTCGATGGCCTCGGACAGGGCGCAGTCGGGACGCGCGACCGTGGTGGCGAACGGGTAGAGGTTGACCGCGATCAGGTCGATGGTCGTGATGCCGTGCTCGGCCATGGCGTCGTCGTCGATCCCGGCCCGCGCCAGCAGTCCGCCATGGATGGCCGGATGCAGCGTCTTGACCCGGCCGGCCATGATTTCCGGAAAGCCGGTATGGCTGGACACCTCGGTAACCGGCAGGCCCGCCGTGGTCAGGGCTTTCGCCGTGCCGCCGGTGGACAGGATATGCCAGCCGTGTTCGACCAGAGAGGTCGCCAGCTCGACGATGCCGGTCTTGTCCGATACGCTCAGCAGCGCCGTCCCGGGCGCGCTCATTGCTCGTGCAGGTTGATCTTGTAGCGCTGAATGCGGTTGCGCAGCGTGGCACGGGTGATGCCCAGGATTTCGGCGCTGCGCGACTGGTTCCCGCCGGTTCGGCCAAGCACCGTCTCGATCAGCGGCCGCTCGACCTCGGCAATCAGGACTTCATGGAGGTTGTCCGGCGGAGTCTCCCCCATGTCTTCGAGGTACTGATCGACCACCGAACGGACAAATTCGTGCAGGCAGCTTCCGGATCCGTTGAGTTTCGACATGCTTCCCTCAAAACCTGAACGCGCACAGACGGGGCGCGGAAAAGACCGATAAAGATAGCACAGGCCGACGCCGGTACTGGGCTGGATCAGCGGCGCGCGTCAAGGAAGCGAAACTCGAACCCGGCCGGCACCGAGCCGGTGATGGCCGGCTCGAAGATCAGCGGCAGGGTTGCGCCCGATTCGAGCGCGCCGGGTGCCCGGCCGGGATGGTTCAGATACTCCTCGGGCGGGAGCCTGCGCACACCGAGCAGTTGATTCGATCGGTCGAACAGGCGCAGCTCGATGATCGGGAAAGCAACGCTGACGGCGGCCTCGTTGCGCAGGGTCGCGCTGATCAGAATCGCGTCGTCCGCCGACGGGTGCGGGTGCATGTCGCGAGCGACCAGAGTCAGGGCTTCGGATGCGCCGATCGAGGGCGCCGTGGCCACGCCCCCGTCGAACAGCCGTTCGGGCAGATTGAACAGCCACACCGCCTGAGCTGCCGCCGCCAGCGCCAGCACGGCCGCCGTCAACGCCCAGGCCCTCGCGCTGCCGGAGGTCGCCGGCCGTCCGAACGTGAACGGCTCCGGGAGCTGTTCCACGGGCTCGGGTGCAGCGACCGGTCGATCGGCCGAGTCCGGCGTTGCCTCGCTTTCGAAGCCGGGCAAGTCCGGCTGGATCTGAATGTGATCCGACAGCAGGGGCGGCATGCCCAGGCCGCGCAGCGGCTGGTCGTCACTCTCGGGCTGCCGGTCGAACAGGTTGGCCAGAGAGTTGAACGTCTTGCCGCAGTTGCCGCATCGGACCACGCCGGCCGCTTCGGCCAGTTCGCGGGTGCCGAGTTCGTAAATCGAGTCGCAGGCGGGACAGCGGGTGTACATCGATCCGGGCCGGACTCAGTCGTTGCGCCCGGTCAGGCTGCGGAATCGCTCCAGATCGACGTCGAAACGCTCATGGACATGCTCCATTCGCTCATCCATCTCGGCCATGGCGTCGCGCAGGCGACGGACTTCGGCCTGCGTGGTTCGGATGGAGGAGGCAATCGTTTCGGGAACCGGCTCGGAGTTTCTTCGGTGGGACGCGGCCCGGGCGACCAGATCCTCGAAGCGCTGCACCGCGTGGTTGTAGGAGGTCTCGATCGCGCGGCGCTGATGCTGCATGGCCAGGAGGCGATCATCGCGGGTGTCCGCCAGGTCCTGTTCGCTGCGATAGGCCGCCAGCAGCAGACGGTCGCGCGCCGCCTGCGTTTCCTGCTCGGCCTGCAGTTCTGCCTGCAGCGCGAGCCGGGCCGCTTCCTCGGCTCGCTCGTCCGGGGTCATGGCCGGTGCAACCCGTTCCAGCACGCGCCCGTCGGGCGCCAGGCGCTCGTAGCCCAGGGCCCGATACTGCGGCGGCACGGCATGACCGTAGTGCACCTGGCCGTCGTCGTCGGTCCAGCGGAACACCGACTGGGCCAGGACCTGGCCGGTCGCCAGCAGTCCAATCAGAAGAATGACAATACCCGCTTTCATCGCCTTCAGGCTCCGTAGCGTTCGCGGTAGGTGCGCATGGCAGCCAGGTGCTCGGCGCCCTCACCGCGCTGATCCAGCCATTCGATCAGGTCATCGAGTCGCGCGATGCTGATCACCGCGAGGCCCTGATCGGCGACGGCCTGAACCGCCGATGTCCGGTCCGGGCCGCTTTCCTGGCGATCGAGCGCGATGGCGGCGGCGACCGGTTCGGCGCCGGCGGCGCGAATCAGCTTGATTGACTCGCGAATCGAGGTGCCGGCGGAGATCACGTCATCGACGATCAGCACTCGTCCGCGCAATTCTGCGCCGACCACGACCCCACCCTCGCCGTGATCCTTGGCTTCCTTTCGGTTGTAGGCAAACGGCAGATTGCGTCCGTGCTCGCGGGCCAGGGCGACGGCGACGGCGGCGGCCAGAGGAATGCCCTTGTAGGCCGGACCGAACAGGTGGTCGAAATGAAGTTCGCTGTGGGCCAGTGCGTCGGCATAGCACCGGGCCAGGCGGTCCAGACCATGGCCATCGCAAAAGGCCCCGGCATTGAAAAAATAAGGACTGACCCGGCCCGACTTGAGGGTGAAGCGGCCGAACCGCAGCGCCCGATATTCCAGGGCCAGGTTCAGAAAGTCGTATGTCCACGGATTCAACATGCCTGGCATTCTAGCGACACTTGGTACCCCAATGCCATGTTCGGCGTCATTCGTGATGCCGGGTCTGCATGGACAGGGGGTGCCGGGCGCTATACAGTGGAGGTGCCGGCAAGGCTTGGGCTTTATTGCATCAGGGCGCAGTGAATGGCATCCGAAGCGACGACCGGTCCGGCCGTCTTCGAAGCGGCCGGGCTGACCAAGGTGTACCACATGGGCGAGGTCGCCATCCACGCCCTGCGCGGCGTGGATCTGGCCCTGCATCAAGGCGAGCTGGTCGTCATGCTGGGCGCGTCCGGCTCGGGCAAGTCCACGTTGCTCAACATCATGGGCGGACTTGACGTGGCCAGCGAAGGGCGCCTGCGCTACCGCGACCAGGAGTTGACCGGCGCCAGCGAATCCCAGCTGACCCGCTTCCGGCGCGAGCAGGTCGGCTTCGTGTTCCAGTTCTACAACCTGATCCCCTCGTTGACCGCGCGCGAGAACGTGGCCATCGCCACCGATATCGCGATCGATCCCATGCGTCCGGAAGAGGCGCTGGAGCGGGTGGGTCTGGGCGAGCGCCTGGATCACTTCCCCTCGCAACTCTCCGGCGGCGAGCAGCAGCGCGTGGCGATCGCCCGGGCGATTGCCAAGCGGCCCATGGTCCTGATGTGCGACGAGCCGACCGGCGCGCTGGACTCGAAAACCGGCATCCGCGTGCTCGAGGTCATCGAGCAGATCAACCGCGAACTCAATACCACCACCGCCATCATCACCCACAACGAGGTGATTGGTCAGATGGCCGACCGGGTGATTCGCCTGTCCGACGGCAAGGTGTCGGACATTCACGTCAATGATCGCCGCATTCCGCCGGCCGAGCTGGACTGGTAGTCGGTTCGTGCTCGCCCTCCACCGCAAACTGTTGCGCGACCTGGCCGGACTCAAGGGCCAGGTGGCGGCCATTGCCGTGGTCATCGCCGCCGGCGTCATGACCCTGATGATCGCGGTGACCTCGCTGGACGCCATCCGCCTGTCGATGGAGCGTTTCTACTCCAGCCACCAGCTCGCCGATATCTGGGCGACGGTCACGCGCGCTCCGGACGTGCTGGCCGAGCGGATCCAGCAGGTACCGGGCATCGATCGGGTCGAGACCCGCGTGGTTGCCCCGGTGCGACTGGAGGTGCCCGGCTACCCGGATCCCATCCGCGGCCAGATCCTGTCCATCCCCGACGGCCGCCAGCCGGCGCTCAACCGCCTGGCGTTGCGCGCCGGCAGCCTGCCGGAATCCGGCCGCGGCGACCAGGTTGTTGTCAGCGAGCCCTTTGCCGAGGCGCACGGGCTTGCGCCCGGCGATGAGCTGCAAGTCATCATCCGCGGCCGTTTCGAGCGTCTTCGCATCCGCGGTATCGCGCTGTCGCCGGAGTTCGTCTACCAGGTCGGGCCCAACGATCTGCTGCCCGACTACGAGCGCTACGCGGTGCTGTGGATGAACCGGCGCGCGCTCGGCAACGCCTTCGGCCTGGACGGGGCCTTCAACAATCTGATCGCCAGCCTGCAGGCCGGCGCCCGGGC
>PWJA01000146.1 GCA_003560975.1 Gammaproteobacteria bacterium
ACCCAGCGGTTCCGGCAAATCCACCCTGCTTGCCGTGATCGGCGGTCTGGTGCGTCCGGGGGCGGGTCATCTGTTCTTTCGCGGCCAGGATCTGGCCGCGATGCGCGGCTCGCAACGCGATCGTTTTCGGGCCGAGCACCTGGGCGTGATCTTCCAGCAGTTCAACCTGCTGCCGTGGCTGGATCTGCACGCCAACGTCATGCTGCCGTGCCGGTTCTCGCGGGCCCGCGCCCGGCGCGCCGGCAACGTGCGCGAGGCCGCCGAACGGCTGCTGCAGGCCATGGATCTGGACCGCTCCCTGTGGAATCGACGCGCCGACCGGTTGAGCGTGGGTCAGCAGCAGCGTGTCGCCGCCGCCCGCGCCCTGATCGGCCGGCCGGCCCTGATCCTGGCCGATGAGCCGACGTCGGCCCTGGACAGCGATCGCCGCCAGGCTTTTCTCGACCTCCTGTTCGACCAGATCGAGGCGGCCGGCAGCAGCCTGCTGTTCGTCAGCCACGACCGTGAGTTGGCGCCGCGCTTCGATCGCGCGATCGATCTGACCGAACTCAATGCAGCGGAGCCGGCCTGATGAATCTGCTCGGTCTGGCCTGGCGATCCCTGCTCAACCGGCGCTTCGCGGTTATCCTGACGATCTGCACCATTGCCCTGTCGATTGCCCTGCTGGTTCTGGTTGAACAGCTGCGCAGCGAGGTTCGCCAGGGTTTTCATCGATCGGTTTCGGGCGTCGATCTGATCGTCGGCGCGCGGACGGCACCGGTTCAGCTGCTGCTGTATTCGGTCTTCGGAATCGGTGATGCGACCAACGACATTTCCTGGCAGACCTACGCCGAGCTCAGCGAGTTGCCCGAAGTCGAGTGGGCCATACCCATGGCCCTGGGCGACTCGCATCGCGGCTTTCGGGTCATGGGCACCAGCGACGCCTTTTTCGAGCAGTACCGGTTCGGCAACCGCGAGTCGCTGCGCATGGCCGAGGGCCGGGTGTTCGAGGATCTTTTTGACGTCGTCGTCGGCGCCCAGGTGGCGCGCCGGCTGGGCTACGATCTCGGTGAACAGATCGTTCTCGCCCACGGCACCGGCAACGTGGCCCTGCAAAGCCACGACGATCATCCCTTCACCGTCATCGGGATCCTGGCCCCGACCGGCACGCCGGTCGATCAGCAGCTCTATGTCAGCCTGGCGGCACACCGGGCCATTCACATCGGCTGGGAAAGCGGGGTTCAGCGGCCCGGAGCCAGCATTGACCCGGACATCGCCCGCGCTCGAGTCGACGAGCTGCGGCCGAACTCGGTCACCGCCATCCTGCTCGGACTCACCACGCGTGCGGCGGTGTTTGGACTGCAGCGCCGGATCAACGAATATCGCCAGGAACCTCTGAGCGGGATCATGCCCGGCATCACCCTGCAGCAGCTGTGGCGGATTACCGGACTGGCCGAGCAGGTTCTGCGCGTGGTTGCCGGCCTGGTCGTGCTGGCCGGTCTGCTGGGGATGCTGACCGTGCTCCTGACGACCCTCAACGAGCGCCGCCGCGAAATGGCCATCCTGCGCGCCAACGGTGCCCGCCCCTGGCAGATTGCCAGCCTGCTGGTGTTCGAGGCCGGCCTGATCGCGGCCGCCGGAATCGTGTTGGGGGTAGCTCTGGCGATCATCGTTCAGGTCCTGGCCGCCCCCTGGCTTCTGACCAACCTGGGCTTGCACGTGGGCTTGAGCTGGCCGGAGCCGTGGCAGATCGGCGTGCTCGGGGTGATTTTCCTGGCCGGCCTGCTGGTCGCTCTGGTGCCGGCCTTCCTGGCCTACCGGCGCACCCTGGCCGACGGAATGCAGGTGAAGACCTGAACCTGCGCCGCTTCGACGCTGTCTGTAGAATTCAGACCGTCCATTGCATAGGATCTACAGAAGACCATGATCAAGCAGCCAATCCTCCCGACGATCCTGGCCCTTTGCCTGGCGGCGCTGATCCCGCTCAGCGCCCATGGCGAAGCGCGCGAACTCGAATGGCTGGAACTGATGCCCGAAGAAGAGTTCAATGCCTGGCTGGAAGAATCTGCAGAGATCGATCACTCTGGATTCAGCATGCCCGAACCCTTTCAGTCGTTTCGCACGATGCCGGAACTCGACGGCGTCGAGGCGCGCATCCCCGGTTTTGTCGTGCCGATCGAAACGGACGGGCGCGGCAATCTGAAGGAGTTTTTCCTGGTGCCGTACTTTGGTGCCTGCATTCATGTGCCGCCCCCCCCGGCCAACCAGATCATCTACGGCCGCCTGAAAGAGCCCATTCCCATGGTCAACATCTGGGACGCGTTCTGGATGGAAGGCACCCTCAATGTCGAAGACATCTCCAACGACACGGCCGCATCGGCGTACACGATGGACGTCACCCGGCTCGAGTTGTACTGATTTGCGCGGGACCTGCCGCAGGTCGGGGTGACACCCTCGACGGGCTCAGCTAAAAACAAACAACCGAGGAACAACGAATGATGAAGAGGTATTTCTGGATTCTCCTGCTGGTGCCGACGCTGGCGCTGGCCGAAGATACGCGGCTGCTGTCGGTGGACGTCCTTTGGGAGATGGATCGGGTCGGTTCGCCGGTGGTTTCGCCGGTCGGCGGGCACGTGGTCGCGCCGGTGACGAGCTACGACACCGAGACCGATGAATCCGAGACGCGCCTGTGGTTGCTTTCCACCGAGGGCGACGTGCAGCGACCGTTGACCAAGGCCGGTGCTTCGGCCGGCAGCCCGGTCTTTTCGCCCGACGGCAACACGCTGGCGTTCACCGCCCGCCGCGACGACGACGAAGCCAGCCAGATCTACCTGCTGCCCATGGACGGCACCGGCGAGGCCACGCGCTTGAGCGAAGTGCCCACCGGCGTGTCGGCCCTGAAATGGGTCGGCGAGCACATCTATTTCATCAGCCGGGTCTGGCCGGACAAGGACTGGGAGGAAATGGCCGAGCAGATCAAGGCTGACCGCGACTCGAAGGTCTCGGCCCATCAGTGGAACGCCTTGCCCTACTCGCACTGGGATCACTGGATCAGCGAAGATCGCCAGGCCCACGTCTTCCGCATCCCGGCCGACGGCGGGGAAGTGGAAGCCATTACCCAGCCGCTGGGCCGTGAATTGCCGCGGTCGTCCCAGGGCACCGGCAGCTACGACATTCATCCCGACGAAACCCACGTTGCCTTCAGCTCCAACAGCAGCGACAGCGGAGTCGATCCGGAAATCGATTTGTTCCTGGACCGCATCGGCGACGACCGTGCCCGCAACCTGACCCCGGACAACCCGGCCGGCGACGGCAATCCCATGTTCAGCCCGGATGGCCGGATGCTGGCCTGGGGCAGCCAGATCATTCCCGGTTTTTATGCCGATACCGTCAATATCTGGGTCATGGATCTGGCCAGCGAGGAGCGCCGCAACGTGACCGAAGACTGGGACCGCTCGCCCGGCGGGCTGGTCTGGACCGCCGACAGCAGCGGCTTTTTCGGCACCGCCGCCGATGACGGAACCACTCGCCTGTTTCATATCGAGCTGAGCAACGGCGAGGTTCGGGCCGTCACCGACCAGACCGATTTCGGCGGCCTGAGCATCGCGGCGGATGGAACCCTGGTCGGCAACAACCAGAGCTTCCTCTACCCGCCGCGCGTGGTCCGAATCGACGCAGCCACCGGCACGTCTTCGCGCCTCGATACCTTCAACGACGACGTCCTCGAAAACGTCGACCTCGGCCGCTACGAGTCGGTGACCTACACCGGGCATGACGGCGCGGAAATCCAGATGTGGGTGCACTATCCGCCCGGTTTCGATCCCGACCGCGAGTACCCGCTGTTTCTTCTGATCCACGGCGGGCCGCACAGCGCGATCACCGACGGCTTCCACTTCCGCTGGAACGCCCAGACCTTCGCCTCGTGGGGCTATGTCACGGCCTGGCACAATTTCCACGGCTCACCGGGCTGGGGACAGGACTTCACCGATGCCATCAACCCCGACTGGATCACCGCGCCCTTCAACGACACCATTGCCGCGGCCGAGTGGTTTGCCGAGCAGGACTGGATCGACTCCGACCGCATGGTCGCGGGCGGCGGCAGCTACGGCGGTTACCTGTCGTCGATACTGCTGGCCAGGGAGCATCCGTTCAACGCCCTGTTGATCCATGCCCCGGTCTACAACATGTACTCGCAGATGGCGGCCGACTTTGCCGTGCATTCGACCCGGTTCGGGAATTACTGGGAGGAGCCGCAGATCTACCGCGACATCTCGCCGCACTACTTCGCCGAAGATTTCCATACCCCGGCCCTGATCGTTCACGGCCAGAATGACCTGCGTGTTCCGGTGGGGCAGGCCTTCGAGCTCTTCCGGACCCTTCAGACCAAAGGCATCGAATCGCGCCTGATCTACTTTCCGGATGAAAACCACTGGGTTCTCAAGCCGAACAATTCGGTGTACTGGTACAACGAGGTGCAGCGCTGGATGGAGCGGTTTGCCGAACCCGGTCCGCGTTGACGCGTTCTCCCGGTTTCGCCCTGAAAAACGCCGGCCGCAATCGCCGGCGTTTTTCGTTGGCTTGCGGCTGCGGCCCGACGGTCTCCGGAAATTCCTCGAGGGGAGCGTATACTTGTCATGAATCGTTCACACAAAACCCGTTTGCCACATGACTTCCTCTCTTCAGATCGGCGAAGAATCCAAACCCCGATTCGAGTTCCGCAGCTTCGGCCAGCACTTCGATCAGGCTCATTACCGCATGGGTCGCCTTTCGGTTCCGGTACCGGAAGCCGTCTGGGAGCGTCAATCGGAAGAAACCTACATCCTGTCGCGGACCAACGACGTCAACAACACCAAGATCCGCAACGGCAAGATGGACATCAAGACCTATATCCAGACGGTCGACGGACTGGAGCAGTGGAATCCGCTGATGAAAGGCGAGTTTCCGATCCATCGGTCGACGCTGATCGATGAGGTCATTCCGGCGTTCCAGGTCGAGATGTCGCTGCCGGACGGGGAGGCGTTCACCCTGGATGAATTCCTGGCCCTGGTTCGCGCGCATCCGGAACTGCAGGCGGTGCGGGTCAACAAGCAGCGCTTCGGCTACATGGTCAACGACACCATCTGCGAATACGGCCATGTTCTGATCAACGGCGCTCGCGTCAGCACGATCAACTCCGAATCCACGGAGCTGGCCGACATCCACCAGACCATCGTCGACGTTGGCCTGGAGGGAGTCGAGAACATCAACTACCTGCAGGCAATCAAGCGCGTGATCGGCATGATCGACAAACCGCTGGCCAACTGAGAGCAACCGATCGGAGGAAAAGGGAATGGCCCAGGAAATCGAACGCAAGTTTCTGGTCAGCGGTGACTTCAAGCCGCACGTACACCGCAAGACCCGTATCGTTCAGGGGTACTTGTCCTCCGAGCCGGCGCGCACGGTCCGCGTCCGGATCAAGGGCGACAAGGGATTTCTCACCATCAAGGGGATCGGTAGTCAATCCGGCGCCAGCCGCTACGAGTGGGAGCGAGAGATCCCGCACGAGGAAGCCAGCGACCTGCTTGCCCTGTGCGAACCCGGGGCGATCGACAAGACGCGCTACCTGGTCGAATTCGGCGGCAAGACCTTCGAGGTTGACGAATTTTATGGCGACAACGAAGGTCTGACCGTTGCCGAGGTCGAGCTCGAGTCCTAAGACGAAGCGTTCGAAAAACCGGAATGGCTGGGGGCGGAGGTCACCGGTGATGACCGCTACTACAACTCCATGCTGATGAAAAACCCGTACAAGAACTGGTAGCGTCCTGCGCTGCCCTGGTGAGCGATGTTTGAACTGTTCGGCAAGCACAAGCAGATCGAGGCCGACATCGATGAGTTTCTCGACCACATCGTCGAGGGCGGCCTGTTGTTCAAGAAAGGCGTCAAGTTCTATCTCGACGGCCGCAAGGACGAGTTCGAAGACCGCCTGGCCGATCTTCGCCACCTGGAAAAAAACGCAGACAATCTCCGGCGCCGTATCGAGACCAACCTGTATACCAAGACCCTGATTCCGGAATTCCGCGGCGACGTTCTCGGATTGCTGGAACATTCCGACGGTGTTCTGAACCAGATCGCCGACACGCTGCTGGAGTTTTCCGTCGAGCAGCCGGAAACGCTGGAAGATCTCAACAAGCTCAAATACGAGTTGGCCAAGAATGCCATCAAGGCCTCGGAGTTCATGGTCAAGGCCATCCGGGCCTATTTTCGGGACCTCGCAACGGTTCGCGATCAGATCAAGCAGGTCAATTTTCTGCGCGAAGAAACCAACCGCATCGCCGAGAAATACAAGCGGGACGTGTATTCGCGCGATCTGAGACTGAGCCACAAGATGCACTTGCGGTACTTCGCCGTCAGCATCGAGAACATTGCCGACGACGCCGAAGACCTCTGCGACCGCCTGGCCATCGCCACCATCAAGCGCTACATCTGATGGGTCGCTGATCCACCGATGGAGTGGCTGTATCTTGCCAGTGGCTTGTTTCTCGGCATTTCGCTGGGGGCCAACGACGCGGCCAACGTGTTCGGTACCGCGGTGGGCTCGCGGATGGTCCGTTTCCATACCGCTGCGCTCATTGCCACGGTCTTCGTCATTCTCGGAGCCGTGTTCAGCGGCGGCGGCACCACCGAAACCCTGGGCCAGCTGGGCGCGGTCAACGCCCTGGCCGGCTCGTTCACGGTTGCCTTTACCGCCGGCTTGAGCGTGGCCATGATGACCCGCAGCAAGCTGCCGGTCTCCACTTCCCAGGCCGTTGTCGGCGCCATCCTGGGCTGGAACTTCTTTACCGGTTCACCCACCGACTACAACAAGCTGGCCGAGATCGTCGCCACCTGGTTTTTTTCGCCCATCCTGGCGGGACTGTTCGCGGTCGCGCTCTACCTGCTGGCCAAGCGTTTTCTCGGGACCGCCCGGATCCACATGCTCCGCCTCGATGCCTGGACGCGGGTGGGGCTGATCGTGGTCGGTGCTTTCGGTGCCTACAGTCTGGGGGCGAACAACATCGCCAACGTCATGGGCATGTTCGTGTTTGCCAATCCGTTCGATGATCTCGTCATCGGCGGCCTGTTCGGCTTTTCCGGCACCCAGCAATTGTTCCTGCTCGGATCGGCTGCGATCGGTGTCGGCATCTTCGCCTACTCTCACCGCGTGATGGCCACCGTGGGCAGCGAAATTTTCAAGCTGACCCCGTTGCTGGCGCTGATCGTGGTGCTGGCAAAATCGCTGGTGCTGTTCGTGTTCGCCTCGCAGGGGCTGGAACGGCTGTTGCTCTCGGCCGGCCTGCCGACCCTGCCGCTGGTTCCGGTATCCAGCTCGCAGGCCATCATCGGCGCGATCCTGGGCGTTGCCCTTGTCAAGGGCCGGAGCAACATCAACTGGAGTGTCATCGGGCGCATCGTCATCGGCTGGGTGGTGACTCCGGTGATTGCCGCGTTGATGTGCTACGTGGCCCTATTTTTCGTTCAGAACGTCTTTGAGCAGGAAGTGGTGGCCTCGGTGGTCACCATGTAAAAACGCCGGCCAGGTGGCCGGCGTTTCCTTCGAGCCGGGCCCGCTTCAAGCGGGTTCGATGGATCAGAACATGTACTGCAGGCGCATGCCGTAGACCCAGCCGTCACCCTCGATGTCGTCGCGCTCGCCTTCCATGTAGATGATGTTGAACCTGGCCATGACTTCCGGCGTCATGTACCAGTTCAGACCGGCAGTGTAGCGCTCCAGCTTCTGGCCGCGGCCGGGCCGGCTGTGTTCTCGCGAATCGCCGATCCCGTACCGGAACAGAACCTCGAATGCTCCCCAGGTTCCTTCGGCGGGGCTGAAGTTGGCGTTCGGAACCTGCTGGCCGAAATCACCGCTGAAGGCGCGATAGTTGCGGCGCTCACCGGTCAGGAAGTAACCGGTCTGTACGTACCATCCGTCCAGCGTCAGCGAGTCATCATCAACGCGCACGTCACCCTTTTCCGGATCCAGGTTCAGGTTGACGCGATAGTATTCGCTCTGCACCCACCAGGAATTGAAGCCGGCGGCGAACTCGAGGTTCATGCGGGTGAAGTCCGAGACTCCCTCGATGTCATCACGGCCGATCAGGCGCGCGTCGATGGCTCGAGTGCCTTCGCGGGCGCGCAGACGGACGGATTCGTACTCTTCGGTATCCTTGTTGAACGCATTTTTGCGGTAGTTGATCCCGGCACCGAGGTGAACGTAGCTGGTTTCGGTCAGCACCGGAGCGAAGGAACCGCGCGTATTCAGCGCATAGCCTTCCTCGATTTCACGATCGAACTCGATGTCGTTGCCAAACAGGCCAATGGTCCAGTACCAGTTGGGCTTGATGGTTTCGAACATGATGCCCGGCTCGCGATTCACCTTGTACGCATCCCCCGGTACTGAGCGCTCGATGAAGCTGATGTAACGGGAGCTGGTGGCGTATTCCATGCCGAACGGCTCCTTGAAATAACCGGCGGCCAGGCGGCCGTGGTTGGACAGGTAGGCCATGTAGACATTGGCCAGATCGACTTCGTTTTCGGCAAAGTCAATTTCGATCTGCCACTCCCAGTTCTCGCGCATCAAGCCCAGGGCGCCCAGGCGCACCCGGCGCAGGATCACGCCATAATCGGGAAATTCGTTGCTCTGGCGAGCGACGGCCTGCATGTTGTCGTCGAAGTTCTGGTAGGCAAAGTCCAGCTGGGCCCGACCGCGCATGCGAAAGCGTTCCGACCCGTCGTAGGTTTCCACGCCGAAGCGGCGCACGTGGATTCCGGCGCCTTCATCGATGGACAGCGGCGCGGTCGGCTCGTAGCCGAATTCCTGGCCGGCCAGGGGTACGCGTTCGGCTTCCTTGTCGGCCCGTGCTTCCTCGCGGATGGCCTGGGCTTCCTCGGTGGTCAGGATGCCCTTGTCGACCAGCAGTTCCATCAGGCGGTCGGTTTCGGATGCCAGGGTTATGGAGCTGCTCAAGCCGATCGCCACGGCAATCGCCAGTTTGTTTAGTTTTTTCATCATGAGTCTGTCTCCTTGGTCTTGCCGGTGTCGGAATCTTCGAGCGAAGAAAAAAAGGCCTGAAACCGGACGCAGGGCGGGGGGATCAGCCGTGCGCGGGCGCCGGGTTTTTTGCCACCGTGACCACAGTATGCAGGTGAAGGGTTAACGAAATTTTGATGTTAGTCAAAAAATATGACAATTCCGCTACATCGACGCCATGCGGTGGGGAACGTCGATTTCAGAACAGGCCGAAAACCCCGTTGGGCGTGATGCCGAGGAAGCGAAACCAGGTCTCGCCCATGACGATGTTGGCCAGCCAGCCGAGGGTGAGCATGATCATGCCGTACTTGATCGCGTTGGTCAGGGTGTACATGTCGGTCTCGTACAACAGCGCGGCCGGTTTGGAGTTGAACGGCAGCACGTAGACGTGCTCGATCAGGAAGGCGACCGGCAGGGCCAGGCTGATCACCGGATGGCCGAAGTGCTCGGCCGTGCCGATGGCGATTGGCACGAAGATCATGGTGCGCATGGTTTTCGACTGTGACAGCAGCGCCGAGTAGGCCATGACTCCGGTCAGGATCAGGTACAGCACCCAGAACGGCGTGTCCTGGTCAAGCCCGACGCCGGTGAAAAAGGCATCGACGCCGAGGTTGGGCAGGCCGGTCTGGGCGAAGCCGGCGCCGAGGCAGTAGGCGCCGGCCGAAAACAGCATCAGGTGCCAGGGGATGTCGACGTCATTCCAGTCGACGATGCCGATCCTGGGCATCAGCGCTACGATGCCGCCGATGAACGCCACCGCCGTCGCGCTGATGCCGTGCAGGCGGTCGGTGGCCCAGAAGGCCAGGATGGTCAGGAAGATCACCGCGGAGCGGATTTCGTCCCAGCGCACCGGTCCGAGCTCGTTGTATTCCTCGCGCAGGTGCTGCATGCCGCCCGAAATCTGGGGCAGTTTTTCCTTTTCCTCGAGCGGAAAGACCATCTTCATGCCGACGATGTAGCCGATCAGCATCAGCCCGAGCATGGTCGGCAGCATGGCGATCATCCAGTCGGCAAAAAACACGCCGCCGGAAATGGCCCCAGTGATCAGCGCCGCGGCCAACAGGTTGGCGCCCGAGCCGGTGACGAAGGCGCCGGCCCCCAGGTTGATGTTGAGCAGCTGCTGCAGGACGATGTTGCGACCGAAATTGGTCTGGCCCGGCCCTGGCCGGGCGCCGTAGATGGCCGCGATGACCATGAAGATCGGCAGCATGATCGCGGCCTTGGCCGTGGTCGCCGAAATGAAGGCCGACAGCACCACGTTGATGAAGATGAAACTCAAGAACACCTTGGAGGCGCTGGTCCCGAACTTCAGGATGAACCACAGGGTGAAACGCTTGGCCAGGCCGGTCTTGACCAGCATCGAGGCGAGGATGAACGACATGATGTTCAACCACATGATCGGGTGGCCGAGCTGGGCGTACGCCTCACGCTCGGTCAGTACCCCGGTCATCACCAGCGAGATGATCACGATCAGCGAGGTCAGGTAGTTGGGGATGGACTGGGTGGTCCAGAGAATCATCCCGACCAGGAAGACCCCCAGCATGGCGCTGTTGCGCCGGGTCATTTCCGCCCGGCCGACCTCTTCGAGGACCGCCATGGCCCGATCGGGGAGCGCGTCGGCATTCAGCGCGACCAGGAATTCCGGGGTCCAGGCGAATCCGAACAGAATGAACGCGGAAATGGCCAGTGGGATCCCGGCCCGCGCCATCCACACCTCGGTGGTCGAACGCTCGCGCTTGGGCAGGCGGTCGATCCGGTACTGGCTCATGTCCAGCGGATCGCTGGTGTCCCGCGCGGAGTGCTGGGCGCCGTTGCTCATGGGGTCCCTCATTGCTCGAATCTGGCCGAGGCACGATGCCCATGTGCCGAAAGCACCGCGCTGCTGGACCGGGCCCGAGGTCGTTCGCGTGGCCCGACTCCGCGTTTCCCCTGCTCCAGCATGGCGGAACCGGCGAGGCCAGAGATGGCCCCGGATGGCTCGAACACCTTGTCTCGAGTCTCAATTATGACAGAAACATGACGAATCAGCGGGGCGTGTCGCTGCCCTTGACGTTGAGCTCGCTGACCGGTTCGGACAGAATTTCGCGGACCTCGTCCGGATGCAGTGCAATGGCCTCGCGCAGTTCCGCATCGAGTTCCTCGAACGGCTGAAAACAGGCCCGGGCCACGGCCAGCAGGTTCTTGCCGATCCGGTAGCAGTAGGTGTTGTCGTTCATCAGCGAGGTGGCCTGTTCGGGCGTGATTCGCCGTTCCCGAATCAGCTCGTCGAGACGACCGTTGTTGACGATG
>PWJA01000092.1 GCA_003560975.1 Gammaproteobacteria bacterium
AAGGGCCCGTGCCGTAGGTCGGCCCTACGTGGCCGACGGGCAGAGCCGGATCAAACCCTTATCTTGAGGGTTCAGGGTTCAGGGTTCAGGGTTCAGGGTTCCGGAAACCGGAAACCGGAAACCGGAAACCGTAAACCGGAAACCGTAACCCGTAACCCGTAACCCGCAACCCATTCACCCCGGCACCCCCCCCTCCCACCCAGCCCGCAGCTCGGCGGCGGTTGCGGCCAGGGTCTGGTTTTCGATCGCGGCGCGCAGCCGGGCCATGACGGTCTGGTAGTAGTGCAGGTTGTGGATGGTGGCCAGGCGGTGGCCGAGGATCTCGTTGCACTTGTTCAGGTGCTTGATATAGGCGCGCGAGAAGTTGCGGCAGGCGTAGCAGGCGCAGTCCTCGTCGATGGGCCGGGTGTCGGACCGATAGCGGGCGTTGCGGATCTTGAGCACGCCGCGGGAGGTGAACAGGTGGCCGTTGCGGGCGTTGCGCGTGGGCATGACGCAGTCGAACATGTCGACCCCGCGCAGCACGCCGGCGAGCAGATCCTCGGGCCGCCCGACCCCCATCAGGTAGCGCGGCCGATCGGCCGGCAGGTGCGGCACGGTGGCCTCGAGCACGGCATTGCGCTCGGCTTCGGGCTCACCCACCGACAGCCCGCCGATGGCGTAGCCGTCGAAGCCGATCTCCACCAGCCCCGCGGCCGACTCGGCCCGAAGCGCTTCGTACATGCCGCCCTGGACGATGCCGAACAGGGCCGAGCGGCTGTCGCCGTGGGCCTGCTTGGAACGCTCGGCCCAGCGCAGCGAGCGGCGCATCGACGCCGCCGCTTCCGCCTCGCTGGCCGGATAAGGGGTGCACTCATCGAAGATCATGACGATGTCCGAACCCAGCGCGCGCTGCACCGCCATCGACTCCTCCGGCCCCAGAAAGACCTTCGCGCCGTCCACCGGCGAGGCAAAAGTCACGCCCTGCTCGGTCATCTTGCGCAGATCGGCCAGGCTCCAGACCTGGAAGCCCCCGGAATCGGTCAGAATCGGCCCCGACCAGCCCATGAAATCGTGCAGATCGCCGTGCGCGGCGATCACGTCGGTACCGGGTCTGAGCATCAGGTGAAAGGTGTTGCCGAGCAGAATCTCGGCACCCGTGGCCCGCAGCTCTTCCGGCGTCATCGCCTTGACCGTCCCGTAGGTCCCCACGGGCATGAATGCCGGCGTCTCGACGGTGCCGCGCTCGAAGCTCAGGCGGCCGCGGCGCGCGGCGCCGGCGGTTTGTTTTAAGTGGAAGCGCATTTTTAGGGACCAGGGACCAGGGACCAGGGACCAAAGTCAGGCGGGTTGGTCGGCATATTCCAAGCGTCGTATCTTAGCTCAGCAGGCGCATGGACGCGCTCGCGGACTGCCCCCAGCGTCCCTGGTCCCTGGTCCCTGGTCCCTAAAAAACGAGCATCGCATCGCCATAGCTGAAAAAACGATATTCCTTCTCGACAGCATGCCGATACGCCGCCAGAACCGTCTCGCGGCCGGCGAAGGCCGAGACCAGCATGATCAGGGTCGAGCCGGGGAGGTGGAAGTTGGTGATCAGGGCATCGACCACGCGGAACTCGTAGCCGGGATAGATGAACAGGCGGCTGTCGCCGGTGTAGGGCTGCAGCTGACCGGAGGCCGCGGCGGTTTCCAGCGAGCGCACGGCGGTGGTGCCCACGGCAATCACCCGGCCACCGCGCGCCCGGGTCCGGATCACGGCGTCGACCAAGACCTGGTCGACGTGCAGCCATTCGGCGTGCATGACGTGGTCCTCGAGCCGTTCGGCGCGGACCGGCTGGAACGTGCCGGCGCCGACGTGCAGGGTGCAAAACGCCCGCTCCACGCCCATTGCATCGATCCGATCGAGCAGCGCCTGATCGAAGTGCAGACCGGCCGTGGGCGCGGCCACCGCGCCGGGCACCCGGCCGTAGACGGTCTGGTAGCGTTCGCGATCCCCCGGCTCGTCGGCCCGCTCGATGTAGGGCGGCAGCGGCATGTGGCCGACCGCCTCCAGCAGGCTCGCCCAGCCCGGCCCGTCCACGGTCTCCAGGCGCCAGAACTCGCCGTCCCGCTCGACCACGCGCAGGCGGCTGCCATCCTCGACCCGCAGCTCCGCGCCCGGCGCCGGCTTGCGGTTGGCGCGCAGCTGGACCCGCGCGGCGCGCTCATCCAGCAGCCGCTCGATCAGAATCTCCACCTTGCCGCCGCTGGCCTTGGCCGCCCACAGCCGGGCCGGAATCACCCGCGTGTTGTTGAACACCAGCAGATCACCGGAACGCAGCAGATCCGGCAACTCGGCAAAGCACCGATCCACCACCGCCCCACTGGCCCGATCCAGCGTCAACAGCCGACTGGCCGATCGCTCGGACAGCGGATGCTGCGCGATCAGGCCCGCAGGCAACTCGAAGTGGAAATCGGAGGTCATTATTTTGGAGGGTTCAGGGTTCAGGGTTCAGGGAGATGCATCGTACCGTAGCGGAGCGGTAAACGGCCGAGCCCTGCCCGTCGGCCGCGGTACGGGCCATTGGAGGGTTTTCCTGAACCCCGAACCCTCGAAATAAGGGTTTTACCCGGCTCTGCCCGTCGGCCACGTAGGGCCGACCTACCGCACGGGCCGTAGTCGGGTTTTCCGTAAACCGGAAACCGGAAACCGGAAACCGTAAACCGTAAACCGTAAACCGGAAACCGGAAACCGGAAACCGGAAACCGGAAACCGTAAACCGTGAACCGTAAACCGTCCCCCTCCACACGATCGTTTTGCGCCGCCTTCACCAGCCGCGCTATATTAGTAGGCTTGTCTCCAGCTTCCATACCCCG
>PWJA01000233.1 GCA_003560975.1 Gammaproteobacteria bacterium
GGAAGCCCGCTTCGGGCAGGTCGTCGATGAAACCGAGGTTGAGAGCGATGCGGCCCTGGTTGGCCTCGGCGTCGATGCGGACGAATTCCGGCAGGTTGACCTGGCCGGTGGACGCGCGCACCCCGATCGGCAGGCGCTGGGTGACCAGCGGCGCCGCCCCGGGCGGGGTGAGTACCACCGCGCCGTGCTGCAGCTCGCTGCTGCCGGTCGCCGACGGCGTTACGGTAATGG
The DNA here is from genome assembly GCA_003560975.1 of Gammaproteobacteria bacterium. GTDB lineage: Bacteria > Pseudomonadota > Gammaproteobacteria > Xanthomonadales > Wenzhouxiangellaceae > Wenzhouxiangella. The sequence goes on from PWJA01000233.1 coordinate 232, forward strand.
TCAACTCGCGCGCTTGCCCGGCCTGCAGGCTGAAGCTGTCCGGGCTGACCGTCACGCCCACCTCGCCCTCGCCGGCGACCGTCCAGCTGCCGTCTCGCAGGGCCCGGACGGTGCGGGTGAACGTGCACGAAGGGGCGCAGTTCTCGTCGACCAGGCCGGGCAGATTCAGCGCGCGCGGATCACCGCCGACACCGGGGTTGGCGGCCAGGAACTCGGCCCGGGACACGGGCAGATACAGACCGGCGCGGGCAGCCAGGTCCACCCGAATGCGCCCGGCTCCGCGCTCGAAGATATCGGCGGGGCCGGAAGGTCCGGTCACCGGCTCGGTCTCGGCGGTGGTTTCCAGGGCGGAGCTCAGCGCGGCCGGGGTCCAGCCCGGCTCGAGCTGGCGCAGCAGGGCCATGCCGCCGGCCGCGTGCGGGCTGGCCATGGAGGTACCGCTCTGGCGCACGATCGAGGTCGAGCTGGGCACGTACGCGGCCTGGATGCCCTGGCCCGGTGCGACCACGTTCGGTTTCATCAAACCGGCGGCGTTTTCCGACGGACCGCGCGAGGAAAAGCCCGATACCTGGTCGGCCAGGCTGTCGTCGCGGATGGTCAGGGTCGCTGACGGCAGGCTGATCGGGCGCTCGCCGCCGGCCAGGGCGGCGCGGATTTGCTCGCCGTCGATCTGGCGCACCATGCCTGCGGGGATGGTCGTGCCCTCCAGGCCGCCCATCACGATCGGGTCGCCGCTCACGTTGTTGATCATGACCACCGCCACGGCACCGGCGGCGGCCGCGTTGCCGACTTTTTCGCTGAACAGACAGCCGCCGCGCCGGAGCAGGGCCACCCCGCCGTCGAAGGCGTTGGCCGGAAACGCCTCGCAGCCTTCCAGGGTGCCGCCGACGGCATCGCCGGCGCGCAGCGGCACGCTGGTCAGCGGCGGGCTCGGCAGGCTCGGGCTGCCCTCACCGTAGACGATGAACCAGGCGCCGACCCCGCTCATGGTCACCCGCTGCCCGGTGCGGGAGCTGTGGGTGCTGCTGCCGACAGCGAAAATCCACGGCGCTTCGGCCGGCCAGCCGACGGTGGCCGGATCGGGACCGTTGTTGCCGGCCGAGGGCACGAACGAGATGCCGGCGTCGCGCAGATTGAGGACCCGGCGCGCGGTCACGCTGCTCCTCGGATCCAGCGGGTCGCCGCCGATGGAGAAGTTGACCACATCAACCCCGTCGTCCACGGCCTGATCGATGGCCTGCAGCATGGCCCCGCCCTGGCAGGTGCCGGCGTCGGGATCGCTGGGATCTTCGTCCACGCAGACCCGGTAGGAGACGATGTGGGCACGCGGCGCAACGCCGCCGATGCCGGTCTGCCACTCGTTGCCCGCGGCAATCGCGGCGACGTGGGTGCCGTGACCCCCGTTATCGCGCCCGTCGGTGGAGTCGTCGGTGAAATCATAGATCCCGACCAGCTTGTCGTTGCACGGCACGTTGGCCTGCGAACACAGGCCGAGGCCGGAGCCGAAGGGGTTGGTGTAGCTGTAGCCGCCCGAGTCGGTCGGGTTGTCGGAAAAGGCGCGATGGTTCCAGTTGATGCCGCTGTCGATGACGCCGACCACGATGCCCTCGCCGCGGGCCGCCGGCAGACCATTGCCGCCCGCGGCCACGGCGCGCGCACCGATCAGCTCCGGGCCCTCGCTCAGCTCCAGGCGATACAGGCGTTCGCGATGGACGTCCCGGACCCCGGGCAAGCCGCGCAGGCGCTCGGCCTCGGCCGGGCTGACCGACAACACCACCCCGTTGGCCACGTGCCGGAAACGGCCCTCGGCCGCGATCTTGCGGCCGAGCTCGGCGCTGGCCCGGTCGATGAACTCCGCCTGGCGCTGCTGCAGATAGCTTTCGTAGGCGCGCACGTGCTCGGCCCCGGCATCGAAACGCCGAACGCCGGTCACCGACGGCGCGGTGGCTTCCAGCATCGGCGCGCGCGCAGCCCCGTCGTGCTGCAACGCCGCGTTGCTGCCGGTAAATTCCAGGGTCGGCGCGTCGGCGAGCTCGATGATCCAGCGGTCGCTGAACGCGCCCGCTTTCGCCGCAGCCGCGGCCGGGAAGGACAAGCCCAATCCCAGGGCCGGAAGAAGTAGCAGAACGAACAATCTAGGCATGAATCGGTTTCCAGTCGGTTGGTTGGTTCAGCAGCGCCGGTCAGACCGGCTGGCGCAAGGTCACGAGTTCTTCGGCCGCGGTCGGATGGATGCCGATGGTGCGGTCGAAATCGGCCTTGGTCAAGCCGGCGCGCACGGCCACGGCGAAGCCCTGCAGCATTTCCGGCGCGTCGGGGCCGACCACGTGGCAGCCGAGAACCCGGTCGCTGCGGGCGTCGACGACAAGCTTCATCATGCCCTTCTCGGCGCGCCCGGCCAGAGTATATTTCATCGGCGTAAAGCGCGACCGGAACACCTTCACCTCCAGGCCCTGCTCGCGCGCCTGCTCCTCGCTCAGGCCCACCGTACCCACCGGTGGCTGGGAGAAGATCGCCGCCGGGGTGTCGGCATGGTCGATCGGCCGTTTGGCACCGGCAAACTGGGTATCGGCGAAGGCATGGCCCTCCATCAGCGCCACCGGGGTCAGGTTGACCCGGTCGGTCACGTCACCGACGGCGAACACGCTGGCCACCGAGGTGCGGCTGAACTCGTCGACCTCGATCCGGTTGCCCGGACCGGTGTGCACCCCGGCGTCCTCCAGGCCCAGGTCCCAGGTGTAGGGCGCCCGGCCGGTGGCGAACATCACCGCGTCGAAGGTCTCGGCGTGATCGTCGGAAAAAGTCACCTCGATCCCGTCGTCGACCGTCTCCAGGCGGGCCGGGGCGGCGTGGTAGCGGAAGCGGATTCCGCGGCCCTCCATGCCGGCCTCGACGGCGCGGCGGATGTCGTCATCGAAGCCCCTGAGGATGCGATCGCGCCGGTAGGCGAGGGTGACGTCGACGCCCAGGCCGCTGAAGATGCCGGCAAACTCCACGGCAATGTAGCCGGCCCCGGCGATCAGGATGCGCTCGGGCAGGCGGTCCAGGTGAAATGCCTCGTCGGAGGAAAACCCCAGCGACGCGCCGGGGATGTCGGGCACCCACGGCCGGCCGCCGGTCGCGATCAGGATCTTTTCGGCCGTGAAGCGCTGCTCGCCCACGGCCACGGTGTGGCCATCGATCAGCCGCCCGCGCCCCATGTGCAGATCCACCCCGGCGTTGTCGAGCAGGCCCAGGTAGACCCGGTTGAGGCGATCGATCTCGCGATCCTTGGCCGCGATCAGATCCGCCCAGGAGAACTCGGCCGGCGGCACCGTCCAGCCGTAGCCCGGGGCATCGGCAAAGCTCTCGGCGAACTGGGAGGCGTAGACGAGCAGTTTTTTCGGCACGCAGCCGCGGATCACGCAGGTCCCGCCGACGCGCGATTCCTCGCAGATCGCAACGCGGGCGCCGTGGCCGGCCGCGATCCGCGAGGCGCGCACCCCGCCGGAGCCGGCGCCGATCACAAACAGGTCGTAGTCGTAGTCGCTCATGTCGAATCGTGCCCTTATGCCCTTGAAAGCAATCATGAGACCGTCCGAACGGCCAATCGGTTGCAGGCTGGCATCAGTCCATCCCTGCGCGGCGCACGATGGTACGATATCCGAAGACGTCTGCCGTATACATCTTCGAAACGCCCCCGATGAGAACCATGCCGGCCGCGATTGCGGCAACAGGCAGGCCCTGAAATGAGTGCCCTGCTGAGCGCCGAACAGGTCGGTTTTACCCGCTCCGGCGAGCTCGTCTTCGAGCCGGTCGACGTCAACCTGGGCGCCGGCCAGGCGCTGGTCGTGTCCGGCCCCAACGGCAGCGGCAAGACCACCCTGCTGCGCGTTCTGGCCGGCATTCTTGCCCCGGCGTGCGGACGCGTCGACAGAAACGCGCTGCTGGCCTTCCTGGGCCACCTGGGAGCGGTCAAGGGCGATCTGTCGGTACGCGAAAACCTCCAGTTCGCTTCGCGCTTCTGCGGCCGGCCCGGCCTGGCCGTCAACCAGGCCCTGGCCCGCGTCGGCCTGGCCGGTCTCGGACTGCGCCCGGCCCGCGCCCTCTCGGCCGGACAGAAGCGGCGCGTCGGCCTGGCCGGCCTGCTCGTGGCCCGGCGCGAGATCTGGCTGCTCGACGAGCCCTACGCCAGCCTCGACGACGCCGGCGGTGAACTGGTCGACCGTCTGCTCAATGAGCACCTGGCCGACGGCGGCACCGTCGCCCTGTCGACCCACCAGCGCCAGCCGCGCCTCGAGCAAGAGCCCGGGCGCCTGCTGATTTCCCCGGCCGGGCGGCCCGACGAATGAACGGGCGCCCCCTGCTCGCCCTGCTCCGGCGCGACCTGCGCCTGGCCGTGCGCCACGGCGGCGAGTCGCTGATGCCGCTGGTGTTTCTGTTCGCGGTCCTGATCCTGGTGCCGCTGGGCGTGGGCCCGGGTCCGAACCTGCTCGCCGCGATCGCCCCGGGCATGGTCTGGGTGGCGGCCCTGCTGGCCAGCCTGCTGGCCCTGGAACACCTGTTTCGACCGGACCTGGAAGACGGCACCCTGGAGCAGTGGTGGACCGGCGAAGTCCCGGTCGGGCTGCTGGTCGCGGTGCGCCTGTTCAGCCACTGGCTCATCACCGGCCTGCCGGTGATCCTGTTCGCGCCGGTGGCCGCGCAGATGCTCTACCTGCCCGATCGCGCCCTGGGCGTGCTCATGCTCAGCCTGCTCATCGGCACGCCGCTTCTGTCGCTGATCGGCGGCCTGGCATCGGCCCTGACCCTGGGCACCAACCGCGGCAGCGTGCTGCTGTCGATTCTGATTTTCCCGCTCGTGGTTCCCGTGCTAATCTTTGCCACCGGGGCCGTTTCCGCGGCCGCCGACGGGCTTTCGCCCCAGGCCCACCTGGGTCTGCTCGCGGCACTGCTGATCCTGGCCCTGCCGCTGGTTCCCCTGGCCACCACCGCTGCTTTGAAGCTCAACATCGAATGATCTGGAAAAAAATCAAGGTCGGTTTTCACAAGCTGGGCTCGCCGCCCGTTTTCTACCGCGTCTGCCAGGTGGTCGCGCCCTGGCTGTGGGCCGGCGCCGCAGTCTGCGCCGCTTTTGGCCTGTACAAGGCCCTGTTCGTGGTCCCGCCGGACTACCAGCAAAGCGACAGCTTCCGCATCCTCTACGTCCACGTGCCCGCCGCCTGGCAGGCCATGGCCGGCTACCTGGTCATGTCCATCCTGGCCATCATCGCCCTGGTCTGGCGGATCCGTACCACCGAGATCATGGCCATGATGGGCGCGCCCATCGGCGCGGCCTTCACCACCATCTGCCTGGCCACCGGCTCGATCTGGGGCCGGCCGATGTGGGGCACCTGGTGGGCCTGGGATGCGCGCCTGACCTCGATGCTGGTGCTGCTGTTCGTCTACCTGGGCATCATGGGCCTGTACGCCGCCTTCGAAGACAAGCGCAAGGGCGCGCGCGTGGCCTGCATCCTGATCCTGGTCGGCCTGGTCAACATCCCGATCATTCACTTTTCGGTCGAGTGGTGGACCACCCTGCACCAGGGCTCGACGATCAGCTTTTTCGGTGAATCGAGCATGGACGCCAGCATGATGCCGCCGCTGTGGTGGATGGTGATCGCGACCAAACTGATGTTCGGCGCCGCCCTGCTGGATCGTTCGCGCAACGAACTGGTCGAACAGGACCGGCGCAAGGGCTGGGTGCGGCAGAAAATGGAGGCAACGGCATGATTCCGGAGTTCGAATATGCCCCGTACGTCTGGACTAGTTACGGGATTTTTGCGATGATTGTCGCCTGGCAGATCGTCCAGCCGATCCTCAAGAGGAAGCGCCTGCGGGCGGAGCTGCAGGAAGAACTGGCCCTGGCGCAAGGAGAATACTCAGATGACCCCAACGCGTAAGAAAAGACTGGCCGTGGTCGGCCTGATCGTGCTCAGCGTGGGCGCAGCCGCAACGGTGGCCATCACCGCCCTGCAGGACAACATGCTGTTCTTCATCAGCCCGTCCGACGTTCATGCCCAGACCCTGCCGGCCGACCGCCACTTCCGCCTCGGCGGGCTGGTCTCGGAAGGCAGCGTCAGCCGCGATCCGCACAGCCTGCTGGTCAGCTTCCAGGTGACCGACGGCGCGCACGAAATCCCGGTGACCTTCACCGGCATCTTGCCCGACCTGTTTCGCGAGGGCCAGGGGGTCATCGCGCACGGCAACATCGGCCCGGATGGCGTGTTCCACGCCCGCGAAGTGCTCGCCCGCCACGACGAGACCTACATGCCCAACGAAGTGGCCCGGGCGCTGGAAAAAGCCGGCACCCCGCACGAAGTCAACATGCCGACGTCGCGCCAGGCGCAAAACCAGTCCGGGTACTAGCCTCCGTAATTCATAATCGGTATCCTAGATACCGCATTGAAACAGCGCGCCCGTCCGGGGCGCGTTGCATCAGGACCATTTCGCAGGAGACCCGCGCATGATTGCTGAGTTCGGCCAGATTTCCCTGATCCTCGCCCTGATTCTTGCCATTCTCCTGGCCACCGTGCCGCTGTACGGGGCCTATCGCAACAACGAAGCGCTGATGCGGCTGGCGCCGTCGCTGGTCGCCGGGCATTTCGTGTTCGCCCTGGCCGCCTTCGCATCGCTGGCCACCCTGTTCATCCGCCACGACTTCACCGTGGTCAACGTGGCGATCAATTCCAACCTGCTGCTGCCCTGGTATTACCGCCTCAGCGCCACCTGGGGCAGCCACGAGGGCTCGCTGCTGCTGTGGATCCTGATGCTGTCGGGCTGGATGCTGGCCGTGGCCGTGTTCTCGCGCAAGGTCCTGCCGAAGGTCTTCCTGACCCGGGTTCTGGCGGTCATGGGGATGATCTCGATCGGCTTTTTGCTGTTCACCATCCTGACCTCCAATCCCTTCGACCGCATCCTGCCCGGGCCGCCCGACGGCCAGGACCTGAACCCGCTGCTGCAGGACCCGGGCATGATCTTCCACCCGCCGCTGCTCTACATGGGCTACGTGGGCTTTTCGGTGGCCTTCGGGTTCGCCATCGCCGGCCTGCTCGGCGGCCGGGTCGAGCGCGACTGGGTGCGCTGGTCGCGGCCCTGGACCCTGATGGCCTGGGCCTTCCTGACCGGCGGCATCACCCTGGGCTCGTGGTGGGCCTACTACGAGCTGGGCTGGGGCGGCTGGTGGTTCTGGGATCCGGTCGAGAACGCCTCGTTCATCCCGTGGCTGCTCGGGACCGCGCTGATACATTCCCAGGCCGTGACCGAAAAACGCGGCGCCTTCCCGGCCTGGACCGTGCTTCTGGCCATCGCCGCCTTCTCGACTTCGCTGCTCGGCACCTTCCTGGTCCGCTCCGGCGTGCTGACCTCGGTCCATGCGTTCGCCACCGACCCCGAGCGCGGCGTGTTCATCCTGGCCTTCATGGCGCTGGTGACCGGTGCTTCCCTGACCCTGTACGCGATCCGCGCCCCGCGCATCATGACCGGCAAGGGCTTTGATTTCGTCAGTCGCGAAACCGCCCTGCTGCTCAACAACGTGTTTTTCACCGTCTCGGCCGGCATGGTCCTGCTCGGCACGCTCTACCCGCTGATCATCGACTTCATGGGCTGGGGCCAGATCTCGGTCGGACCGCCGTACTTCGGCGCCATGTTCGTGTTGCTGATGACTCCGGTGGTGATGCTGATTCCGCTCGGACCCTTCAGCCGCTGGGGCCAGGACGAGCTCAAGCGCGTGGTCTCGCCGCTGCTGATCAGCATGGTCGTGGCCGTGATCGGCGGGCTGGTCATCGCCGCCGCGATCGGGGCGTTCAACCTGCGCGCCATCACCGGCTGGATCGGCGGGCTGTGGCTGATCATGGGCTCGCTGAGCTACTTCTTCCGCCAGAAGCAGGCCACGCGCTTCCGGCTGCCGCGCGGCCAGGTCGGCATGATGCTGGCCCATGCCGGGGTCGGCGTGTTCGTCATCGGCGTGGGCATGGTCGAGTCCATGACCTACGAGCGCGACGTGCGCTTCGCGCCGGGCGACTCGCTCGAAGTCGCCGGCTATCGCTTCCAGCTGCACGAAGTCGCCCAGGTCAAGGGGCCGAACTGGATCGCCGAGGAAGGCCGCTTCACGGTCTATCGCGGCGAGCGCGAAATCACCTCGATGAACCCGCAGAAGCGCCTCTACCATCGCGGCCAGCAGGTCATGACCCAGGTCGCCCTGCGGCCCGGCGTGTTCCATGATCTCTACGTCGCCATGGGCGAGCCGCTGTCCGACGGCACCGGCGCCTGGAGCATCCGCGTCCACATCAAGCCGTTCGTGCGCTGGATCTGGGGCGGGGCCTTCCTGCTCGCCCTGGGCGGCCTGATCGCCGCCTCCGACCGCCGCTACTGGCGGCAGCAGCGCGCCGAGGCGTCCGAGCATGCCCACAGCGGGGGAGAAGTGCCGGCATGATCCGAATGCTTGTGCCGCTGGGTGTGTTTCTGGGCCTGGTCGCGCTGCTGCTGATCAGCCTGCCCACCGCCGAACAGCGCCGCCAGGTCACTTCACCCCTGGTCGGCCGGGAAGTGCCCAACTTCACCCTGCCCGGGCTGCACGACCCGGACGTGATGCGCAGCACGGCCGACCTGCGCGGTCAGCCGTTTCTGCTCAACGTGTGGGGCAGCTGGTGTTTTTCGTGCCGGGTCGAGCACCCCTACATCGAACGTCTCGGCCGGGAAGCCGGCGTTCCGCTGGTCGGGTTCAACTGGCGCGACGAGCGCGGCGAGGCGCTGGAATGGCTGGGCCGCTTCGGCGATGCCTGGACCTTCCACATGGTCGACTTCGAAGGCCGCGCGGCCATCGACCTGGGCGTCTACGGCGCCCCGGAAACCTTTCTGGTCGACCACCGCGGCATCATCCGCCACAAGCACATCGGCCCGGTCGACCAGGTGGTGTTCGACGATTTGATGCGACGCATTCTGGAAATGCGCACGGAGGCAGGTTCATGAAACTTTTCCCGTTTGCCGGGCCCGCGCTGGGTGCGGCCGGCCTGGCCCTGAGCCTGCTCCTGAGCGCGCCGATCGGCGCCCAGAGCGAAGCCCCGGCGAGCGAACCTCCGGGCCAGGAGCAGCCGGGTGCAACCCGCCCCATCGAGCAGGGGCGGATGGGCGGCATGATCTCCCCGATCGAGCCGCTGCCGTTTCGCAGCGAGCTGGAGCGGCGTCGGTTCAAGGCCCTGACCAACGAGCTGCGCTGCACCGTTTGCCAGAACGAATCGCTGTCGGAGTCCACCGCGCCCCTGGCCCGGGATCTGCGCATGGAGGTGTTCGGCATGCTCCAGGACAATCGCTCGGACATGGAAATCCGCCAGTTCATGGTCGACCGCTACGGTGACTTCGTGCTCTACCGGCCACCGCTGGCCGGGCACACCGTGTTGCTGTGGGGCGGCCCGCTGCTTCTCCTGATCGGCGGCCTGATCAGCGCCGTCGTGGTCATCAAAAAGAGACGTCAAGCCCTGTGAGTACCCCTGTCTTTCTCCTCATCGCCGCACTCGCGGTCTGCCTGGCCGCTTTCTTCGTCGTCCGCCCCCTGCTCGGCCGCGGTGACCCCGAGCGGGCCCGGATCCAGCGCCGGCTGGACGCACTGGACGAGCTCATCGACGAGCTCGAGCCGGACGACTACGCGAAACGCCGCAAGGCGCTGCGGACCGAGCTGGCCAACGCCGGCGCGGGTCCCCGCCCGGTGAGCGTCGGCCTGATCGCCGCCCTCGCCCTGGCCGTACCGGTGGCCACGTTCCTGCTCTACAACCTGGTCGGCGAGCCGGCCGGCCTGACCCCGGACGATGCGCCCGTCACCCAGCTGCGCGCCGACCTGACCCAGATCGCGCGCAGCCTGGAACGCAATCCGGACGATGCCGAGCAGTGGACCCGGCTGGGGATGGCCTACAAGAACATCCAGGAGTTCAGCTCGGCCCAGCACGCGCTGCGGCGGGCGCTGTACATCGACGATACCGATCCGTTCGTCAAGGTCGAGCTGGCCGAGACCCTGATGTTCATGGGCAACCGGCGCGGCCTGCCGGCCGAATCCCGCCAGCTCCTCAACCAGGCCCTGGCGGTCGATCCCGATCAGCAGAAAGCCCTGTGGCTGATGGGCATCGGCGCCTTCCAGGAAGGCCAGTACCAGCGCGCGATCGCCTGGTGGGAACGCCTCGTGCCCATGCTCGACCCCAACTCCAGCGTCTACAACTCGGTGCGCGGCCAGATCGCCCAGGCCCGCATGGAGCTGGGCGAAGACCCCGGCGAACTGCCGCCACCGCGATCGGCGCCGCCGCTGCGCCCGGGCCAGGACAGCCTGCCGCCGGGGCACCCGTCCACCGATGACGGTCGCCGCACCGCCGGCCCGCTGCGGCCCGGCGCCACCCTGCCCCCGGATCATCCGTCGAGCGCCGGCCCGTCCGCGCGCCCCGGCCCGGTCGACCCGAGCACGCCGGTACCGCCCGGCCATCCGCCCATGGACGCGCCCGCCCAGCCGCAGGCCCAGCCCGACCGCCCGGCCGTCGCCGAAGCACCGGAGCCCAGCTTTGGTGTGGAAATCGGCATCGATCCGGAACTGGTCAACGGCCTGAGCGGCTCCGAAACCGTATTCGTCGTCGCCCGCGCCGCCAGCGGCCCGCCAACCCCGCTGGCCGTACGCCGCATGACCGTCGCCGACCTGCCGACCCGCATCGGCCTGAGCGACAGCGACGCCATGGTCGAAGGCATGAACCTCTCCGCCTTCCCCGAAATCGTCATCACCGCACGCGTATCCATGACCGGCGACGTCCAACCCAACCCCGGCGACCTCCAGGGCCAAACCCCCCCCGTCTCCATCCTCGACGTCCCCAACACCACCCTGACGATTACGGAGAGACTGTAGGTCGGGGTTACATCCCCGACGGGCAGAGCCGGATCAAACCCTTATCTTGAAGGTTTTGGGTTAAGGGTTACGGGTTAAGGGTTACGGTTTACGGGTTACGGTTTCCGGTTTCCGGAAAACCTGCTCCGTGCACCCCCTGAACCCTGAAC
>PWJA01000177.1 GCA_003560975.1 Gammaproteobacteria bacterium
CGCGCGGGCGTTGGCCAGATCAGGAACGGCCGGCCGCGGCCAGCCGCATCGGCCAGCATGGATTCACTTTCCCCGGTGACCACGAGGATGTCGCTGCAGGCCAGCGCCAGGCCGTAGGGGTTTTCCGAATCGTGCTCGCGCCAGGCGTACAGCAGGTCGTCGTCGGCCAGGCCTTCTTTCAACGCGCTCAGGATGGACCGGCTGCGGCGACCGGTGACCACGAGCAGCTGTGCGGACTGGTCGCGGGCGAAGGCCGACGTCTGGCGTGCCAGCGCGCCGGCAGCTGCCGCATCGAGCCGATGCGAGCGGGAGTCGCCACCGACGAAAACGGCGATCTTGCGGTCTGCGTCGCGCCAGGGCTGCCAGCGTTCGGTCGCCGTAGCCGGCGGCGTATGGCCGCTGTTCAAGGGCAGGGTGGTGGTGATCCGATTGGGGTGCGGCGGCAGGCCGAAGTGGCGGCACTGGATGAGAACGCAGCCCAGCGCTTCGGCCGGCCCGGCTTTTCGGCCACTCAGGATCAGGCGCTGGGTCGGATCCTGCGCCTGCATGTTGCGCGCGATCCGGGTCGGCAGCCAGCCTCCGGCGACGACGATCCCTCCGGCCAGGGTCGGGTTGATATTGGGCCCCGCGCGACGTCGGAATAGGCGCCGCAGGACGAAACCGCCTTCGCTGTCCTGGATCGGGATTTCGAGCAATTCGCGCCCGCTCAGCTCGGCCAGCCGGCGCCCGATCGCGCGGGCCTGGTTGTTGTGGCCGGGCTTGCGATGACAGATGACCTTGACCGGCCCGACGCCTGCCGGACCGCCAACGTGGTGCCGCACGCGTCCCCAGGGACTGCGGTAGCGCAGCGTCCAGCGAACGGAAGGGTGCATGCGCGAAGCGGCGGTAAGCTGTTGTTGCCAGTACCAGAGGCTGCGCCGGGTTCGACGACGCCCGTGAAACAGGGGTTCATCCACGTTCAGGCGGAGGGTCTCGGAAGTGCTGAACAGGCGCTCCAGCACCCACGCCAGGTCCTGGTCCGGCACGCCTTCCAGCAGCTTTTCGACGGTCCTTTCCGGAACCCGGACGGCCGGCTTTTTCGGGCCCAGCAGGGTTCGCCACTGGGGGGCCAGGCGCGCGGCCGCCCCCGGCCACTGGCTCGACGGGCGGCTGGCGGTAACCGGAAGAAAGCCGGCCTGGAGGGCTTCGTCCTCCAGCTCCGGCCAGAGCGGATCGGTGGGGTTGTCGAAGTAGACGAATTCAGCGGGAAAGGGGCGCCACGGCTGGGTGTGCAGGGTGGTGAAATGAACCAGGTGCGAGCGCTCCGGATCGTACTCGCTGTCGCGGGCGTTCCAGCCGGCATCGAGGCTTCCCCAGAGCCCGGCCTTGCGCGCCCTGGCCTCAAGCGCCTTGCGCCCGAGTCGACGCACATCATGGGCGTTCCAGACCTCGCGCATGCGCTGGCAGTCGAGCAGCATCACCGAGGTATCGCGGTCGTTGATCGACAGAAAGCCGGCTTGATCCATCGGGGTATCGAACAAGAGCGCCGGATCTTTCAGGTAGATCTGATCGGCGTCGTTGTAGATGGCCTTGCCCTTGAAGCCGGCAAACGCGGGAATGGCAAAGCGGTAATTGGTGAACCCGGTCAGCCAGAAGCGACGCCCGAAACCTTTCAGATCGCGCATCAGGTAAATTTCATAAATCCTTGTTGGATCTCGATGTTTCTCCACTGACCAGAGAAAGGCCCGCTCGGCGCGAAACTGTCCGCGCTCGGTGCCCAGGTAGATCCGCACCGGCGGCCTGGCCGATGGACGAGCGCCGTTTCGGACCCCAAGCACGATGCGTTCGGGCTGATCGTGGCGGGCCGGCGGGCGGCTGGCGTTCAAGGCGGCCGGTTTGAGTCCGCGCAGGATTCGCTGAGTCAGCAAGGGCATCGGCCGGGTCCTGTCAACGATGAATGTCCGGGGTTGTGTCCGCCAGCGGCGGCTCCGGATTGAAGGCATGCCGCGACCAGCGTCGCTGATGCCAGCTCCACCACTGGGGATGAGCCAGGATATGAGCCTGCATCAGATCAGCGAGGATTTTAACCTCTTCGGCCAGATCGCGCGCGGGGTCGGTCAGGATCGGTTCTCCGAGATGGAAGTGCCAGCGCTGGTCGACGCCGACCAGCCACGCCGGGACCACGCAGGCGCCGGTGCGTCGGGCCAGTTCCACCGGGCCGGGCGGCATGTGCAGCCGCTTGCCAAGAAAGTCGACCGGAACGCCGCCGTGCTTGCTGGCCTGGTCCATGAGGATGAACATCACCTGGTTTGCCTTCAGGGCCGTGAGCATTTTGCGCACGCCGGCGGCTGCCGGCCGAGCCGGAATGGCGCCGAGGCCCTGGCGCTTATTGCCCTTGCGGAAAAAGTCTGGCGTGACCTTGTTGGACTCACGGTAGACCACGTGCATCGGATAGCCAGCGGCGGCCAGGTGCACGGCCAGGCCCACGCCGTTGCCCATGTGCATGCCGAGCAAGACGACCCCGCGCCCTCGATCCAGCGCGCGATCGAGCGCTTCTGTCCCGCTGACCCGGCAGGCGCCGGCCATTTGCGCTGCGCTGATGGCGCCTGAATAGAGCGCGAGGATCTCGAGGATGGCCCGATCGTTGATGCGGTAGGCCTCGCGCAGGATCTCGCCGGGGGCGGGTCCGCCGGCCGGGCGAGGGCCGAGTGCCCGGACCAGCTGCCGGGTCAGGCGGCGTCGTTTCCTTCCGCCGATCCGGTAGTGCCAGGTACCGAAGCTTTCGCCGACCCGTCGCAGCATCGGCAGCCCCCCCAGTGCCGCGAGCCGGGCCAGTGCGCGCAGCAAA
>PWJA01000076.1 GCA_003560975.1 Gammaproteobacteria bacterium
CCGGCCGCTTTGGCTTGCTCGGCGATCGAGACCATGTACTCGAAAAACACCACCGGCTCGCCGAAGGCATAGCTGATCGAGCGCAGTCCGGCAACCCGGGCCTGCTCGACGACCGTCTCCGGCGGCATGTCGTAGGCGTGCACTTCGTGCGGCCCGACCTGGGCCACATCCCAGACCTCGCAGAACTTGCAGCCCAGGTTGCAGCCGGCGGTGGTCAGGGCCAGGGTGCGGCTGGCGGGGTGGACATGGAAGAAGGGCAGGCGTTCGATCGGCTCCTCCTGCACGATCACCGGGTTGGCGTAGGCCAAGGTCTGCCCCTGGCCGCCATGGTTGCGGCGCACGCGGCAGCGCCCGGTCTCGCCCGGCGTCAGCTCGCAGTGCCAGGGGCACAGATCACAGCGCAGACGATCGCCGCCGAGCTCGGTAAACCATGCGGCTGGTCGTGGCCGGACCAGTCCGCGGCCGGCATCGGCCGGTATCTCGCGCGCTTCGGCCGGCATCACGCCGGCGCGCGCCATGCACATGACGCACAGGCCGGCCGCACCGCCTTGCAGCAGGTCACGGCGGGAGCTGGAGCGGGGGGAGTCTTGCGCGTGTTTCGAAGACATAGGCCAGCCTGAAATTTTCATGGATTCGCGCAGCCGTCGCGGGTACCGTGCTGGCGATGCCAGCGACCGCGCGACAGGGCTCCACTTCTCAATAGACCAGCGGGGCCGCGCGGAATTCCCGAAGCATGCGGCCTACCTCCTGGCGATCAACAAAGCGGCCAGTGCAGTCCCGTTGACGATGGCCGCCAAAAGGAAGCAGGCCACGATGCCCATGATCGGCGCCACCAGCACGCTGGCCAGGGCGGCCCCGGCGCAGGCGCCGGCCAGTTCGATGCCGTAGACCAGACCGGCTGAGCGCTCGGGCCGGCGGTTGACCGCGCGGAAAGCGGCCGCGGTGAGCGGAAAATCGATGCCGTTGAGCAGGCCGGCGGTAAAGGTCAGCGCGGCGAAGAAGGCGAACACGGCCGTACCCGAGGGCAGCAGGGCGCTCAGCGGCAGGGTCAGGGCGATCAGCAGCGCAAACAGCGCAATCCCTCCCTGCACCCAGGCCAGGGCCTTCAGACTGGCGCGCTCGCGCACCCGGGCATGGGTCATCGCCGTGCCGCTGGCCAGTCCGGCCATGAAGATTGCGATGATCAGCCCGATCATTTCGTAGACGAACCCGTACAGGCTCTGGAAGGCGAACAGCAGGGCGATCTGCATGGCCATGGTCGACAGGCCGGTGGTGAAAACGGCCAGGCCCACGGCCAGCTGACGATCCGGGCCGGTGGCTTTCGGGTGCCGACGCAGTCGAAGCAGGCCGACCAGCCCGAGCATCAGGCCCGTCGGCAGCGCGACCCACGCCGCGCGCACGTCGAGCAGGCGACCGAGCTGTTCGGCCGTCCGGCTGCCGGTCAGGTCGCCCCAGAACATCAGGGTATGGAAGTAGCCGATCGGGCGAAAATCGCTGTTGATGAACAGCGGCGCGAACACCGGATCCAGTGCAGACCCCTCGACCGTCAGCGGTGCGGGAGGGCGCAAGGGCGGGGAGGGCGGCCCGTCGCGGTGCGCCTGCGGGCTGCGGCCGTGCTGGCCCAGAATCCAGTTGACCCGGGCCAGCTGACCCGGTTCCAGCAGCAGGACGAAGTGGCCGGGCGAGAAGGCCGGGCTGTCGATTCCGCGACTGCGGTAGCGCTGGATCAGCTCGCCCGGTTCGGCATGGATGGCATCGGCTGCGTCGCTGGCCAGGTAGATCAGGCTGTGGTCGCCGACCACCAGTATCCGCGCGAAATGCAGTTCGAGGGTGTGGCGCAGCGTGGCGTTGCGATTGGCCACAGCCCGGCCGCGCAGGCCGGGCGTGGAGACCGAGTTGATCACCAGCAGCCCGCCCGGGTTCAGCCTCGACCGCGCCTGGGCGATGAACTCGTCGGTGTAGAACCGGTTGAGTACCGCCGTGGCCGGGTCGGGCACGTCGACCAGGATCACGTCCCACTGGTCCTGGCTTTCCTTGATGAACAGCCGGCCATCGCGGTGGATCAGCCGAACCCGCGGTGATTCCAGTGCCTCCAGCGTTGCCGTGCCCAGATGCTGCCGGGCGGCCTGGGTCAGGACCTCGTCGAGCTCGACGTAGTCGACCTGCTCGACCGGGTGCCTGAGGATTTCGCCCAGCGTCCCGCGCAGGCCACCGCCGATCAGCAGCACGCGCTCAGGGCTCGGGTGCTGGGTCAGGCCGAAATGGGCGAAGACAGCAGCTTCCTGTTCTTCGAAATGCGCGTTTTCGGCTTCCGGGCCGGCGGCGGCGAACATCAGGTGGCCGCTGCGGTAAAAGCTCATCTGGTTGTCGCGTCGGGCGATGCTGATGTTGCCGTGGCGCGACTGGCGTACCTCGAGTAACGCATGGTCTGGCGCAATCGAGCGCCACTGCAGATCATGGCCCCAGTCATTGATCGCCTGCAGCCCCGGGAAGCCCAGGATACCGACCAGCATCAGCCCAAGCAGGGCAAGGCGCCCGCCGCCCGGCAGCATCCAGCCGTCGCCACCGGTCCGGCGCCCGGTCCAGAGCACGGCCAGAATCACCAGCAGGCCGCCGAGCACGACGACCTCAAAGCTGTTGAGGTAATGCACCAGCAGCAGGCTGAAGGACAGGCCGCCCAGAATATTGCCCAGCGCCTCGCCGATGTAGGTCTTGCCGGCGCCCAGGGTGTCTTCATTGCGATCGTGCAGTCGCCACAGCTTGGCCAGCAGCACGAACTGCATGCCCAGCAGCAGGCCGACCGGGGCCAGCAGCA
>PWJA01000282.1 GCA_003560975.1 Gammaproteobacteria bacterium
CGAACCCGCCGATGTCGAGTGCCTTCGTGGCAGCGCTGACGCGCCGACTCCAGGGTTGTAGTGCCGCCCTAGCCTTGCCGCTGACGTGGATTGAGCAGCAACTGGCCGAGTCGAACCTGACAATCGAGCAGTTGGTTCAGACCGAGAACCAGCACCAAGCCGCCGACCAGGTTTCCATCGGCAACAGCATCGGCAGCCTCCGTTCCCTGGGGGCGACGGACTGGCGCGAGTTTGTGGAAACCATGAGCGGGGTCGAGCAAATCCTGCGGGAAGACCCGGATGGGGTGTACGGCAAAATGGATTTTACCAGTCGGGATCGGTATCGACATGTTCTGGAGAATATAGCGAAAACCAGTCGGCTTTCTGAAACCGAGGTGGCCCGCCATGCGCTTAACCTGGCGTGCGAAGGTGCAGCGCGCGATGATGGCGATGATGGCGATAATCGAGCGACCCATGTGGGTTTCTATTTGATCGACCAGGGTTTGCCGCTGCTCGAACGCCGGGTGGGTTCACGCTCCGGTATTGTAGCGTCCCTGCAACGCTGCGGGCATCGGTTGATCCTGTGCCTGTATCTGGGGACGATTGCGCTGCTGACCATGCTGTTGACCGGCGGCCTGCTGGGACAGGCGCAGGGTATACCGGTCTGGCTGCTCCCGTTTCTGGGTGTGACTGCGGTGCTGGGCACCAGTCATCTGGCGGTGGCGCTGGTGAACTGGCTGGCGACGCTGCTGGCCACACCCTGCGCTCTGCCGCGCATGGACTATTCCGACGGCATCCCACCGCAAGCACGCACTCTGGTGGTGACACCGACAATGCTCACCAACGCCCGGAACATCGAGGCGCTGGTCGAGGCGCTGGAAGTCCGGTTTCTGGCCAACCGGGACGACAACCTGCACTTCGGCCTGTTGACTGACTTTCAGGATGCGCGGGAGGAAACCCTGCCCGAGGATCACGCGCTGGTGCGACTGGCCGCGCAGCGGATCGAGGCGCTGAATGCAAAGTACCCGCGAGACCGGGGCGACATCTTTTTCCTGTTTCATCGCCCACGTCGCTGGAATCCGCAAGAGCGAATCTGGATGGGCTACGAGCGCAAGCGTGGCAAACTGACGGATTTGAACGCGCTGCTGCGCGACGTTGCCGGGGATCGCTTCTCGCGGGTCGTCGGTGATACGACGATCCTGTTGCAGGTGAACTACGTCATCACCTTGGACACCGATACCCAACTGCCGCGTGATGCGGCGCGTGAGCTGGTGGGCGCCATGGCGCATCCGCTGAATCGGGCGTGCTACGACGCCGATCAGCAGCGGGTTGGCAGGGGCTACGGCATCCTGCAACCCCGGGTGGCCGTGAGCCTGCCCGGCGCCAACCGGTCGCGGTATGCGCGACTGTACGGAAACGATGCCGGCATCGATCCGTATACGCATGCCGTTTCCGACGTTTACCAGGATTGGTTCCGGGAAGGTTCGTTCATCGGCAAAGGTATCTACCAAGTCGATGCCTTCGAACAGGCGCTCCATGGACGCTTTCCCGAGAACCGGATATTGAGTCACGACCTGCTGGAAGGATGCCATGCGCGCTCGGGACTGCTCTCGGACGTGCAGTTGTACGAGGACTTTCCCGCGAGCTACAGCGCGGACGTGAACCGTCGGTACCGCTGGATTCGCGGCGACTGGCAGATTGCGCGGTGGCTGCTGCCCCGGGTTCCCGATCTCGACGGGCACCCCCGGAAGAACCCTCTCTCGGCACTGTCGCGCTGGAAACTGGCTGATAACCTGCGACGCAGTCTAGCGCCTGCGGCTCTGACCCTGCTGTTAGTGCTGGGCTGGTCGGTGATGGCATCGCCGGGGTTCTGGACCTTGGCGGTGCTCGGCATCCTGCTGATCCCTGCGCTGGCCACCTCGCTTTTGAACGTGCTGCGCAAACCCAGCGATGCAGGCTGGGGTATGCATCTTGCCGCTTCGGCCCGCTCGACCGGTCAGCATCTGGCACAGGCGATCTTCTCCATCGCCTGTCTCCCTTACGAGGCGTTCTTCAGCCTGGAGGCCATGGTGCGTACGCTCTGGCGGGTGCGGATCAGCCACCAGCGGCTGCTCGAATGGACCTCTTCGGGCGATACAGATCGCCAGCATTGCCGGAGCCTTGTGGCCTTCCACGGGATGATGGCGATTGCTCCCGCGCTTGCAGTGATCACGACGTTGGGTCTGGCGCTGACCCGACCGGCCGTGCTGATGGTGGCGGGGCCGATACTGTTGCTGTGGTTGATCTCACCAACGATTGCTTGGTGGATGAGTCGGCCACTGACGCGTCGCCAAGCCCACCTGACGACCGACCAGACCCGCTTTCTGCGCACGGTTTCCCGCAAGACCTGGGCGTTCTTCGAGACCTTCGTCGGCCCGCAAGACCACTGGTTGCCGCCGGACAATGTGCAGGAGCATCCCGTGGCTGCGGTTGCGCATCGCACGTCGCCGACCAATATGGGCGTGTCTTTGCTGGCGAATCTGGCCGCGCACGACTTCGGTTACCTCCCGACCGGACGCCTCATCGAGCGCACGACTGGTGCGCTGAACACAATGGTTGGTCTGGAACGATATCGTAGCCACTTCTATAACTGGTACGACACCCAATCGCTGCAGCCGCTGCAACCGACTTACATTTCATCGGTGGACAGCGGTAATCTCGCCGGTCACCTGCTGACTTTGCAGCCGGGTCTGCTTGCGTTGATCGATGCCCCCATCCTGAGTGGGCGGCTGTTTGACGGGATCAGCGACACCTTGGGTATTCTGGTGGATATGGTGGAAGGCCCCCTGCC
>PWJA01000002.1 GCA_003560975.1 Gammaproteobacteria bacterium
GATCGGAATGCGCATTACCCTGACCGGCCGCTGCCGCTTCGAGCGCGAGCTGCCGGCAGCGGCGACACAACTGCTCAACGAGTCCAGGCCCTGGAAGGAGCGCGGCATCGTTCTGTTCGTGCAGAAATTCAGCATCGAAACCGAAATGAATCTCGACCTCGAGGAACTGGCCAACCAGTCCGACCCGTGCGGCCTGCTGGCGCGCCGGCTGCTCTTGCTGCGCGACCGCGCCGGGCCGGACTACCGGCGCCTGCTCGATCAGGCGCGCCTGAAGCTCGGGCGGATTTCGGGGCTGAGAGAGTTTCAGGCTCTTGACGCCGAGCTCGATGATGCGGAGGTTCACGACTGGCTGCAGCGGGCCGGTCAGCGCGCGCTCATCGAACTGGTTGCCCAGCGCCGGGGCAAGCGATGAAACTGACCCGACTGGAGATTCGCCGCCTGCCCGGAATCGAGCGCCCGTTTGCGGTCGAATTCGTCGCCGATACGGTCAATCTGATCACCGGTCCCAACGGATCGGGGAAATCCAGCCTGATTCGGGCGACTCGCGCTCTGCTCCATCCGCAGGCCGACGAGCCGTATCTGGAGCTGGCCGCGCAATGGCTCGACGAGGAAGGCAGTCTGCGCTGCGAACGCAACGGCCAGCGGGTCCAGTGGCAACGCAACGGACAGATCGTCGACCCTCCCAGACTGCCGGGACCCGAGGCCATGGGTGCCTACCTGGTCAGCTCTGAAGACCTGGCCGTTCCTGGTCAGACCGAAGACCATATCGCCGCCGAACTCAACACGATCCTGGCCGGCGGATACGATCTCGGTGCGGTTCTGTCTTCGCCGCCTTTCACCACGCCGGCCCGACCGCAGAAACTGGCTCGCGAGGTCGAGGCGCTGCAGCGGGCAATCAGCGAAAAGGAAGCCGAATACTCTGCGCTCTACGAAGAGCTGCAGAAGCTGGGCCGCCTGGAATCCGAACTTCATCAGGCCACTCGATCGGCCGGGCTGCTGAGCGCGATCGATGATGCGCTGGCCCTGACGGACGGCATCGCCCGCCGCGCCGCGCTGGAAGCAACGCTGATCGACGAGTTTCCGGGCGGCATGGACCGGATGCGCGGCGATGAACGGGAACGACTGGAGCAGGCGCAGGAACGGCTCGAGAAGAAACGCCAGGCGCTTTCGCTGGAGCAGGCCGAGCTGGACGAGGATTCAAGCCGGCTGGAGCGAACCGGCATGTCCGATCCCGCCGACCTGGAGGCCCTGCAGTCGCAGCTGGCCGACGCGCGCAACGCGCTCGCCCAGACCGAGCAGGACGTCAGCGCTGCGACCGATCAGGTCGCGGTGGCCGAGCAAGCCTTGGCCCAGGCGGCACACCGCCTCGGCAGTGAACAGCCCGAGCAGGTCGAGCGGCTCGACCAGAAAACCCTGGAATCGCTGGAACGGCAGGTCGAGCGAGTGCTCGGACTGCGAGAGAAAATCCGCGCCCTGAGCGGGCAGCTGATGCTCGCCCAGGGCTCGCGCAATCCCAGCGGCCGCCCCCAGGAGGACCTGCGCACGGCCCGGAGCGCCCTTCAGGAATGGCTGCAGCTGGCCCGGCTCAACCCGCTGGAAGGCGTTCTCTGGGGCAGCCTGGGCCTCGCCGCGCTGCTCGGTAGCCTGCGATTGCTGTCCGGCGAGCGCATTGCCTCCAATCCCGAGTTACTGTTGCTGGTGGGTCTGGCGGTGGGTCTGCCGCTGGCCCTGCTGGGACGCTTCATCTTGCGCATGCGCGATCGCGAGCGCGCTCGATCACGCTACCTGGGCACCGACATTGAGCCTCCCCTGGGATGGAGCGAAAGCGAAGCGGTCAACCGCCTTGAGCGGCTGGAGACCGAGGTGGAAGCGGCCAGGCAACATGAAGTGAGCCTGTCGCGAGCCGGCGACCTGCGCGAGCAACTCAACGTCCAGCGCAACAGCCTGGAGCGGGCTCGGGCTAAGTTTCGCGGCATGGCCGAGGACCTGGGCATTTCCGCCGACCCGCGCCTGGAGACCGGCTTTCTGCTGTGGTGCCACCACCTGCAGGACTGGCAGCAAGCCGCGCAGCGCCTCAATGAACAGCGCCTGCGCCTGGAAAGGCTCGAGATACGGCATCAGCGGCAGCGCGAGCAAGCGGCTCGATTAGTCAAAGCGCAAGGACTCGAACCCGACGATATCTCTTCACGAGAACTGGCCAGACTGATCCATCAGCTAGCCCCGCGCGTGCGCCGTCATACCGAGCTCCACCAGTCCGTTCAGGCCCGCCGCAGACGGGTGGCCGAACTGCAGTCGGATATCGATCTGGCCCAGCAGCAGATCAGCGAGATTTTCGACAACGCGGGCATCCGCGACAACGATCTGTCCACGCTGCGGCAGAAATCCGAACAGTTCTCCGCCTGGCAGCAGCTGGAGCAGGAACTGCGCGAGCTGAGACGGGAGATCACCCGCCTGGAGAAACGCCTGGCCGAGCAGCCGGACCTGCTGGAGCGGGCGCAAAAACAGCATCGCCAGGCGCTCGAAGCCCTGCGCCAGACGACCGAGCAGCGCGCCGAGCGCCGCGATCAGCTCAATCGCCGCATCGCCGAAATTCACACCCGCCATGCCGATACGCTCAAGCGCAGGGAGCTCGAGCAACTCGGTATCGAACTCGATCTTCTGCGCGATCGCTTGGCCGGCGAACTTGATGACCAGATGATTTCGGCGGCCGGGCGCTACCTGATCGAAGAGGTCGGGGCAGCGCACCGAGCCGAACACGAGCCGGCGATGCTGGTCGCTGCGGACCAGTGGCTGGACACCTTCACCGGTCATCGGTACCGGCTGATCTTCGAGGCCGGCCAGTTCGCGGCGCTGGATGCACGAAACCATCGCCAGCAGGCCCTCGCTGAACTGTCCACCGGTACGAGAGTCCAGCTGATGCTGGCGGTTCGACTTGCCTGGATCGAACAGCAAGAGCGTCACACCAGCCCCCTGCCGGTCTTCCTCGACGAGGTGCTGACGACTACCGATGCCGACCGCTATCGGGCCGTGGTTGGCGCGGTCGGTGCCCTGGTCGCCGCCGGCCGCCAGATGTTCTACCTGACCGCGCAGAACGATGACGCCAGGGCCTGGTGGGAATGGCTGGGTGACGGGCTTGAACCGCACGCCATCGACATGGCCGAAGTTCGTCGCGGCGAGGTTCTGGCGCTGAGTTCCCAGATGCCCGAAACCGGCGCCAAGATGGAGTCCTTGCCCGATCCCGGCTCGGTGGATCGCGACGAGTGGGCGCGGGCGGCCGGAGTTGATCCCATCGATCCCTGGCAGGCATGGGGCCAGATTCACGTCGTTCATGTACTTCGCGACGATCTTGCGCTCGCGGACCGACTGCTGCGTCTGGGCATCGAGCGGCTGGGAGAACTCGACCGGCTGCTGCAGCGCCTGGACAGCGCACCGCTCGGGGATCGGCCGCTGGATCCGGAACAGGCCGTCAACCTGCGGCGGCGGGTTCAGGCAACCGCGCTGATTCTGGATGACTGGCGTGCCCGAAACGCCCGTCCGGTGGATGCCGAAGCCCTTCACCGCTGCGGTCTTTTAAGCGAACGCTTTCTGCCCCAGGTCAGCGAGCTGGCCGAGAAGGTCGGCGGTCATCCGGACCGTCTGATCGAACGCCTGGAAGACGGCGCCGTGCCGCGCTTCCGCTCCGACGTTACCGAGCAGCTACGCCTGTGGTTGGCCGACGAAGGTCATGCGCCAACCCGAGCGGGCGAGCCACCGCTGACGGCCGGCGAAATCGCCCTCGAGACCGGCTTGCCGGTCGACCAGGCCGGGAACGTTCGCGCCTCGCTGGAAGCCGCCATCCGCGATCCGTTCTCCTGAAGGCGCGGCCCGGCGCCGGGCATTGACCCTGCTTTACAGATTGCGCCCGTAGAACAACTCCTGGATTTCCTGCTTGAGGCGCCGCTCGATGCGCTGACGCTCGCGGCGCTCGATCTGTTCGGCATCAATGCCGAACAGATAATTGTCCAGATCGAAGTTCTTCAGACGCATCTTGGTGTGAAACAGGTTTTCCTGGTACACGTTGACGTCGATCATGTCGTAGGCATTCTTGGTGTCGCGGCTGAAGAAATTCTGGATCGAGTTGATCTTGTGATCGATGTAGTGCTTGCGTCCGCGCACATCCCGGGTAAAGCCGCGCACGCGATAGTCCACGGTCACGATATCGGACTCGAAACTGTGAATGAGGTAGTTCAGGGCCTTGAGCGGCGATATCACCCCGCAGGTCGCCACGTCGATGTCCGCTCGAAAGGTACAAATGCCCTCGTGCGGATGACTTTCCGGATAGGTATGCACCGTGATGTGGCTTTTGTCGAGATGACCGACAACGGCTTCCGGCAGCGGGCCCGGAGCGGCACTGCTGATGTCTTCACTGCTTGCGACCGGCTCCTCGGCGATGAGCATCGTGACGCTGGCCCCCTGCGGCTCATAGTCCTGACGGGCCACGTTGAGAACGTTTGCGCCGATGATGTTGGAAACATCGGTCAGGATCTGGGTCAGCCGTTCGGCGTTATAGGCCTCGTCGATGTAGGCGATGTACTGCTGGCGCTGATCTTCGCGGGTCGCGTAGCACAAGTCATAGATGTTGAAGCTCAGGGCCTTGGTCAGGTTATTGAAGCCGTGTAGCTTGATTCGGCGCGAGGACATGGATGACATTCGCTTCCGCAGGTAGACGTGAACGATAACCTCCCATTATCGGACATTGCGATTCATATTTCCCGACAAAACGCGATGCTGGCCGGCAGGCGCGCGGCGCCAGAATGCACCTGGAATTGACGGGTGTAGTTCCTGCGGGCACAATCGTATCGGCGTGGCGGCCATGCTGGCCTTTCGCAACGAATCAGAAAACAGAGACCGAACGTGACCGAACCGCAATTCTACCCGGTAGACCGGGAAGCAATGGATCGCCTGCTTGCGATCTGCCAGAGACACTACTTCGATGCCAAGCGTGTCGTGATGCGGCCGGGCGACCAGGGCCAGAGTCTGCTGTACATCGTCGACGGCTCCCTGTCGGTGTCGACCGAAGGCGAGGACGGTCGAGAGTTGATCCTGAGCTACCTCAACCCGGGCGACTTCCTGGGCGAAATGGGTTTGTTCATGAGAGCCAGGGAGCGCGAAGTCCTGGTGCGCACCCGAACCAGTTGCGAATTGGCGGCCGTCGACTACGATCGACTACGAGAAGCGCTCGACGGCGAACTCAGGGATCATGCCGTCGAGATCATGACGGCGATCGGCTCCAAGCTGGCTCAACGTCTTCTTCAGACCCGCCGCAAGGCCTTGCATCTGGCTTTTCTCGATACCCAGGGCCGCGTGGCCAAGGCCTTGATCGATCTGTGCAACGAGCCCGGTGCGGTGTCCCACCCGGACGGTACCCAGATCAAGGTCACCCGGCAGGAATTGAGCCGATTCGTCGGCTGCTCCCGGGAAATGGCCGGCCGGGTCATGAAAACGCTGGAAGAGGATGGCATGTTGCGCGCGTCCGGCAAGACCGTGATCGTGCTCGGGAAACACAAGGGGCCGGCAGCCGGCTGATCAGGTTTTCCTGCCGATCCGCCCCAGCCAGCGCCGCCAGCCCGGATCCTGGCCCGGGTTCTGCGATTCCAGGGGAGATCGAATCAGAATGAGCGAAATATTGTCGCGCGCGCCCGCGGCCATTGCGCCCGACATGAGCTGATCGGCCAACTCCCCAAGATCGGAGTGGGAACTCAGGATCCTGCTGATTTGATCGTCCCCGAGTTCTCCGCTCAGACCGTCCGAGCACAACAGCAACAGCTGGCCAGGCTGCCACTGCGCCGAGATTCGGTCAATCCGCGGTTCATTCTCGCCTTGCCGTCCCAGGCAATCGGTAAGCACGTGGCGCTTCGGGTGCGAGGCCGCTTCGGCCTGGCTCAAGGCGCCGGATTCCATCATCAGACCGGCCAGGTTGTGATCTCGGGTGAGCTGGCGAAGCTGGCCGCTCTCGCCGTCGAAGAGGTAGGCGCGACTGTCGCCGACCCATTCAATTTCGTAGCCGTCGACGAGTTCGCGAAGAGCCACCACGGTCGTGCCCATGTCGGAGAGATCCGGATTGGCCGACTGCTCGGCCCGGATGGCGTAATGGGCGGCCAGGATCGCCGAACGCATCGATGCCCCGGCCGCAACCGATGCCTGTATCGTGCCACGGGCCAGGCTGCTGGCTTCTGCACCGCCGGCGTGCCCGCCCATGCCATCGGCAACCAGCCACAGACGGGCAGCCTCGTCGACCAGAATGGCGTCCTGGTTGCTGGCGCGAACGCGTCCGGTTTCGGACTGGCCGACAGAGCGGTGATTGAGGACGGGATCCGGGGTCATTATTGATTAGAGCGTAAACTGTGCTACTTTTGCGCCATTTCAGGCAGACTCGCGCCCAGGCTCACAGGTTTGCCGGGGTTGGCTGCCTGCTCACACACTCGAATCGAAGCCTACGCATTTAATCTACCATGCCTACTGCCGACCGTTCCGACCTGGATTGCTGGCGCGTCATCAAGTTCGGCGGCAGCTCCGTCGCCAACGCGGCGCATTGGTCGCACATTGCCCAAACCGTGCAGGCCGCGCTGGACGAGGGTGCGCGACTCCTGGTCGTGGTCTCCGCGCTGCGCGGCATCACCGACCTGCTCGCCGCCCAAACTCGTGCCGAAACGGCCCAGGCGGCCGGCATGGTCATGGAGGAAGTCCGGCGCCGCCATCTGGATCTGGCCGCACAACTCGGCCTGGCCGATGCCGGCCTCGACGATGCCCTGGCCGGATTGAGACACTGCCTGGAAAGAAAGGGGCTGTGGGAAAACCCGGCCGCCCAGGCCGAGCTGATGGCCCAGGGAGAACTCCTCAGCAGCCGCCTGACCGTCACCATCCTTCAACATTTCGGGATCCGGAGCCGCTGGCTGGACGCCCGCGAGGTATTGCGCTGCCCCGAGGACCCGAACCGATCGCCGGCCAGCGAATACTTGTCCGCGCACTGCCCGGCGGCTCCCAATCGGCCCCTTCAGGCGGAACTGGCCGACGCGGGTCCCTGCCACGTCATGCCCGGTTTTCTGGCGGCCAACTCCCGGGCCGAAACGGTGCTGCTGGGGCGCGGCGGCTCGGACACTTCGGCCAGCTGCGCGGCGGCGGTCCTGGAAGCCGAGCGCGTCGAAATCCATTCCGACGTCCCCGGCCTGTTCAGCGCCGATCCGCGCCGGATCCCCGGCGCCCGCCTGCTCAAGATGGTCAGCTATCGCGAGGCCCAGGAACTGGCCGCCATGGGCGCAAAAGCCCTGCACCCGCGCTCGCTGATCCCCGTCACCGAATTCCGGATACCGCTGTGGCTGCGCCAGGTCGACCGGCCCGAGATCGAGGGCACCCGGATCAGCCCCCAGGCCCGCGACCACGGTGCCCAGGTCAAGGCCATCGTCCAGCGCAAAGGCATGACCCTGGTGGCCCTGGAAGGCATCGGCATGTGGCAGCAGGTCGGCTTCCTGGCCGACATCTTTTCCGAATTCAAGTCGCTGGGGCTGTCCGTCGATCAGGTGTCCACGTCCGAATCGAACGTCACCGTGACCCTGGACCCGGGCGCCAACATCACCGACCAGGCCACGCTGCGTGAACTGCGCCGCCGCCTGGAACGACACTGCCGGGTCGACATTCTGACCGACTGCGCCACCATCAGCCTAGTCGGACTGGGCATCCGGACCATCCTGCATCGGCTGGGACCGGCGCTGGAAGTATTCGAGCAACGCCGGATCTTTCAGGTCAGCCAGGCGGCCAACGATCTCAACCTGACCTTCGTGGTCGAGTCGCGTCACGCCGACCGCCTGGTCCAGCAGCTGCACCAGCAGGTCATTCCCGGAGGCGTGGGAGGCGATTCGGTCTTTGGCCCGACCTGGGAGCAGCTGTTCCGCGATGCCGATCCGATCCGGGTGCAGCCGTCCTGGTGGCGTCGCCGGGCCGCCGCGCTGGAAGCCCGGCTGGAAGACCGCGACTGCGCCTACGTCTACAACCTGGCCGAGGTGCGTTCCGCCGCCGCGCGCCTGCTGGACCTGGATTCGGTCGACCGGGTGCTGTACTCGATGAAGGCCAATCCGCACCCTGCGATCCTGGCCGCGCTGACCGAACAGGGTCTGGGCATCGAATGCGTTTCGGTCAACGAGGCGCGCCACGCGCTCGCCAGCGCGCCGAACCTGACGACCGAACAGATCCTGCTGACGACCAACTTTGCCGGCCGCCAGGAGCTCCGCGAAGCGCTCGCCATGGGTCTGAAAATCACGGTCGACAACGTCTACATCCTCGAACACTGGGGCCACGAGCTGGCCGGTCGCGAGATTTTCCTGCGCCTGGACCCCGGCTCCGGTCTCGGCCACCACAAGATGGTTCGCACCGCCGGCAGCCACGCCAAGTTCGGGATTCCGCTGACCGAGCTCGAGCGCGCCCGACGCCTGGCAGAAGCCCACGGCATCCGCATCACCGGCCTGCATGCTCATACCGGCTCCGGAATCCTGCACCCCGACAACTGGCACCGAACCCTTGAGACGCTGGGCGAGGCCGCGCGGGAACTCACCGACGTGGCCGTGATCAACCTCGGCGGGGGTCTGGGCGTGCCCGATCGGGCCGATGAGCTGCCGCTGGACCTGGCCGCGCTGGACGTCGGTCTCCAGAAGCTCAAGCACGACCTGCCGGGACCGGTACAGGTCTGGCTGGAGCCCGGTCGTTACCTGGTCAGCCAGGCCGGCGTCCTGCTGGCCCGCGTCAACCAGACCAAAGGCAAGGGCGAGGTCCGCTACGTCGGCCTGGCCACCGGCATGAATTCGCTGATCCGCCCGGCGCTGTATGGCGCCTGGCATGAAATCGTCAACCTGAGCCGGCTCGATCAGCCCGGCGATCACGTCTACAACGTGGTCGGGCCGATCTGCGAGACCGGCGACATCCTCGGACTCGACCGCCTGCTGCCCGAGTGCCGCGAGGGCGACGTCATCCTGATCGCCAACACCGGCGCCTACGGCGCGGCCATGGCGTCCCGCTACAACCTGCGCGAACCGGCCGAAGAACTGATCCTGGACGCTTCGTCCGCAGCCACTCCGTAGCGGTCGGCAAGAACGACGAACTGATCCTGGATGCGAGCCCGCTCGCTGCGCAGCAATTCCACCAGCTCGCGCTGATCCCAGAACAGCGTGCGAACCAGAATGCGGTCGCGATACCGCAGCACGTTGCGGCGGTAGCGCAGGGCGACGAAACCGGTCGGCGGCAGGGCAGCGAGGTAGATCAGGGTTCCGGCCAGGCCCAGATCACTCTCCTGCCACAGCCACCAGCCGATCAGCGCATACCAGGCGCCGAACCCGATCACGCCCAGGCCGAAATAGGAAAACAGACGAATCGCTTCGTCCCGGATCAAGAGCGCTCCCAGGCGGGCAAACAGGTACGGCAGGAGATTGTGAACCAGGCCGAACAGGGCGATCGGCGCCATCAGGATCGCGTAGGCGGTCATCTTCAGGCGCAGCAGGCGACCGGTAACCGGTTGACCGACCGATTCGGCCAGCGCTTGCCGGACCTCGGTCTGGCGCAGGTGGTCGATGTAGCGCTCCACGTTCAAACGCAGCTCCGAAACCCGCTCCGGATCCGCGCGCCAGGCCCGGTCGATGACTTCGCTGAGGAACTGGCGGGTGTAGACACGCCGGCGGAACTCGGCAGCCGTGGCCGCCGAACTGCGACTGTACAGGCCGGCGAGTCGTCCCAGCCAGCGCTTGATGAAGCGCTTCCGCTGCGGCGGCTCCGGCGGCGGCAGATCGGCCAGCTCACCCAGCGAACCCTGCAGCGAATCGCCCAGCTCCTCGACCAGCCGGGCCAGCCGGTCGTCTTCCAGGTGCAGTGTCTGGCGCCGAAGCGCCTGCTGGACCGTGTCGGTCAGGCGTGCGACGGCACCCTCCGGGTCCAGGCGATGCAAATCGGCGTAGTCGGCCACACGAATCGGCTTGCCGAAGCGAAGCAACGCCGCCGAGCCGAGGAATTCGCGGTGTTCGAGATTGACGCCGGCCGGGACGATCACCAGCCCGAGGCCGTAGTCGTTGCGCGCCTCGGCGCCCAGGGCGATGCGGGCGATGCCCTTGCGCAGCTGGCCGACCTGCAGGCGCGGCGAATTGCGTCCTTCCGGAAAAACACCAACGCAACCGCCGCCTTCGAGCAGTTCGAACACATGCCCGAATACCTCCCGGTTGCGGTCGGCGTGATCCCCGACCTCGTCGCGCCGATACACCGGAATGGCGCCCAGCGTTCGAAACAGCGCCGCCAGCGCTGGAATGCGGAACAAGCCGGACCTGGCCAGATAGTGGATGGGCCTGCGAATCTGGGTCGAGAGGATGACCCCGTCGAGAATCGAGCTGGGATGATTGGCGGCCACGATCACCGGGCCTTCGTTCGGCATCCGTTCGCTCATCGCCGAGCGGATGTCGACGAAATACAGGCGGTTGACCAGCCGCAGGAACCAGACCAGGAGCGCATACAGCTTCATGGTTTTGCATCATGCCCGAAAGCGGGTCGCCGATGGGCTGAACCGGGCCTTGCGTGAACCAGGATGCGCGGGCGAATCTGGGCTATGCTCTGGACTGTTGTGCCATCCCATCACGCATTCGCGCATGAGCACCACCTACCAAGCCTCCGACATTGAAGTTCTGCAGGGCCTGGAGCCGGTCAAGCGCCGTCCGGGTATGTACACCGACACGACCCGGCCCAACCACCTCATCGCCGAGGTCGTCGACAACGCCGTCGACGAGGCCCTGGCCGGATACGCCGGATCCATCGAGGTCACGCTGCATGAAGACGGGTCGGTTGAAGTGATCGACGACGGTCGCGGCATGCCGGTCGATCCGCATCCGGAACACAAACTGCCCGGCGCGGAACTGATCCTGACCCGCCTGCATGCCGGCGGCAAGTTCTCCGGCAACAACTACAAGTTCTCTGGTGGTCTGCACGGCGTCGGTGTTTCGGTGGTCAACGCGCTATCGCGCCAACTGATCTGCCGGATCAAGCGCGACGGCAAGCTGCACGAAATCGGCTTTGCCCACGGCGAGACCACGCAATCACTGACCGTCATCGACGAAGTCGGCAAGCGCAATACCGGGACCACGGTCCAGTTCTGGCCGGAAGCGGAATACTTCGATTCGGTCAACGTCTCGCGCCCGCGCCTGAAGCATTTGCTCAAGGCCAAGGCGATCCTGTGCCCGGGCCTGCGCGTAACCCTGAAAGATCGCATCAATGACGAGACCGAGTGCTGGCAGTTCGAAGACGGACTGACCGACTACCTGAATGAAAGCCTGGCCGAGCTGGAGCGCCTGCCGGAAGCCCCGTTCACCGGCGACTTCTCCGGCGCCGACCAGGAGGCCGCCTGGGCCCTGGCCTGGGTGCCCGAAGGCGAGCTGCTGCAGGAATCCTACGTCAACCTGATTCCAACCCCGGCCGGCGGCACCCACACCAACGGCCTGCGGACCGGGCTGATCGAGGGCTTGAGAGAGTTCTGCGACATCCGGAACCTGCTGCCGCGCGGGGTCAAGCTGGCCCCTGAAGATGTCTGGGAGCGGTTGAGCTTCGTGCTCTCGATCAAACTCGCCGACCCGCAGTTCTCCGGCCAGACCAAGGAGCGGCTGAGCTCGCGCGCGGCCGCCAGCTTCGTGTCCGGCGTGGTCAAGGACGCCTTCGCGCTGTGGCTCAACAAGCACGTCGCCGACGGCGAGGCGATCGCTCGCCTGGCCATCGATAACGCCCTCAGGCGCCAGAAATCGCGCAAACAGGTGGCCCGGCGCAAGGTCACCGCGGGCCCTGCCCTGCCCGGCAAACTGGCCGACTGCGCCTCCACCGACCTGGAAGAAACCGAGCTGTTCCTGGTCGAGGGCGATTCGGCCGGGGGCAGCGCCAAGCAGGCCAGAAACCGCGAGTACCAGGCCATCATGCCGCTGCGAGGAAAGATCCTCAACACCTGGGAGACCGCGCCCGATCAGGTTCTTCGCTCCCAGGAGGTACACGATCTGGCCGTCGCCATTGGCGTCGATCCGGGTTCGTCAGACCTGGCCAAGCTTCGATACGGCAAGGTCATCGTGCTCGCCGACGCCGATTCCGACGGCCTCCACATCGCCACCCTGCTCTCGGCCCTGTTCCTGAAACACTTCCGACCGCTGGTCGAGGCGGGGCGGATTTTCGTCGCCATGCCGCCGCTGTATCGCATCGATGTCGGCAAGCAGACCTTCTACGCCCTGGATGGCGAAGAGCGCAGGGGCCTGCTGGCCCGCATCGAGGCCGAACAGATCAAGGGCAAGGTCTCCGAGACCCGCTTCAAGGGCCTGGGCGAGATGAATCCGCTGCAGCTCAGGGAGTCGACCATCGACCCCGATACGCGCCGGCTGGTCCAGCTGACCATCGACGACGAAACCCGAACGGACGCCCTGATGGACATGTTGCTGGGCAAGAAGCGGGCTTCGGATCGCAAGGCCTGGCTGGAGGAGAAAGGGAATCTGGCGGAGATCGAGGTTTGATTCGGGACTCGCGACTCGGGGGGAGTTTTGCAGGATTCACGGTGTAGTGGCGGCAGGTCTGGTTTGATAGGAGCATGCGAAACGATTCTGAGCGAAAACTGCGTCGACGCCTTCTGGCCGGGATCGGACTGGCGCTGCCGGCGTTCTGGCTGAAAGGCTGCGGCGGTGATACGGCGGGGGCGGTCAATGCCCTGCCCTTCGAGCCGCTGGAGCTGACCGAACAACAGTGGCGGGACATTCTCACGGACGAAGAGTTTCGGGTTCTGCGCCGCGAGGGTACCGAGCACGCGTTTTCCAGTCCGCTGGACGCCGAGTACGGCGACGGCACCTACATCTGCGCCGGCTGCCACCTGGCCCTGTTTTCCAGCGCGCACAAGTACGACTCGGGTACCGGCTGGCCCAGTTTCTGGCAGGCCATCGACCCGGACCATGTCGGCACCAAGCGCGATTTCAAGCTGATCATCCCGCGCACCGAATATCACTGCGCGCGCTGCGGCGGGCACCAGGGGCACGTATTCAACGACGGCCCGGAACCCACCGGCCAGCGCTGGTGCAACAACGGCGTGGCCCTGCGCTTTGTCCCGGCAGGCGAGGCCTTGCCGGCCTTGCGGACGGGGCTTGAGGCGTGACCGGGGCGGTGCCGCGCAATCACCCTGCCCAGTCACCAGGCTGGGTTGGCTGCCTGGTTTCAGGCCGGTGGCGTCGTTGGCTTCGGTACGTCGGGGACGCAGCCCCGATCTGCGCGCTGGTTCTGGCAGGCGTGTCTGCCTGGGCAACGTCTGGGGTGGTGTTGGCATCTACTGCCGATGATCGCGCCCCGGCCCGGGCGACGTTTGCCGGCGGCTGTTTCTGGTGCATGGAGCCGCCCTATGACAAGCTCGACGGGGTGATCGAGACCATCTCGGGCTTCAGCGGCGGACACGTATCGGATCCCGGTTACGACGCGGTCGTGCGCGGCGGCACCGGCCACCTGGAGGTGGTCCAGGTCGTTTACGATCCCGCCGTGGTCAGCTACGAGCAGCTGCTGCACGTGTTCTGGCGCAACATCGACCCGTTTCAGGCGGACGGTCAGTTCTGCGATCGGGGCCCGATGTACCGCTCCGCGATCTTCGTTCACGACGAGGATCAGCGCCGGGCTGCGCTGGCCTCTCTGGATGAAGTGGCCCTGCTCGGCCTGTCGGAACGCCCGATCGACACCCGCATTCTGGATTTCGACGCCTTCTACCCGGCCGAGGAATACCACCAGGGGTACTACCGGAAAAATCCCGTACGCTACCGCTTCTACCGCTTTCGCTGCGGTCGGGATCAGCGCCTGGAAGCACTTTGGGGAGACCAGGCCGGCGGCCATCCATGACCTTTGACCCATGCCCCGGGGTAGCGGCGCGGGCATGATGAATGCAACCGATCGGCCGCCGGCCGGTCGTATAGTGTGATTTCCCAAAACTCTGGAGCCTCAAACTCATGCCGCGAGCCCTCTTTTGGCGCTGCCTGCTTGTGGTCGTCCTCGGCGCGATCCTGTCCACCGCCAGCCTGGCCGAAACCAGCCGCAGCCACCATGTCACCACGGTCGAAGGCATCAGCGAGTATCGCCTCGACAACGGTCTGCGCGTCCTCCTGATGCCGGATGAGAGTCGGCCGACGGCGACCATCAACATCACGTATTTCGTCGGCTCCAAGCACGAGAGTTACGGCGAGACCGGCATGGCGCATCTGCTCGAGCACATGCTGTTCTACGGCACGCCCGATCACCAGGACATCAAGGCCGAGATCTCCGAGCGCGGGGGATTCGCCAACGGCACGACCTGGTACGAGCGCACCAACTACTTCCAGACCTTGCCGGCCGGCGAGGAGAACCTGGAGTGGGCGATCCGCATGGAAGCCGACCGCATGGTCAATTCGATCATCGATGCCGACGATCTGGCCTCGGAAATGACCGTGGTGCGCAACGAGTTCGAGATGGGCGAGACCAATCCGGTCAGCGTTCTGATGCAGCGAACCATGGCCACGGCCTATCTCTGGCACGGATACGGGCGCTCGACCATCGGCGCGCGCTCCGATATCGAAAACGTGCCGATCGAGCGGCTGCACTCGTTCTACCGCCGCTATTACCAGCCCGACAATGCCGTCCTGATTCTGTCCGGCAATGTCGATCCCGAGCGATCACTGGCCCTGGTCGAGCGCTACTTCGGCGCCATTCCAGCGCCCGAGCGGAGCGGCGATATGCTGCTCTGGCCGACCTATACCCGCGACCCCGTCCAGGACGGCGAACGAAGCATCACCGTGCGCCGCTCCGGCACGGTGCGGGCGCTGCTGGCGGCCTTCCACGTCCCGGCCGCCGCCCATGAGGACTTCGCCGCAGTCGAAGTCCTGGCCCATTTGCTCGGCGACATGCCCTCCGGGAGGCTGTATGACAGCCTGGTCGACACCGAACTGGCCACTCAGGTTGCCGCCTTCAGCCTGCGCCTGCCCGAGCCTTCCCTGCTGATGCTGTTTGCCCAGACCCGCGACGGGCAGGATCTCGATGAGCTCGAAGCCGCCCTGCTCGACACGCTGGCAGAACTGGCCGAACGCCCGCCCAGCGAGCAAGAAGTACAGCGGGCCGTCAATGCCCTGACCCGCAACATGGAGCAAACGCTCAACGACAGCGGCCGGGTCGGCATCCAGCTGAGCGAGTGGGCAGCAGCCGGCGACTGGCGGCTGTTGTTCCTGCATCGCGACCGGCTCGAACAGGTCACGGTCGATGACGTCATCCGCGTGGCCGATCACTACCTGCGCAGCAACAACCGCACCGTCGGTCGATTCATTCCCGAAAGCCGGCCGCGGCGCGCGGAAATTCCCGAAGCGCCTGAACTGGCGACCCTGCTGGCCGATTACACCGGCCGCGAGGATCGGGCTGCCGGCGAAGCCTTCGATCCCAGTCCCGAAAACATCGAGCAGCGCCTGATCCGCTTCGAACTGGCCAACGGCACGCGCGTGGCGCTGCTGCCCAAGCAGACCCGCGGCGAGCGCGTGTTCGGCCAGATCAACATGCGCACCGGCTCGCTGGACTCCCTGCGCGGTTTGGGCAACGTCCCGTCAACCACCGGCAGCATGCTGACCCGGGGGAG
The DNA here is from genome assembly GCA_003560975.1 of Gammaproteobacteria bacterium. Classification (GTDB taxonomy): domain Bacteria; phylum Pseudomonadota; class Gammaproteobacteria; order Xanthomonadales; family Wenzhouxiangellaceae; genus Wenzhouxiangella. Next base: position 15,650 of record PWJA01000002.1, read on the forward strand.
CGAAAAGTACACCCGCCAGGAAATTCGCGATCGCATCGACGAACTGCGTTCTTCGCTGAGCATCGGCGGATCGAGCCAGGTCAACGCGCGCCTGGAGACCCAGCGCGACCAGCTGCTGGCGCTGCTGGAACTGACCGAGGAGATACTCCGGCGCCCGACGTTCCCCGAACGCGAGCTGCTCGAACTGAAGCGTCAGTCCCTGACCGGCCTGGATCAGCAGCGCGATGACCCGGGCAGCGTCGCCAGCCAGCTGCTGGGGCGCCATTTCAACGTGGTCGAGCCCGACCACCCGGACTACGTGCCTGACTGGGACGAGCGCGCCGCGCGCATCGAAGCCGTCGAGCGCGAGCAGCTGATCGCCTTCCACGCCAGCCACTACGGCTTCGGGCCGGCCGCAACGATCAGCCTGATCGGCGACTTCGACCCCGACGAACTACGTGCCGCGCTGGAACGTCATTTTGGCGAATGGGAAGCGGAAGCGCCGTTCGAGCGCATCGCGCGCCGAATCGAACCGATCGAGCCCGGCCAGCTCAGCGCCCAGCTCGACGACAAGGCCAACGCCGTTCTGATCGGCCGCTTCCCGTTTCCGATGCGCGACAGCCACCCCGACTACCCGGCGCTCAACCTCGCCGGCCATCTCATTGGCGGCGGCTTCCTGAGCTCGCGCCTGGCCAGCCGGATTCGCGATGACGAGGGCTTGAGCTACGGCGTCGGCGGCAATTTCAGCGCCCACCCGATTGATGAAATCGGCGGTTTCCAGGCCTTCGCCATGTTCGCCCCTGAAAACCGCGAACGCCTGGTCGAAGTGCTGTTCGAGGAACTGAACCGGGTCATCGACGAAGGTTTCGATCCCGACGAAGTCGACGTCGGCCGACGCGGCCTGCTGCAGCAACGCGAACTGCAGCGCAGCAACGACGCCAGCCTGGTCGGCACGCTCAACTCCAACCTCTATCTCGAGCGCGACATGTTCCACCAGCAGCGCTTCGAGGAAGCGCTTCAGGCCTTGAGCAGCGACGAGATCAATGCCGCGGTTCGCCGCCACTTCGATCCCGCGCGCATCAGCTATGGCGTGGCGGGCGACTTCGAGCAGAATGAAAAGGACTGACCTCGTACCCCCGCGCGGACGCAGGCGGGCCCCGGCGGGGCCGCGCTTCCGGCCGGGTGACGGGCAGGCATGATCCGGGCATGATCAACCGCGCACCGTTCTGGCGCCGGCCCGGGTGGGTCGTGCTGCTGGTGTTGCTGGCCATCGCTGGCGGCGCCTGGCTTGCCCTGGATCGTCCCCTGCCCGAGTCCTGGCAAAGCCCGGGCGGGCGCCCCGAAATTCGTCTGCCGGAGTCGCTGCGGCGCAGCGACCCGGACCGGCTGTTCTGCGCGGAATCGCCCGAAACCGGCGTCTGCCGCTGCATTACATCGGCAGGGGAACGTCCCGAAGTGAGCGACGAAGAATGTCGCCGCCGCGCACGCGGTGCAGAAACCCGGGTCGAGTAGCACGACCATTTCTTTCCCGATTACGCATCTGGCTCAGCCATTGTTGGGAATATGGGAGTCGGCCAGAGGGCTGCGTTTGCTGCGTGATCAGGATTTCTTTTCGAACCAGGCCGGGTCGGGCCGAGCGCAGACTATGAAGTGCGGGTTGAGTACGGATTCGCGCGCGTTGTAGCGCAGGGGCTCGCCGGTTTCGGCGTCGAGCACCTGACCGCCGGCCTCTTCCACGACCGCCTGAGCGGCGCAGGTGTCCCACTCGCTGGTCGGCCCCAGGCGGGGATAGACGTCGGCGCTGCCGTCTGCCACCAGGCAGAGTTTCAGCGACGACCCCATCGCGACCATTTCCGCCTCACCCAGCCTGGCCACGAAAGCGTCGACTTCCGGGGTGCCGTGGGAGCGGCTGCCGACGACCTTCCAGGGCCGATCGGCCGGCTTTTCGGCCACGTGCAGCCGATCCATGACCCCACCACCGATCTGGCGCCAGGCCCCTTCGTGGCGGGCAGCGAAGTACCATTTCTGCAGGGCCGGGGCGAAAACCACGCCCAGAATGGGCTTGTGATCGCGCACCAGGGCCACGTTGACGGTGAACTCGTCGTTGCGCTTGAGAAACTCCTTGGTCCCGTCCAGCGGATCGACCACCCAGCACTGCTCCCAGTGCTTGCGATCATGCCACGGCGCCTGTTTCGACTCCTCGGAAAGAATGGGTATGGCCGGGGTCAACTCACGCAAACGCGCCACCAGCAGCTTGTTGGCCGCCACGTCCGCGGCGGTCAGGGGGCTGTGGTCCTCCTTGTGCCGCGTATCGAAGCGATCCGGATCGCTGTAAATGCGCAGAATTTCCGCGCCGGCTTCGGCGACGGCGCCACGGACTTTCTCGAGTGTCTTTCTGAGATCCATTGTTCTGACTCCTTCGTTCTGGCAGTCGGCAGTCGCCGGCTCATCCTGCGGCGAGCGCCAAATACTACTGGCTTTCTCCGAATTTCCGCCGCAGCCGCCCCAACCAGGTGGCGTGCGCTTCCGGTTCATTGAGCTGTTGATCACGGATGTAGGGGGCATAGCTGCCATCGTCTTCGGCAATGTGCTCATACAGCCAGCTGGTGAGCAGCACGAGTACTTCATCGGCAATGTCTTCGCCATGCGCGTGGCGCTCGCCGAAGGCTTCGATCCGGGCCCGGAACGCATCATGGGTTCGCTTGTGCTCTTCCAGCCCGGAATAACCGGCTTCTTCCATCATCGCCTCTTCGAATTCGAAATGCGAGAGCGTGTAGTCCAGCAATTCGCCCAGGGTCTCGGCAACGCCTTGCTGGGTGCGGGCCTGGTGCAGGTCGTTGATGTAGCCGATGATGCGCCGATGCTGCCCATCAATGACCGGAATGCCGGTGCTCAACTTGTCGGTCCAGTCGATCCGGGGCATGGCTACACCTCAGCGTGAACGGAAGAATCGGCTCAAACGACGTGTCAACCAGCCGGACTCCGGTTTGCGTTCGGCCCCACCCATGTTGGCCCGAACGGTCTCCGCGTAATCGTTGTCGTCGTTTTGAATGTGGTTGATCAACCAGGTCTGCAGGGTCTTCTGCAGTTCCGGAGCGATATCCTCGCCGTCGGCGAATCGCTGCTGATAGTCGGCCACGCGCTTGGTAAAGACCTCGTGGACGCGGCGGTGCGCGTTGAGAAAACGATAGCCGGCATCTTCCATCAGGCTCTCTTCAAAGGCGAAGTGCGACAGCGTGTAATCGACCAGTTGATCGAGCACCTGACGCACCCGAGCCCGATCCCCGCCTGCGATTGCATCGTCGAGGGCATTGATGTAGTCGACGATCCGACGATGCTGCTTGTCGATGACCTCGATATTGGTGTCGAGCTCGCGTGTCCAGACGATATGAGCCATGTTCGTTCCCTGTCCCGCCGGGGCGCTGACGGCTCACGCCCGCCTCATCGAATACCGTCATTCAAAGGATACCAGAGCCCCGGCGACAAGACCGGAATTCAGTGTCCCGGTCGGTCTCCCCACAGGTACTTGTGAAGCTGTAGCTGAAGCCGCGCCGAGGCGCCAGACTCCAGCAGCCACTCGGCCAGGATCCGCGGCTCCAGTTCACCCCAGACCGGCGAGAGCAGCACCGGCCAGCGCTGGAGTTCGTGTTGCTCGATCCGGGCCAGGGCCCAGTCGAAATCGGCGCGGTCGGCCAACACGAGCTTGATCTGGTCGCGCGGCCCCAGGTGGTCCAGGTTGCTCCACTGGTTGCGCCCGACTTCGCCCGATCCCGGTGCCTTGAAATCGACCACCTTGATCACGCGCGAGTCCACCGCCGACACATCCAGGGCGCCGCTGGTTTCCAGGGAAACGATCAGGTCCTGATCACACAGAAAGCAAAGCAGATCCAGACAGCGTTTCTGGGCCAGGGGCTCGCCGCCGGTGACGCACACGCGCCGGTGACCGATTGTCTGGATGGCGGCGTGGATTTCGTCGAAGGACTGCCACTGCCCTCCGTGGAACGAATACGGGGTGTCACACCAGCGGCAGCGCAGCGGGCAGCCGGTCAGCCGAACGAAGACGGTCGGCCAGCCGACCAGGTCGGATTCACCCTGAATGGAACCGAAGATCTCGGTGATTTTCAGGCGGGTTTCCGTAGTCAGATTCTTGCCTAAAAGTGACCGGCCAGGCGCATGTCGCGCAAGCGGCTCTCGGCCAGACGCGCCAGGGTGGTGCCCGGGTGCTGGCTGCGAACCTGTTCCAGGGCGGCGCGCGCCTCGTTCCATTGCCTCAACTCGAAGTGGCTGAAGCCAACTTTCAACAGGGCATCGCCTTCCTTGTTGCTGCCAGGATAACGATCGCGAAGCTGGTTGAAAAACGCCAGCGCCGTCTCGAAATCGCGCGTCACGTAGTAGGTCTCGGCCAGCCAGTACAGCGCGTTGGGCGCATAGCCGGACTCGGGATACCGGTCGAGAAACTCCGAAAAGCCTTCGGCGGCATCGGCGAAGCGCTGCTCGCGCAGCGCGCGAAAGGCCCGGTCGTAGGCGGCCTGTTCGTCCTCCGTCGGGGTGCCGAGATCGCGCGGTGCGGTAGTAACGCTCGAGGCCAACGGGGTGATCTCGGCCTCTACATCCACCGGGGGGCTGACTTCCGGGACATCCACTGCCGGCACGCCGGCCAGTTCCGGAGGGGTGGCCACCTGCCCGGAGTCATCGACGCCTCGTGCCGGAGCAGGACCGGTCCCGGCATCCTCGACCGACGCGTCCGGCCTGGCGCCGGTCAGGCGCTGCAGGCGCTGGTCGAGATCGAGGTATTGATCGCGCTGGCGCCGCCTGAGGTTTTCGATCTCGCGCTGCTGCGATTCAACCTGCCCGCGCAGCTCGCGCACTTCTTCCAGCAATTCCTGCAGCTGGTAGATCGTCTGACTCGGGTCCTGCGCCTGTACGGGTAGAGCGACGGCAGCAGCCAGCGCCGCTGCCGTCATCCAGCTTCGCAATTGATCGAACTCGACCCGCATCAGCGCGCCGTGTAGACGATTTCCGTGCGTCGGTTGCGCTGCCAGCAGTCTTCGTTGCTCTCGCGGCAGACCGGACGTTCTTCGCCGAAGCTGACGACCTCGATCTGGCGCGCCGATACGCCGGCGGCCACCAGCAGTTCCTGGACCGAGTTTCCGCGACGCTCGCCAAGACCGAGGTTGTACTCGCGCGAACCGCGTTCGTCGGTATGTCCTTCCAGGATGACCCGGGCGCTGGGGTTGGCCTGGATGTAGGTGGCGTGCGCATCGATGATCGGCCGGAACTGGGCACGAACATTGGAGCGGTCAAACTCGAAGTAAATGGTCCGCTGGCTCAGCAAGCTGTCCGGATTGTCGAGGTTGCGCGGATCGGAGAAGTCGCGCGCGTCCAGACGCTCCACTTCCACCGGAGGCGGCGGTGGCGGCGGCGGTTCGGGAGCCGGCGGCTCTTCACGGACATCCCGGGCGCAGGCGGCAAGGAGGGCAGCCAGCAGCACGAGGGCGGCAAAACGCAGTGCAGTTTTCATGAAACCTCCCGATTCGATCGGATGATGTTGGGGCAAAGGTTAACGAATCATTGGCGACCAGGCCGGTTCCCGGACATCGCCCTCACTGGCAACGAGTCTTTGCCGGATTCTGCCGTCGGCCGAGACAGCTGCAAGCACGCCCCGCCCGTTTTCCCGGGCCGCGTACAAAAGCATGCTGCCGTTCGGCGCGAAGCTCGGAGACTCGTCCAACCGGCCATCAGATAATACACGCATCCGCTCGTTTTCGCGATCAAAAATTGCGATGCGGAAATCATTGTCACCCTCGCTGTGAACGACGGCAAGAAATCGTTCCTCAAGCCCGATCGAAACGCCGGCGTTATAGCGCCCATCGAAGGTCACCCGCTGCAAATTGCCGCCGTCGGCGTCCATCACGTGAACCTGCGGACGTCCGGCACGATCAGAGGTGAAATAGATTCGCTCACCGTCCGGCGACCACGCGGGTTCGGTGTTGATGGACCAGTGGTGCGTCAGCTGCTGCCGACGACCGTTGCTCAAGTCAATCAACCAGACATCGGGGCTGCCGCCCTGCGACAAACTGACCGCCAGGCGCTGCCCGTCCGGCGAGAAGGCGGGGGCGCCGTTGATGCCGCGGCTGGAACTGACGATCTCGGTCTGGCCCGTGAACAGATCCTGGACGATGACGTTGGAACGCCCGGTGGCAAAGGAAACATAGGCCAGGCGGCGGCCGTCGGGCGACCAGGCCGGCGAGAGAATGGGCTGGGTGTTGCGGACCACGGTCTGCGGGTTGAAGCCGTCGGCATCGGCAACCACGAGTTCGAACAACTCATCGTCTCCGCCGATATCGCTGACGACCACGTAGGCCATGCGCGTGGCAAAGGCCCCGGGTACGCCGATCAGCGATTCGTAGACGGCATCGGAGACCCGGTGGGCGCCGAAGCGCAGGTCGCCGGGAGAAACGGACAGCGCCTGCGACAGCAGGATTCGACCACTGTGCACATCCAGCAAGTGGTACTCGATTTCCTGGCCGATCCCGTCGGGCGAGTCAACGACGCGTCCGATCACCAGGTGATCGACCCGGAGCAGGCGCCAGGTGCCGAAACGAACTTCCGGCGGGCGCACGGGCTGCTCGATCATCTGGGCCTCGGCCATGGGCTCGAACAGGCCCGAGCGGGCCAGGTTGGCGCTGATGATCTCGGCGACACCCGTCGCCGGCTCGGGCAGATCGGAGTCCCAGGCAAAGGGAACCACGGCAATCGGCATGGCCCCCTCGACCCCGTCGACGATCTCGATTCTGAGCTGGGCCGAGGCCAGCAGCGGGAAGGCCAGCAGGACCAGCAAGATCAGGCCGGGCAAGCCCGCCCTAACCGTCGAAGCGGAACAGGAATTCGATTTCTCGGTTGAATACACTCTCATATCCTCGGTAGGGTAACTCTCCGACTCGGTTGACCGCAGCGATGATCGAACGGCGGGTGGCTTCGTCGGCATTGCAGGGTCGGACAATTTCGGCGGCAATGATTTCCCCGCCCGGAATCTGAAACACGCGAACCGTGCAGGCCACGCCCGCACGGGTGGTCGGCGGCCGATTCCAGTTGCGCGTGACCAGCGTCCGAATGGTGATGATGTATTCCTCCTGCAGCGTTGCGCGCCGAGCATCCGCCTGGGCCTGCTCATCGGCCAGGCGCAGGCGCTCGGCTTCCTCGCGGGCGCGCTGTTCGGCTTCGGCGGCCTCTCGCCGCTGAGCGATCTCGGCCAGGCGGCGCTCTTGTTCCTCGCGCCGCTGCTGCGCCTCCTCGCGCTGGGCGCGCAGCTCGGCCAGCTCCTGCATCCGCTCTTGTTCCTCGCGCCGGCGTTCCTCTTCGGCCGCCCGGCGCTGCTCTTCCCGGCGCGCCCGATCTTCGGCCCGGCGCTGCTCCTCGAGTTCACGCTGCCGACGCTCGACCTCCTGCTGGCGCCGCGCTTCTTCCCGGGCGCGCCGCTCGGCCTCCTGGCGGGCCTGTTCCTCGGCCTCGCGCTGGCGCTCTTCGTCCCGGCGTGCCTGCTCTTGCGCCTGTCGTTCGCGTTCGGCCTGCGCTCGACGCTGCTGCTCCAGTGCCTGCTGCTCGGCCTGGCGCTCGGTCTCCTCGGCCCTGCGCTGCTCGACAACCGGCCCCATGTCGACCAGGGTGACCTGCACCGGCGGCATCTCGGACTCGAAAGGCTGCCAGTTCCAGCTCCCCAGCACCAGCACGCCCACCATGAGCAAATGCACCCCCAGGGCCAGCCCCAGCGCCTGGGCCTGCTCCTTGAGTGCCCGCTTGCGCGCTTGTGAAATCATCGCCAAAGCGCAATCAAACCGCGGGCGAGCGGGGAGGAACGCGGATTGAACACGAACAGACCTGCGGTCGCACGGCGAACGACGGCGCTGCTTTCAGGCCTACCGCCAATGCCATCAGAAACACCTGCCTTTTTCTGCGTTCATCTGCGTTCATCTGCGCTTTCACTTGGATTTCCCGGAACCGGGCAGGTTCCCGGTCTGGCAGCGGATCAGTCGGGCTCGGGATCACCCATCAACCCGACCGAGGCCACCCCGGCGCGCTGCAGGTAGACCATCGCGCTGTAGATGAACTGATAGGGCACGTCGCGATCACCGCTGACGGTGACCTGGACGTCCGGGTTGCGTTCGGCGATGGCGCCCACCGTCAGGGTCAGGGTTTCGCCATCGAGCAGCTGCGGTGCATCACCGGTGTCGAGGTAGAAATCGCCGTCGCGGGTGACCGTGACCAGGAGCGGATCCCCGCGGTCGGTGATCGGCTCGGCCGCGCCGGTGGGCAAATCGACCTCCACGCCCAGGTTCAGCATCGGCGCGGTCACCATGAAGATGATCAGCAGCACCAGCATCACGTCGATGTAGGGCACGACGTTCATTTCCGACATGCGCTTGCGGCGGCGCCGGACATGGGTCTCGGACATACCGCTTACACCTTCTCCTGGAGCCGGCGCGCCTGCCGGTTCAGGATCGCGGCGAACTCTTCCTTGAAATTGTCGAAGCGCATTTCCAGACGATCGACCTGAGACGAGAACTTGTTGAACGCGACCACGGCCGGAATGGCCGCAAACAGGCCCATGGCGGTGGCGATCAGCGCTTCGGAAATCCCGGGAGCGACCATGGCAATGGTCGCGGTGTGGGCGCCGGCCAGTCCGCGAAAGGAGTTCATGATCCCCCAGACGGTTCCGAAAAGGCCCACGTACGGGCTGACCGAGCCGACCGTGGCCAGGAAGCTCAAATGGTTTTCCAGGCGCTCCAGTTCGCGGGTCAGGGCCACGCGCATCGCGCGCTGAGCGCCGTTGGTGAGGGTGTCGGGGTTGAGATGCCGGTCTTCGCGCAGGCGGGTGAATTCGCGAAAGCCGGACTCGAAAATCGATTCCAGCCCCTCGCGGCCGGCGCTGTTGCCGGCAACCTTGTCGTAGAGCTGGTTCAGATCGGCGCCCGACCAGAATTTCTCTTCGAAATCACGCGCGCGTTTTTCTGCTCGATTGAGCATCTGGCGCTTCTGGAAAATCACCATCCACGAGGCGATCGAGGCCAGCACCAGCACCAGCATCACCCCCTGCACCAGCAGGGTGGCCTCCATGATCAGTTCCCAGACCTGCAGCTGTTCGGTTGATTGCATTGAGACGTCAGTTTCCTTGAAATTCAACGATGGCCGCACGCAGGGCCGGCGGCATCCGGACGGGTCGAAAGCGGTCGGCGCTCAGGCAGGCAATCGCGATACCGCCTTCGGCCAGCACCAGGCCGTCCTGCCGCCGGATGCGCTGGCCGATGCGCATGGAGGCGGCCCGAAGCTCTTCGACGGCGACATCGACGGCAAGTTCATCCTCCAGGCGCGCCGGTGCGGAAAAATCGATCCGGGCCGAGGTCACGACGAACAGGCGCTGTTGCCGCTCGCGCAACTCGACCTGGGGGAAGCCCAGCGACAACAGCCAGTCCGAGCGCGCTCGTTCCATGAAGTTGAGATAGCGCGAGTGGTACATCACGCCGCCGGCGTCGGTGTCTTCCCAGTAGACGCGATAGCGCCAGCTTGCCTGGCCGACCGGCCGGGGAGCGCGCCCGCTCACGATTCGCGCCCTTCGGGTGTCGACCCGAACAGATCCCGGCCGGGCTGGTCGGGCGGTTCCAGACCGAAATGACGCCAGGAGGCGGCCGTCGCCATGCGCCCGCGAGCGGTGCGCACGAGATAGCCCTCCTGGATCAGGAACGGCTCGATCACGTCCTCGATCGTGCCGCGCTCCTCCGACAGCGAAGCGGCCAGGCTTTCGACCCCCACCGGCCCGCCGCCGAAATGCTCGATCAGCACCTTCAAAAGGCGTCGGTCCATGATGTCGAATCCGCGCTGATCGACCTGCATCATCTCCAGCGCCCGCATGGACACCTCACCGGAGATATGTCCGTCGGCCCGTACCTGGGCATAATCGCGCACCCGCCGGAGCAGACGATTGGCGATGCGCGGTGTTCCGCGCGCCCGCCGGGCGATCTCCTCGGCACCGGCCGCATCGGTTGCGATGTCGAGAATGCCGGCCGAACGGGTCACGATGCGGGCCAGGTCCGCGGTGGCGTAGAACTCGAGACGCTCGACAATCCCGAAACGGTCGCGCAACGGAGAGGTGAGCAGCCCGGCCCGCGTCGTCGCTCCGACCAGGGTGAAGCGCGGCAGGTCGAGCTGGATGGAGCGGGCCGCGGGTCCCTCGCCGATGATGATGTCGATCCGGTAATCTTCCATGGCCGGATACAGGACCTCTTCGACCACCGGGCTCAAGCGGTGAATCTCGTCGATGAACAGGACATCGCCGGGTTCGAGGTTGGTCAGCAGCGCGGCCAGGTCCCCGGCTCTTTCCAGCACCGGACCGGAGGTCTGGCGCAGGTTGGTTCCCATCTCGGCGGCAATGACGTGGGCCAGCGTGGTCTTGCCCAGGCCGGGCGGGCCGAAGATCAGCACATGATCGAGCGCCTCGTGCCGCTTGCGCGCCGATTCCAGGTAAATGGACAGGCGCTCCTTCATCGCCGTCTGGCCGGTGTATTCGGCCAGGCGCCGCGGCCGCAGGCTTTCTTCGATCCGGGTTTCTTCCGGTTCGGCCGTGGCCTTGATCAGGCGGGTCTCCTCGGTCATCAGGCCCCCATCTTCCTTTTCAGCGCGGCCCGGATCAGGGCCTCGGCCGGCTGATCGGCCGCTTCCACAGCGCGCACCATCTTCAGCGCCTCGGCCGCCGAATAGCCCAGCGCGGTCAACGCGGCGCGCGCTTCAGCGGCGGGCTCCGCCGGACCGCTCGAAGTGCTCACCGCTCCGGGCAGGTCGCTCAGGCGGCCGCGCATTTCCAGCACCAGGCGCTCGGCGGTCTTCTTGCCGATGCCGGGCAGACGGGTCAGGGCCTGGGCATCGCCGGCCTCGACCATCAGGGCAAAGTCGTCGCTGCTGACCCCGGACAGAATCGCCAGGGCCAGGCGCGGACCCACACCCGAGACCTTGAGCAACTCACGAAACAAGGCGCGATCGGGCGCGCGCAGAAACCCGTACAGGATATGAGCGTCCTCGCGCACGATCAGCTGGGTCAGCAGCGTGACCGGCTCGCCGATCGCCGGCAGCCGATCGAATACCGACAGCGGCGCTTCCACTTCGTAGCCGACCCCGCCGACGTCGACCAGCAGTCCGGGCGGCTGGCGCTCCAGCAGGATGCCGTGCAGACGCCCGATCATCGCAAGACCACGCCGGCCGGCAGGCGGGCCAGGGTCTGGGCCATGTGCAGATGGCACAAGGCAACGGCCAGGGCATCGGCGGCGTCCTCGGCCGGCGTCTCGGCGAGCTTGAGCAGAATTCGGGTCATGTGCTGGACCTGTTCCTTGGCCGCCCCGCCGCGGCCGACGATGGCCTGCTTGATTGCGCGCGGGGCGTATTCATGCACTTCCAGTCCGGCCGCGACCAGCGCACAGATCGCCGCTCCGCGGGCCTGGCCGAGCTTGATCGCCGCCTGCGGGTTGCGGCTCATGAACACCGACTCCACCGCGGCGATCTCGGGCTCGAAGCGTTCGATCAGAACCCCGAGCCGGGCAAAAATCCGCCCCAGTCGCTCGGGCATCGGGCCATCGCCCAGGCGCACGGATTCGGCATGCACCAGGCGCTCACCGTCAATGATGCCGACACCGGTGATCCGCGAGCCGGGATCGAGGCCGATGATCCTCATCCGACCAGGGACCAGGGACCAGGGACCAGAAATCGGATTCGATGGAACAAAGGGCGCTTTTTCCGGTACTCGGTTCGTGGCAGGGATCTCCAGTCAGAACAGGCCGTCGGGAAATTGAGCGCCCTGGTCCCTGGTCCCTGAGCCCTGGTCCCTACTCCCTTATTCGTCATACGCTTCCGCCGGAATGTCCGCGTTCGACCAGACGTCCTGGGTGTCGTCAAGGTCTTCGAGCAGGTCGAGGAACTTGAGCACTTTCTGGCCGGTTTCCACGTCCAGGTCGACCAGGACCGCGGCACGCTGGGTGACTTCGGCTTCGTCGACCGGCAGGTCGGCGCCGCGCAGGGCCTCGCGAACCGCCTCGAAGTCGTCCGGTGCCGTCAGCACCTCGATGCTGCCGTCCTCATCGCTAAGGACGTCTTCGGCTCCGGCCTCCAGCGCCACCTCCATGACCTGCTCTTCGCTGGTCCCGGGGGCAAAGCTGAGCACGCCCTTTTTTTCGAACAGGTAGGCCACCGACCCGTCCGTCCCCAGATTGCCGCCGTACTTGGAGAAGGCGTGCCGTACCGCGGCGACCGTGCGGTTGCGGTTGTCGGTGAGGCAATCGACCATGACCGCCACGCCACCGGGGGCATAGCCCTCGTAGCGAAGCTCTTCGTAGGCCGCGCCTTCCAGATCACCGGTGGCTTTCTTGATCGCCCGCTCGATGTTGTCCTTGGGCACATTGGCGGCGTTGGCCTTGTCGATGGCCAGGCGCAGGCGCGGATTGGCTTCCGGATCACCGCCACCTTCGCGCGCGGCAACGCTGATTTCGCGGATCAGGCGGGTGAAAATCTTGCCGCGCTTGGCGTCCTGGGCCTTCTTGCGATGCTGGATGTTGGCCCATTTGCTGTGGCCGGCCATGTCGATGCCTCTGTTCGTGGGTCAATGCGGCATTTTACCCCAGCGCTCCCGTTCACCGAAATCGGTCCCAGGCCGTTCAGCCACGGCTCAGCCACAGGCGCTACACTACGCCTACCCATACATACGGAGCCTGGGAACGATGCGCCCGATTGCCATTCTCTTTTCACTCGTACTTGCCGGCAAGGCCTGGGGCACCGGCGAGATCAACGTCCTGACCGACCTGCTTTCGCCGTTCCCGCCGGGCTGCGTGGCCCTGAGCTTGCCGAACGCGCCGGCCTCGGGGGACAACGAACTCTGGGACGATACCGTTTTCGCGCCCGGAATCGGAAGCGGTGCCCTGGACCACGAGGTGCGCATTCGAATCTGGCGCATGGGCTGCGCCGACGAGGGGTTCTCGATCGTCCTGGTGCGTCTGGAGAAAGTCAGCGGCAGCCGACCGGTGCTGATTCCGCAGATTTTCGTCGATGCCGGCGAAGCGGAAGTTCCGTTCCATGAGGGACAGCTGATCCCCACGCCGGCGGTGGGCAATATCGGCGCTTCGGGCAACGTGCTGGTCGAAACCGGCCAGACCTTCATGGTGGCCGCCAGCCCCCTGGCCATCGATGAGGCCACGGAATTCACCACCGCCGACTACAACGACCTGTTCACCCTGGAATTCTTCTGGGGCGGATACGCGCCGGGCATCGCCGACCAGGGCGAGCTGTTTCCGATCGCCGCCTACGAACCTGCGCTGGACCCGCCGCAGTTCGACATTCCGCTGCTGCACGGCCGCATGAACGGTGCCTACGTGTTCGAAGGCAAGCCCTCGACCGGCCTGTTTCTCAACATCGGCGAAAACTTCGACGGACTGGGCCTGGACGACAACTTCGTTTTCGCCGCGTTTTTCACCTATCTGAACGGCGAACCGTTCTGGACGGTGGGCAGCCCGGGGACCCAGGATCCGGGAGTCGGGGTGATCACGATCCCCATGGTCGCCTTGAGCGGCGGTGACTTCTTCACCAACCCGCCAAGCTACACCGACGCCGACCTGACCGAGCAGAACGTGGGCACGCTGACCATCGAAGTGCTGGACTGCAACACGCTTCGACTCGATTACGACTTCAGGCCGATTGGCCAGGGCACGGGCAGTCTGCAGGCCCAGCGCCTGATCCGTATCGCCGGCTACGATTGCAATCCCTGGCGTTAGTGAGCCGCTACATCCCTGCGCCGCGGTCAAACCGGCCGCGGTGCAGGAATCGGGCGACCTGACTCGCGACCTCGGCCGACAGCACCAGCCCGGTATGCGAGACATCCAGCTCCAGGCGGTCGGCCGCATCCGGCAACTCCGTTTCGGCCACGGCGATGGTGCCGTCATGGGGCAGTTCCAGGCGCTTGAACACCCGGCCCAGCCCAAGTCCTTTCGTGCCGGCGATGACGCCAGTCTCGCGGCCGGCCGGCGCGTGACCAAAGCCATAGGCCAGCGCCGTGCGCGCCTTGCCCACGAACGGGCGGGTCAGCGGCATCTGGGCAATCTTGCTTGCGGTCGAAGAACCGCGTACCGGCGAACCCATCAGGACCACGCGGCCTTCGGGCAGGCGCCGCCATCCATCGAACATCCGCAAAATGACCAGGCCACCCAGGCTATGGCCGACGAAATCCAGCGGCTTGGCGTCGATCCGGCGAGCGAACTCGTACAGGGCGCGGGCGTTTTCGGCCAGCGTGCGCCCGAGGGTCGGATAACTGAACGCATGGGTCCGGAATCCGCGCGCCTCGAGCCGACGGGCCAGCAGCGCCAGGCTGACCGTACCGTACCAGAGGCCGTGGACCAGAACCACCGTTCGTCCGCCCGGGCGGTCCGGCTTCGAGCCCCCTGCATCGGGCGGCTCGCGCTCGGTCACTGCTGCGGCTTGAGCTGAATGTGCAGCTCGTCGAGCTGCTGAGAATCCACGACAGACGGTGCACCGGTCAGCGGGCAGCCGGCGGTGGTGGTCTTGGGGAAGGCGATCACTTCCCGGATCGAGTCCTCACCGCACATCAGTGCGGCGATGCGGTCGATGCCAAAGGCGATGCCGCCGTGCGGCGGGCAGCCGTAGCGCAGTGCTTCGAGCAGGAAGCCGAAGCGCGTCCGGGCTTCGGTCTCGTCGATGCCGAGCAGGTCGAACACCGCCTGCTGCAGGGCCGGATCGTGGATTCGGATCGACCCACCGCCGATCTCGGCGCCGTTGAGGACCATGTCGTAGGCCCGCGAAACCGCCCCGGCCGGGCTCGCCCTGAGGCTCTCCGGATCGGGTTGCGCTGGCGCGGTGAACGGATGATGCAGCGCGTAGTAGCGCTGCTCGTCCGGGTCGAATTCGAACATCGGGAAGTCCACCACCCACAGCGGTCGCCAGCCGGGCTCGACCAGATCCAGATCCCGGCCGACTTTCAGGCGCAGCGCGCCCATGAAGGCATTGACCACCGGCCTGGTGTCGGCGCCAAAGAACAGCAGGTCGCCGGCAGCGGCCCCGGTGGCGTCCAGAATGCCGTGAACCGCCGCTTCATCCAGGAACTTGGCGATCGGCGACTGCACGCCCTTCAGCCCGGCCGCCGGATCGTTGACCTTCATCCAGGCCAGGCCCCGGGCGCCGTAGCGAGCCGCGTAGGCCGCGTACTCGTCGATCTGCTTGCGCGACAGGCTCGCCGCGCCCGGCGCGCGCAGCGCCGCCACCCGGCTGCCCGGATCATTGGCCGGGCCGGAGAAGACCTTGAACTCCACCGAGCGCACCGCATCGCAGACCGTGACCAGCTCCAGCCCGATGCGCAGGTCCGGCTTGTCCGAGCCGAAGCGCTGCATGGCCTCGCTCCAGCTCATGCGCGGGAACGGGCCCGGCAGCTCCACGCCGAGCACATCGCGGAACGTGGCCCGCAGCATGCCCTCGGCAATCGCCTGGACATCGGCTTCATCGACAAAGGCCATTTCCAGATCCAGCTGGGTGAATTCCGGCTGGCGGTCGGCGCGCAGGTCTTCGTCGCGGAAACAGCGCGCGATCTGGTAGTAGCGATCCATGCCGCCCATCATCAATAGCTGCTTGAACAGCTGCGGCGACTGGGGCAGAGCGAAGAAAGAGCGCGGCTGGGCCCGGCTGGGCACCAGGTAATCGCGCGCGCCCTCCGGCGTGGCCCGGGTCAGGATCGGCGTTTCGATGTCGAGAAAGTCGTGCCCGTCCAGATAGCGGCGAATCGAACGAGTCAGGCGCGCGCGTCGGCGCAGATTGTCCTGCAGACGATTCCGGCGCAGGTCCAGGTAGCGATACTTCAGCCGCACTTCCTCGCCGTCTTCCTCGCTCATCAACAGCGGAAGCGGCGCGCTGACAGTGAGAATTTCCACGGTCTCGGCGAGCAACTCGACCTTGCCGGTCGCCATGTCCGGGTTCCACTGGCTTTCCGGCCGCAGGCGCACCTGCCCGGTCACGCGCACGCAGAACTCGTTGCGCAGTTTCTCGGCGACTGCGAAAGCCGCCGAATTCTCCGGCTCGACCACCACCTGCAAAACACCGGAGTGATCTCTGAGACCGACGAAGATCAAGCCCCCGAGATCACGGGCCCGGGCGACCCAGCCGCACAGAACCACGGACTGACCGGCGATGTTTTCGTTGACGTTGCCGCAAAGATGAGTACGCATGGGGTTCGGGTTTCAGGCGGCCTTGTCGGAGGTCGGTTTCGAAGACGTGGGTTTCGAAGACGTCGGTTTCGAAGGCGTGCTTTCCGACGGGCCCTGCGCCTTGGAATCGGCCGGTTTCGAGTCGGTCCTGGACCCATCGGAGGCGCCGTCCTTCCTGGCGCCGTCGGTATCACCGGCCAGGTTGCGCTTGCCGTTTTTCTTGAAATCGGTTTCGTACCAGCCGGAACCTTTCAAACGGAAACCGGCGGCGGAGACCAACTTGACCAGAGCGGCCTTGCCGCAGGCCGGGCAATCGACCAGAGGCGAATCCGACAGTTTCTGCAGTTTTTCCATTTCATGGCCACAGGCCTGGCATCGGTATTCGTAGATCGGCATGGAAACTATCCCCGTCTTGAGAGATGGACACGATCGCGGTGTGCCCGCGTGACCTGGATAATGGGGACCGACGACTGCGAATTCGAGCCCCTGAACTCCGCTATTCTGCCAGAATCCGTTCTCGATCCCTTGACTATCATCCCGTAATGGCCTCTCCGCCCCCGCTGCCGGACCCGGATCCCCGACTTGCCGAATGGCTGGAAGGAATGGATTTTCGCTCCGGCGCGCCGCTGGGCCGCAGCAACCAGGGCGAAGTGCGCCGCTTCCGCCACGCCGGCAGGGACCTGGCGATCAAGGCGCCCAGCGGCCGCGGCCTGCTGCGCTGGCTGAGAGGGCTGTCGCTCAAGCGCGAGCACCGCGCCTATCGCCGGCTGGTCGGCCTGGCCGGCTTTGCGCATTGCCATGGCCTGTTCGCGGATCGCTATCTCGTTCTGGACTACATCGAAGGCGAGGACTTTCGCCAGGCTCGCCTTCCCGACCGCAACGCGTTTTTCGATCAACTGCTCGAGACCATTCTGGCCATGCATCGACACGGCGTGGCTCACGGCGACCTCAAGCGCAAGGATAATCTTCGCGTCGCGCGCAGCGGCCGCCCGATCATCCTGGATCTGGGTGCCGCCGTGCGCAAAAAACCCCGCGGCGGCATCCTGAACCGGAAACTGTTCGAGTTCATGCGCCAGACCGACCTCAACGCCTGGATCAAGCTCAAGTACGGCAGCTACCAGCAGATTGCGCCGGAAGACCTGGTCTATCTCCGGCGGTCACGCCTGGAGCGCTGGCTGAGCCGGCTGCGCGGCCCCTGAGGCGTTTCGGGAAGGCCAGCGCTTCAATTCCAGGCTTCCGCCAGCCGGACCAGACCCTCGGAGATCGAGACCTCGGGCCGATACCCCAGGTCCTGCCGGGCCGCGCTCAGGTCGTACCAGTGGGCCGTGGCCAGATGTTCGACCACGAAGCGCGACAGCGGCGGATCGCTGTGGCGGCCGGTCAGGCGCCACAGGCCCTCGACCATGCCGGCGGCCGCATTGGCCAATCCCGGCGCCACGCGGCGTACGTCGGGATGCTCGCCGGCCGCTTCGAGCAGGCGGGAAATGATCTCGCCGTTGGGCAGCGGCTCGCCGTTGCTGATGAAGTAGGCCTTGCCGGCAGCCGCCGCCGACCCGGCCAGGCTCTCCACGGCCAGGATGTGGGCCCGGGCGGCGTTGTCGATGTAGACCGTGTCGATTTTTTTCTCCGGCGCCGGCAGGCGCAGGCGTCCGGCCCGGTTTTTCTCGATCAGGCGCGGCAGCAGCTGGTTGTCGCCGGGCCCCCAGATCAGGTGTGGTCGCAGCGCACAGGTTTTCAGGACCGGCCCGTTGGCCGCCAGCACCAGGCGCTCGGCGCGGGCCTTGGTTTCCGGGTACGGGGCGTGGAAACGGACCGGATACGGCAGCGACTCGTCCCCGTTTTCGATATCTCCGCCGCCGTGCACCACGCTCGGCGAGGAGGTGTAGACCAGGATGCCGATCCCGTGCCGGGCGCACGCAGCCAGCACGTTTTCGGTGCCCACGACGTTGGGCCGCTCGAAATCCGGGGCGTGCAGGCCGGGACCGGCCTTTGCGGCCACGTGAACGATCGCCTGGCAGCCCTCCGCGGCCGCCAGGACGGCCTCGGTATCGGCGATGTCGCCGCGCCGGCAGGCCACGCCCAGCGCCTCCAGCTCGGGATAGGCCGAGCGGTTCAGGGTAACGACGGAATCGCCGCGTTCGATCAGTTGCCGGACGATGGCCCGGCCGAGAAAGCCGCCGCCGCCGGTGACGAGGATTTTCATGGGGTTGATGGGTTCAGGGTTCAGGGATTTGCATCCTACCGTAGCTACGCGATCAACGGCCAAGCCAGGCGCAATCAACCAGACTCACCCGAACCCGGAAACCGGAAACCGGAAACCGGAAACCGGAACCCCCAGGATAAGGGTTTGATCCGGCTCTGCCCGTCGGCCGCGTAGGGCCGCCCTACGGTACGGGCCCTTGCACGCTTTTCCGGAAACCGAAAACCGATTCCTCTGGCATTCACACATCCCAGCCCCCACCATATACGCCAGTCCAACGCACCCGCATTTCCGACCATGAGTCAATACGTTTACACCATGCACCGCGTCTCGAAGATCGTGCCGCCCAATCGGACGCTGATCAAAGACGTTTCCCTGTCGTTCTTTCCCGGCGCGAAGATCGGGGTGCTGGGCCTGAACGGGGCCGGCAAATCCACGGTCCTGCGCATCATGGCCGGCCAGGACAAGGAATTCGACGGCGAAGCGCGGCCGCAGCCGGGGATCGAGATCGGCTACCTGCCCCAGGAACCGGAGCTGCCGGAAGACGCGACCGTGCGCGAAGCGGTGATGCTGGGGCTGGGCGAGATCAAGTCCCAGCTGGAACGCTTCGACGAAATCTCCGAGCGCTTCGCCGAACCGATGAGCGACGAGGAAATGACCGACCTGCTGGCCGAGCAGGCCGAGCTGCAGGACAAGATCGACGCCGCCGGCGGCTGGGAGCTGGACCGGACCCTGGAAGTGGC
>PWJA01000256.1 GCA_003560975.1 Gammaproteobacteria bacterium
GAGGCCGCCTGTCGCCGATCCCCGCTTTGCCCGTTCGGCCGGGCGGCCAGGCGCGAGGCCAGATCGCGGAGTTCGCGGGCCTTGCCCAGTTGGGCTTCCCGCAACGGCCCGCTCGTGTGCTGGGCGAGCAGCAGCAGGTTGCGGGCGGCTTCGATCAGGTAGCTGGCCGCCAGTCGCGGGTTGCCCGCCCGGTGCGCTTCGGCCGCCTGCTCGCGATACCGCCGCACGGCCTGGAAGTAAAACTCGCTCTTCTCCTGAGGCATTTAACGACCTCCGAGTTCTTTCTGGAGCCGCTCCAGCTCCTGCATTTCTTGGGAGATCTCGGCGTCCAGCCCGCTGGCCGGCTCGCCACGCTCGGCCATCGCCGCCTCGCGGCGAAGCATCTCGTCGATCTCCTGGTCCGTGACCAACTCCTCGCCACCGGCAAACGACTCGGCCATGCTCATCCGATTGGCGATGTTCAGGAATTCGTCGATGCCGCTTTCGATGTTCTGCGTCTTGTCGGTCACGCGGGCGAAGTTCTTCAACGCACCCGACAGATCGATGCCTTTCATGGCATCCTGCAGGGCGCGGCTGACGGCGGTCATGCCCTGGCAGAATTCCGACATCGCGTGAACCTCCTCGGCCCGCTGCACGGCTCCGGCGAAAGCCAGTTGCAATTGAGCGATGCGGCGTTCGGCGCCAACGCACCGTTTCAAGTCGCGTTTGAAGGCCTCGAAATTCCCCTTGGAACCCATCCGCAACGCTTCGACGGCCTTGTCGCGATATCGACGGGCATGGTTTTCATACTTCCGCCGCGATTGTTCCAAGACGGCTTCGGTCTTGCTGATCGCTTGGGCCCGCCGCAGCTTGCGATCCGCCTCCGACTCGAACACCCGCTGAAACGAATCGACCAAATGCCTGGTTATCCCCATGAAAGCGTCTCCCTCGAAACAATGGTTATGATTCTCCGGACTGGTAGGCGAGGAACGGGGCAATGACCTTGGGGGTCACGGACGGCGTCATGCTCTCGAGCAGCGGCCGGAAGTCTTCGGCCCGCAGGGGGCGCACGGCGATCCGGTGCGCGCGCAGGGCGTCCAAGGGGCCGTCCAGGTAGGCCGGCAGTTGGGCGTTCTGTTCGAGCAGCATGTGGTTCAGGGCCCGTTTGCAAAGTTGTTCGAGTTCCCGGCCGGTGCAACCCTCGGTGTCTTCGGCCAATGTCTGGTAGTCGCCGTCGAAGGTGAAGCCGGGTTTTTCGATGAACAGCCGGAGCATGCGGGCGCGGGCCGGCGTGTCGGGCGGGGGAATCAGCACCCGTTTTTCGAAGCGGGAGAGGACGGCCTGGTCCATTTTCCAGGGCAGGTTCGTGGCGGCGATGGTCAGCACGTAGGTTTGACGCCCTTTTTCCGCCAAACCGTCCATTTCGGCCAGGATCGTGGAGAGGATGCGCCAGGCCGGTCCGCTCTCTTCGCTCTCCCGATCCGGGGTCAGCGATTCGAACTCGTCGAAAAAGACCACCGAGGGCGACGCGTTGCGGGCCGCCGCGTACAGGCTGGAAATGATCTTGGCCGATTCGCCGAAGTACTTCGATAGGACGCTACTGACCTTGACGTTGAAAAACGCGCACTGGTCGGTCGCCAGATCGGCGACGGCTTTGGCCGCACCCGCCGCCAGCAGGGTCTTGCCGGTCCCCGGCGGTCCGTAGAACAGCAGATTCCGCCAAGCCGGCAGGCGGACGCCTTCCGGCGGCGTGGCCAGACTCAACGCCAGGGTGAAGCGCAAGTCGCGTTTCACGTCGTCCAAACCGCCGATGTCCTCCCAGCTGACCTGAGGGGCCGCGTAGAAGCTGCTGACGATATCGCGGAGCGGATCCTGCCGTTCGGACACCGCTTCCTTTTCGGCCAGCGGCTTCTCCTCGGGCCGCTGCGCGCGGGCCAGCAAACTTTGCGCCTTCTCGCGGTATTCCAGGGCCTTCCTCCGGCGATACTGCTCCTCGCTCTGCGTCGCCGCATCCTTGGCAAACTGGGCCATCAGCCGCGAGGCCCTTTGATAAGCGCGCGCGGCTTGTTCGAAACGCTGCGCATCGAAGTCGGCTCTCGCCGCACGTACGCAATCCAAGATCGCCTGATACCGACTCATCATGCCGCTCCCACGCCCGCTCCGAAAGCGGGTGTTGCCAGATTACGATTCCCAATCCATCTGCGGATCTTCCCGGAGAGGCGTCTCGCGTTCGACTTGTGAAGCCGTCCCGCCTTCCGCCTCCGCCAATCTCTCTTTATCCCATTCCGCCAGAATGTCCCGCACTGCCGCGTCGGGTGTGACCTCGGCCACATGCTCTTCACTGACGCCCAGCAGTCGGTCCAAGCGGGATTCGAACTCTTCGTCTTCGATTTCTTGGGAACGGACCAGGTCAGCGACTTCTTCCCAGCGGATCCGCCCGATGTCCAGATACGGGCGGCGGTACCGCCGCTCCCGCTCCTTGTACGCCCGGAGGCGTTTGATCAAACGCATCGTCTTGTGCAGGCAGCCGCCCTCGCGAACGGCCCGCTTCAAATCCGTGACGAAATCCCGATATTGCTCGGCCAGACGAACCCGCTGGTCCCCGCCCGCCTGCAGGCCCTGGCGCCGCACCTGATCCATCTTGCGGGACAGGTCGTCGCGCTCCCGATCCATCATGCGGATATCATAGCTGAGCGCCGCCTCCTCCTTCATCAGTTCGTCGCTTGTCATGTCCGCCGGACTCTTTACCGGCGCCGACGTGTCGGACCGCTTTTGCAGGCCCAGGAATTCCAATAACGTTCCCATGTCTCACTCCTTCAGGTTGCGC
>PWJA01000023.1 GCA_003560975.1 Gammaproteobacteria bacterium
ACGATCTTCGAGACGCGGTGCATGGTGTAAACGTATTGACTCATGGTCGGAAATGCGGGTGCGTTGGACTGGCGTATATGGTGGGGGATGGGATGTGTGAATGCCAGAGGAATCGGTTTTCGGTTTCCGGAAAAGCGTGCAAGGGCCCGTACCGTAGATACTCTATTCCCCGTCAAGCCTTTTCGGGTAGGATTTCGAAGAGTTTTGCGGTATTGAAGGGTTCATCGCTCTTGATGGCTGCCCAGAGTCCGGTCAGCATTTTGCGCTGAATGGCACACAGGGCCTGGATCTTCTTTTTGCCTCTATCGGTGAGGTGCTGGTAATGGGCCTTGGCGATTGGATCGTGCTGAACCATCACCATGGCTGGCATGAACAGGGCGGCTCTCAAGTAGGCGTTGCCGGCCTTGCTGAGCCGGCCGGGCTTGGACTGGCTGGTTCCTGACTCTGAGAGCTTGACGCTGAGCCCTGCATGGCGGCTGACTTGCTTGCTGGTCATGCTGCGATCGAGCAGGCACAGCTCGGCGATCAGTTTGATCGCGCTGGTCTGGGCGATGCCGGTGGCGCTGATGAGGATTTGGTGCATCCGGTGGAGCTCGGGATGTTGCTTGATCCGCTCTAGCGCGGCCTGGCCGAGACGCTCGATGCGGCGCTCCAGGGACTGGATCTCATCCTCGACGTCTTCGATCAGGAGCCGATCCGTGCACTGCTTGCTCGACAGCGCGTGCAGGCGGTTCTGAGCTGCGGTTTTGGCGCCGGCCAGCTGGTTGAGGCGTCGCCCCAGATCACGCGCAGCCAGCAGTTCGATGTTAGGGGGCTGCCAGGGCTGGGGGCGCATGCACTGGGCATAGCGAGCCAGCAGGACGGCGTCGATGCGGTCGGTTTTGCTGCTTTCGAGCAGGGTGCGGGCGAAGTTATGGGCGGATCTGGGGTTGATGACCGAGACCGTGAGTCCCGCGGCATGGAGAGCCAGGGCAGCGTCCAGATAGTAGATGCCGGTCGCCTCCATGACGATCTGCTGCACCTTGCGCTTCTTGAGGTATTTTGCCAAGGCCTTGTGGCTGGCTGGGGTTTGCTCGAAGGTGCTCAGTTGAGCCTTCTGATCCGGCTGCAGCAGGGCAACCGTGAGTTCATGGGCGCTGACATCGATTCCGGCGAAGATGGACATGTTTGATCCTCCGGTGCAGTTGGGGCAGACTGTCACCAGGTTCCCCGACCTCGCACTTCATGCCGTCCGACCTTGCAATGCGAAGTCCACTCAGGTGGCTTCCGGATACTCTTCGGACTTGGCAATGAGGCGGGGAGCCGCTCTACGTGCGAGATCAGACAAAGGTCTGTCTCAAGGTCGGCACGGCTTCCCCGGTGAACACCAGAACCTATTTCCGGTGCACAACCAAGATACAAGGTCGGCCCTACGTGGCCGACGGGCAGAGCCGGATCAAACCCTTATCTTGAGGGTTCAGATTCTATGTTGGAAGTCAAGCGGTTCTGAGCCGATTGGGATCGAAGCGCTGTTGGTTTTTCATCAGGGCATAGGCGATGCGGATGAGTTTGCGGGCCAAGGCGACGTAAGCTGGAGTGGCCTTCATTCCTCTGGCCTTGAACGCCTGCACGTAGGGTTTGAAGGCATACCGACCCGCCGTCATCGCGGCGTTGTAGATCAGCCTTCGGTACTCGCTATCCCCCTTCTTGGTCAGCTTGCGCTGACCAGTGAACCTGCCGGAGTCTCGGACTCGGACATCCATGCCCAGAAAGGCCACGAAGGCATCGGCACTGGCAAATTCACCGCGGTCGAAGCCAATCACCAGGGCCATGGCAGTGACTCTCCCGATGCCTTGGATGGACTCGCAGCAAGTCACCAACTCCCAAAGGCCTTGTTCCTTGAGTAGATCCTCGATTTGCCGTTCGACCAGGGCAATCAGAATGTCGATTCTTGACACGGCCTGGTGGAGTGGGCTGCGCAGCGCGCTCAGTCCAGCCAGACTTTGCTGAAGCTGCTGGCGGGACTTGACCAGTGTGGCGCGGCGCTTGAGGAGCTGCCAGGCCCGGCGCTGACGGCCACTGAGCGGCGTGTAGACCCGTGTCTCATCGTGTTCCCGATCGATATATCGAGCAATCAGACGGGCGTCACAGCGGTCATTTTTTGCGCGCTGACCCACACTTTCTCGGTACTGCCGTATCGCCCGAGGATTGACCACATAGACCGTCAATCCGGCCTTGTGGGCCTGATCTACCAGCTCCAAGTGATAGGCCCCAGTGGCCTCGACGGCCAGACGGGCCGGGGCGTCGATGGACCGAAGCCATGCGCGGATCGCGCGCGGGGAGTTCTCGATCTTGCTGACCGCCGACTCGCCGTAACGATTGATCTGAATATACCGGCTGTCAACATCGGCGCCATAGCTGAGCATGAAAGTGGCTTGTGCCATAATCCTGTCTCCAATGTGAAGTTGGATGCCGGGGAGCCCCTCAGGCACAACCTTGTAATCAATCGGCAGTCTGTCGCTGCTAGATTCCTCATCGGTGCTCGAGGTGGGGGCGGGACAAGTCTGAACCGGTCTGTGCGAAAGCCAGAAAGGGTTTTTAAGTCCCTCCGCCCCCGGCAAATTAATCCTCTCAAATTTCATGCTTGGGAACATACAAGGGTTCAGGGTTCAGGGTTCAGGGCTCAGGGTTCCGGAAACCGTAACCCGTAACCCGTAACCCGAAAAGCCCCAATTTGAAGTAACCTGCCTGCATCTGCGCCCCCTGCGGTTGAAAAAAGCCATGCCTCAGTCCGCCGCCCGACGTCTCGATCG
>PWJA01000026.1 GCA_003560975.1 Gammaproteobacteria bacterium
CGAATTCCGTCGGGAGAGCGCTGCCTGATCTACTGCGAGTCGGGGGCCCGCTGCCGCCCGGCCGCCGTGCACTTCAAGGCCGCCGGGTACCGCGAGATCTTCAGCCTGCGCGGCGGTCGCCAGGCCTGGCAGGCCGCGGCAGGATCCACCCGCGCAACCGAATCACTCACCAAGACCCAAGGAGCATCCCGATGACCGACAACAGCAAGATTCCGCATACTTTCGAAGCCTTCACCGACCGTTTCCCCGGTCTCAGCCACGCCCACCAGCAGGTTGGTGCGGCGCTGGACGATGCCGGGCCACTGGACGAAAAGACCCGCGCCCTGGTCAAGATCGGCATCTGCGTCGGAGCCGGACTGGAGTCGGCCGTCAAGAGCCAGGTTCGGCGCGGGTTGAACTGCGGCCTGAGCGCCGGGGAAATCGAGCACGCGCTGGTTTTGGGGATGAACTCCGTCGGCTTTCCGCGCACCGTCGCCGCGTGGCAGTGGGCGCGCCAGGTGCTCAAGGACTCCTGACCCCGGCCATCCGCGCCGACAATTGCGGTATTTGACGGGTATCAAACCGGCATCGGCTGCTTCGGGGTAGACTCGAGATTCGCCACTTGGAGGGAATCGAGTCATGGCCGAGCAAGAAAAACGCCCCAACTTCATTGTCCGGTTTTTCCGCTGGATCTGGAATCTGTTCACCCAGCCTGCCGCCCGCATGGGCGCGGGTGTCCTGGTCATCATCGGGGTGGTCGTCGGCATTGCCGGCTGGCAGACCAAGATGACGGTCATCGACGCCACTTCGAGCACCGCCTTCTGCACCAGCTGCCACGAGATGGAAGCCTTCGTGCTGCCTGCCGTCGCCGAGGGCCCTCACTGGAATAACGCCAGCGGGGTGCGGGCCGAATGCAGGGACTGCCACGTGCCGAAGGAATACTTCCCGAAAATGGCGGTCAAGATCAACGCCGGGCTGGTCGAGCTGCCGGCCCATTTCATGGGCAAGATCAGCACCCAGGAAAAATACGACGCCTATCGTCCGGTCATGGCCCATCGTGTATGGGACAAGATGAAAGCCAACGACTCGCGCGAGTGCCGGAACTGCCACCTGTGGGAAGCCATGGCCGAAGAAGACCAGAGTCGTCCCGCCTGGATGCTGCATCAGCGCGCCCAGGAACAGGGCCAGACCTGCATCGACTGCCACGACGGGGTATCCCACGGCATGTCGCGGCGCGACTACGAGCAGGCCGAAGCAGCCGCTGCCGGCAGCCCGTAACCATCCGTTTCGCATTCACCCGGCAACCGTCTGGTTGCCGGGTCAGTAATAGGCGCCCTGGCTGCCCGGCATCACGTTCTGCTCGGCGATGACCCGCTCGATACGCTCGACCAGGTTGTCGGCAGCCGGCAGATCGCCGCTGTCGGAAAGAAACAGGATCAGGTTCACCTCGCGCTGAACGACGATGCGGTTGTAGTCGTGGACGTGGCGCCATACGGTGACGGCCTTTTCGGCCGCTCCGTCCATGGCATGCGCCAGGCCAACGTAGAGCAGAGCCACCGCGTCGTCAGACTCGCGGGCCAGCAGCTCTTCGAGGACGCGGCGCGCCTCGCCGGTCTGTTCCAGCTTCAGGTAACACCAGCCGAGACGCCGGTAGGCGTTGAGAAAACCGGCATCTTTCAGAACCAGGCGCGCGTACAGCTCTGACGCCTTCTGGTAGTCGCCTGCCCGCAGGAGTTCATCGGCCCGCAGCGCGGCCGGATGCTCGTCGGGGGCTTGCTCGGCGCGCGTTTCGCTGCGCGACTGCCCGACCAGTCGGCCAAACAGTTCGCGTCGGGATAGCGTTGTTTTCTTGCTGGCCATGCGAATATTGTACGGTGTACATTGACTGGAAAAATCCGGATCCGTTCAGACACATGACCTCTTTTCCTTCGCCCGACCGCGATCGGGCGCAAGCTCAGGACTGGCTCAACGCCTTCTTCGGCGACATCGATCGCATGGACGCAGCGGCGTTCGCCGCTCGTTTCGATCCGGTCGAGGGCAGTTTCCGGTTTGGCAACGAATCGCCGCTGGTCGGCCGGGATGCGATCGCCGGCGGAGCCGGCTACATTTTCGGCCTGCTCAAGGACATCCGGCACGACGTCGCCCGGTTCTGGATCGCCGAGGATCATATCCTCGCCGAAGGAGACGTCCATTACCTCCGCGCCAGCGACGATCTGGCCCTGTCCGTTCCGTTCTTTTCGGTCTTCGAGCTGCGCGGGGAGCGGGTCGGCTCGTACCGCGTGTACGTCGACAGCCATGCGCTGTTCGACCCGCCCGTCGAAGCAGCCAGTAACGATTGTTGATCTGGGTCAGGTCGCCGGCCCGGCGACCTGGTCATACTCTCCTGACTCCCTCTCGAATTCCTCCTGTGGCTCAAGCTTCCCTGCAAACCCGGCTAGGCCCGGCCTTTGATCGGCGTTTTCTGTTCGTGACCGGCAAGGGCGGAGTCGGGAAAAGCCTGGTCAGTGCCGCATTGGCGGTTCGCTCCGCGCAGCGCGGCGACCGGACCCTTTGGGTCGAGATGTCCGAATCGCCGCGCGGTGGTTACCTGTTCGAGGATTTTCGCCCGCAGTACGACCTGGTGCCCGTGCGCGACCAGCTCTGGGCCATGAATCTGCGCCTTCAGCCGGCCATTGAGGAATACCTGTCCGTGGCCTTCAAG
Source organism: Gammaproteobacteria bacterium (assembly GCA_003560975.1). GTDB lineage: Bacteria > Pseudomonadota > Gammaproteobacteria > Xanthomonadales > Wenzhouxiangellaceae > Wenzhouxiangella. The sequence goes on from PWJA01000026.1 coordinate 2,681, forward strand.
GTCCCGTTCGTGACCCGATTGATCGCCCGCAACACCTTGTTCCAGATCCTCACCGGCGCCCTGCCCGGCCTGGACTCGCTGATTCCGCTGGGCAAGATCTGGTACGAACTGGGGCGCAGGCGCGGACGTCAACCCTACTGGGACCGGATCGTGCTCGATGCGCCCGCTACTGGACATGCCCTGGCGATGCTGCGCTTTCCCCAGGCAGCGCTGGACATGGTCAAAAGCGGCAACGTGGCCGACCGATCGCACGAAATCGACCAGATTCTCGGAGACGAATCCTTGACCAGTCTCATCGCCGTCTCGACGCTCGAGGAACTGCCCGTCGACGAGACCGCCGAGCTGATCGAGAGCGTCCACCAGGAAACTTCCTACCGGTTCGCGGCCGTGGTCTGCAACTCGGTCTTTCCGGAGATCGGACAGGACGAGCAAACCCGATTCGATGCCTGGCTTGAGGGCCGGGACGATGCCGCCATTGACGGACGGTTCGGCGCCGAGCGGGACATCGTACGAAAACGTCTGCAGTGGCTGGAATCGCGCCGGCAGGAGCAGCAGCGCTGGCTGGCCCAGCTCGGGTCGGTGAAGGTACCCCTGGCGCGCGCGCCCTGGATTCCGATGGCGCGCGAGGCCGACGTACTCCACGCCCTGGTCGAGGAGTTTGCCCGACCATGATCGATGCACTGGTTCGGCAGCAGCGAATCCTGATCGTCGGCGGAAGTGGCGGCGTGGGCAAAACCAGCATCAGCGCCGCACTCGGCGTCGCCGCGGCGCAGGCCGGCTACAACACCCTGGTCCTGACCATTGACCCGGCCCGCCGCCTCGCCGCCGCCCTGGGTCTGGACGGCATCGGTCCCGAGGCCGTCGACATCACCCCCGCCCTGGCCGAACACGGTCTGGAAGTCCCGGGGCAGCTGCACGCCATGATGCTGGATGTGCAAAACACCCTGGATCGGGCGGTGGAACGCTACGCGCCCAGCCCGGAGCGTCGCGACCAGATCCTCGCCAATCGGCTGTACCGGAACATTTCGACCAGGCTGTCGGGCAGCCAGGAATATGCGTCCATGCAGCGGCTCCATGAAATCGCGACCAGCGGCGCGTACGACCGTATCGTGCTGGACACCCCGCCGACCACCCATGCCCTGGATTTCCTGACCGCTCCGGAGCGCCTGAAGGCCTTCTTCGACTCCAGCCTGATCAAGGTGTTCATCAATTTCGGCGGCCGCGCCGGACGGGGAATCTTTCGCGTCAGCGACGTGCTGTTCAAGGCGTTGAACCGGCTGACCGGCGCAAACGTGATTCGTGACATCGGGGAGTTCTTCCAGGTGGCCGAATCGATTCTAGAGCCTTTCAGCGAACAGGCCGAGCAGGCCCAGGCCCTGTTGCGCCAGCCCGAAACGTCCTTCGTGGTGGTCACCGGGCCCTACCCGCACCAGCTCGACGAGGCCGGCGAGTTCCAGTCCAGGCTTTCCGCCATGCAGATCCGGGTCGGAGCGCTGGTGGTCAATCGATGGCTGGCTCCGCTTGGGCCGGAAAAGCCCGAACTTCCGGATGCGGTGGCCGCGTCCGCTCTCGAAGACCGGATGGCCTACTGGGCTTCGGCCCTGGAAGGCCAGGCGCACGAACAAACCCAGGCCATCGACCAGCTGGAGGAGGAGACCGACATTCCGGTCATCCGTTTGCCCGAGCTCGACACCGACATCCATTCCATCGAAGGTCTCACGGAACTGCAGTGGCGTCTGCGCGCCGACCCACACCGCTGAGCTCAGAACAGCAAACCGGAACCGAGCAGGACGATCGTGAACATCAGGGTAGCCACGTTCAGTCCCAGCCAGGGCGTCAGTGGACCCGGCTCGTCCGCGTGGGCCAGCGCCTTGCGTGCAACCAGAATCGCGGCGGGGGCCGGGAGAAGAACCATCAGCGCCGCCGGGGGCAGGACATCGGCCAGGACTCCGGTCGCGGGAACCAGATAGGCGAAAGCCAGGGCGAGCGCAAAAAGCCGTGCCGCGGATTGCCGGCCCAACAGGATCGGGATATGCAAACGACCGTGGTCGCGGTCGGGTTCCAGATCGGGAAACTGGTTGACCAGCAGCAGGCCACTGACCAGGAAAAAGGGCGTCAGCGACGCCCAGAGCACGCCCAGGCTGTACTCGCCCGCCACGGCATAGTAGCTGCCCGCGACCATGATCGGGCCGAAGCCCAGGCCCGGCGCGATCAGGCAAAGCAGCGGCCGACGGGTGATCCAGGCCGTGTAGGCCACGACCAGGAAAACGCCCAGCAGCCCGGGCAGCAACAGGCCCGGTCCGACGACGCTCATCAGGTAAACGCCGATGATCGCGCTGATGGCCAGCGCAGTCAGCCCGGCGACGAGAACGGCTTGCGAGGCGCCCGGAGCAGCCGGAAGGGCACCGCTGCCGCCGCTGAAGGGCGTCCGCTGGGTGGCCAGATCCAGGCCGGACCGATAGTCATCCCACTCGTTGAGCAGGTTGACGGCCGCGTGGGCCAGCAGGCCGGCGAGCACGATCAGGAAAACCGTGACCGCATCCAGCGCATACCCGTCCGAATGGGCCGCGGCCAGCCCGGGAAAAATACAGACCGGGGTCAGGATCAGGAAGTTCGGTCGGGACGAACGAAGAACGGTGGCAGCGGCATTCATTGCCGAATGGTAGCCGATTACCGATCGATTTTCCCTACCCTCTGGCCGCGACGCGAACGCTAGTGGGCCTTACTGGAAGCGGTAGCGCAGCATCGCGCGGATCACGTGGACCGTCCGGTCGGGCGAGACCTTGCCGAGGCTGATGAAATTGGGCATCGTGTCCGGACCGACTCCGTCGCGATAGAAGTCGTCTTCACGGGCCCGCGCCACCGCGTAACCCAGCGCGAGACTGAGCTGATCCGACAATTCGCGCTCGACATCGGCTTCGAGCAGGAAGCGGCGGGTCTGGAGATCGGGAAACGGCGGTGCCTCGGCCCGTTTTTCGATCTCGATTTCGCCGTCCGCCTGGGCATAGGTAAAGCGCAGGCTTCCGTGGCTCCAGCGCCCCGGCAGCTGGCGAACGTCGAGCGCAAACCCGGCGGTAAGAAAGTGGTCATCCGTGGTCGCCCGCCACGGCTGGCCAACCACGTTATCCGCGCCCAGGATTTCGGCCTCGAGAAACTCCCAGGCGACAAAAGCACTGGCGCTCAGGTTTCGATGGAGCCGAGCCGAGAGGTCCACGCCGAAGATTCGATCGGTGGCCTCACTCAGCCCGATCAGCGTGTCGCCATAGCTTTCGTCGGCATATTCGATATAGGCCCCGCCGCTGAAGCGCGGGGTAAAGGCATAGTCCGCAGCCACTCGTACGACGTCCCGGTCCTTCTCGGCAAAGTGAAACCGGCGCAGACCGGGATTTTCAAACGGGTCGAGCAGGGCGGGATCGAAGTCGTTGCTGCGCTCGTCGCGGCTGAAGCGCGCCCGCAGGACCAGGCGTTCGCCGGGGGTAGCGCGCACACCGAAACTGAAGCCCCTGGTGGTGGTCTCGTCGACTTCCTGGAAGTCCCGATCGATCGTCTGTCGTCGAGCCGATGCACTCAGCGTCACCTGGCGGTCCAGGCGGTAGTCCAGTCCGGCCTCCACGCTGCGCCTTTCGTAGCTGTAGGGCTTGTTGACAAACGTCCCGGTCGGGAAGGTATCGGTAACGACCACGGGGACGGGATAGCGTGGCGTCGCGTTGTCGCGCTCGTCGTAGCGGACCACAACCCGGCCGCGCAGACGATCGGTCAGATGCCCGTTGAGACGAACATTGGCAATGCGGGTGTTGATTTCGCCGTCCAGGCTGGCGGCCGGCAAGGCCGGCACGGCCAGGGACTGGTTGAGCGTGGGCGCCAGGAACGCCTCGTCCTGGGTTGCTCGGCCAAAAGCGACCTGGCCCGCCAGGTTCCAGGAACGATTGAACTGCCAGGTCCCGGACAACAGGACCTGGTGGAACTCGTTATCGGGCGCCAGGCTCAGTTCACCCCGCGTACCCTGATTGAAGGCCGGAAAGGGGTTCTCCCAGCGAACGGCAACGTCGTTGGCTTCGAACAGGGAAACCTGGTAGGCCGCTTCCAGCTGCCAGCGGTCACGCACGTAGCCGACGGCGGCCTCGACCAGCGTGGTTTCCTGGTCCAGCGGGGCGACGAGCTCGGTGCCGGTGAACAGGAAGCTGGCGCCCTTGACGAAGTTGCCCTGCCGCTCGGTATGCTCCAGATCGACCCGATAGCGCCACGGTGACTGGGTTTCGAAGGCGGCACCCAGACGCAGGATCTCGCGCTGATGGCCGATGTTGACGGTGCGCAGATTGGGCGCGAGCTGGGTCATGTCCGCGGTATTGCCGGTGACCCAGCCGGCCGGAAGGGTCTGGTTGGCCGTTCCGGCGCCCTGGTAAAAGGTACGCGCGTCATCGGACCAGATCCAGGGGATTTCCTTCCAGTCCAGGGCCAGGCGGTAGCGGCCCTGCTGGCCGCCTTCGATGGACAGCTGGCGACTGTCCAGACCGAGGCGATCGCCGTAGACCAGGACGTAGCGCCCGTCGGCACCCCGGTACCAGAGGTCGGCACCGAGAGCCAGAAACGCGCCCTCTTCCTCGAGACCGGCGAAGTTGCCGAAATCCGGATTGTCGTCGGACACGTAGCCAGGCCCGGCGGCCACATCACCGGCCAGGCCGTCGGCAAACGGACAGCGCTCGCAAACCCAGGCCGAGGTATCGGGGCGGTCCGCCGGTTCGGCGCCGACCGTCGTGGCGACACCGCCGAGGATCATGCCGGTCGCGGCCAGCATCGTGATTCCTTTCCTGCTCTCCATCACGATCTCCTTGTCCGAATCAGCGCGCCAGGGCCCGACCCGAGGGATGGTTGGAACCATGCACCTGGGTGTGGCAGTTCATGCAGCTGTCGAGCAGCAGCAGGTTGGACGGGTTGTTGTCCGGCAGCCCGTCGCCGGTGATGCCGATGCCGACATGGCTCTCGCGGCCGTGGCAGGACTGACACAGCAGCGGCGCCCGGCGGGTCAGCATGCCCGGATGGTTCGAGCCGTGCGGCTGGTGGCAGTGGGTGCAGTCTTCCGCGACCGGGGCGTGTTCCCAAAGGTGAGGTCCGCGCTTGTCGGCGTGGCAGGTGTAGCAGTTCTGGTTGACGTTCAAGTCGGTCAACATCGCTTCATTGACCGATCCGTGCGCGGCGTGACAGTCGGAGCACGCCATCTCACCGTGTCGAACCGGGTGGGCGTAGGCTCGCTGAGCCTGCGAGCGCTGGGTAATGTGACAGTCCATGCAGACCGGATTCTGGGTACTGGCCAGGTTCATCGGATCGCGCCGCGCATGCGACTCGTGGCAGTCGGCGCAGCTCAAGTCGGAGCGCTGATGCTCGCTGCCGTCCCAGAAGCGATGCCCCTGCTCGAGGTGGCAGGCCGTGCACATCTCGTTCTGGCGGTCGTTCGTCCAGTGCGCGTTGGGGCCGAAGGCAGGCATTGCCGGCCGCTCGCGACCGGCGACGATGGGCCCGACGTGGTCACCGCCCGGCCCATGACAGGCCTCGCACTGCAGCTGTTCGGCACCGAACGGCGAACGCGGGTCACCGCGAACCGCGTGCGGACCCTGGAACAAATCCATCAAGTGGGCGTCGGCGGCGCCCGCGTGGCACCACAGACACTGTTCGGCACCGTATTGCGAGTAGCCCGGACCGGACTCTTCTGCCTGGGCGGGAATCGTCGTACCCAGGATGATGCAGGCCAGCAGCAGTGCGGTCGCTGCAGTCCAGCCTCTGGTGCTTGATGCGCTAGTGCTGATCAATGGCCCTGTTCTCCCTGCCGAAATCATGTACATGGTGACCCAAGAAAAGAGGCCTGCCCCACGGTTCGTGCGGACAGGCCCCGAAATGAAGAATTGGTCCTTCATGGGAGCGGGGCGGCCATTGGCCACCCCGCCAGCAAGCCCGTCTGGGCGTTTACCTGTTCAAGCCGTGAGCCACCGCCACATCAGCGAAGGCCCCCGGAGCGTGACAGAAGGCGCAGTTCTCCGGCGCGGCATTGTTGATCCGCTCCTGGGTATCCGGGTCACCGAACGGATCCGGGTTGTCCAGGAAGGAATTGCCGAAGCCGAAGCCAACCGTGGATCGGACGGACATGTGCTGGATGGCGATGTTCGAGTCGTGGCAGGCCACGCAGGCGGCGGCTTCCGGGCTGATCTTGTTGTCCACCGTCCAGTCGCGCGCCACTTCGTTGCTCGGCGCGTACTCCGAAGCTCCGAAGCGGCTGCCGTCAACCACCGTGGCGCCCGAGTTCACCGTGGTCCCCAACACCCCTTCCAGCGGCAGCGCGTAGGTGCCTTCCATATGGCAGGCCAGGCAATCGCCTTCGCGCGCCGGATAGGTGACGCCGCCGTATTCATGCGGGGTACCGCCGAAGCCATAGGCCACGTACACGTTTTCCCGGATATTGGGGCTGTGAATCGCATGGATCATGTAGGCCCAGTTGACCGAGGCTTCTTCGAGGAAGTCGGCAGCGGCTTCGTTGACCCCGTCGGCCACGCCGTCCGGATCGATCGGGCGTCGGAACAGGTCGGTCGAGTTCGGGTTGTGGCAGGCGGCACAGGCTTCGTTGTTGTCGGAGCGGTTGTTGCCGTGGAAGGCCAGACCGTCATTGACGTTATGGCAATCCTGGCATTTCTCCAGGCTGACCACCACGCGGCGCGGCTTGGGCTCGGCGTCGGTGATTGCAAACGGCTTGAGCGTGCTCGTGACCACCTGCTGGTCGGTGAAGACACCCACCTGGCCGCTGAAGTCGCCGGACAGGCGGCCTTCCATCAGCACCGAGCCGGAACCCAGGGCCGGGGTCGTCGACGGAACCACGATGGGGTTGTCGAGCAGCGCCGTGTCCAGCGTATAGGTACCGTCGCCGTTGTCGAACACGTACGGCGGCAGATCGCTGTTGTTGGCCGTGGCGACCATGATGCGCGCCGCCTGTGCAACCGGACGACCGGTCACATCGGTGCCGTCGTCGTTGGCGACGTTGGTGAAGTCGGTGTTGGGCCAGACGATGGAAATCCCCAGACCGGTGGCCGAGCCGGAAAAGGCCGGGTGCGTGGTCATGTCGTAGGGTTCGTCGTCGTTGGTCGGGTCGGTGATCGAGAAGACCACGACCGGCGAATCGCCTTCCGCCGTATTGGTGACTTCCAGCACGTTGTACTTGAACTGGCGCGCGGTGGCCTGTGACTGTATGGTGTGGGCTTCCAGGTTGGACTCCATCAGGCCGGCCTTGGAGTGGCAGGCGGCGCAGGTGGCGTTGGGCTGGGCACCGGCCGCGTGCTCGCGGTTGAGGTTGGTCAGCCCCCAGTCGTTGAACGACAGGTTGTCATGGCAGGAGGCGCACTGCTCGGCCGTGCCGCGGTTGTCGACCCATTCGGCCTGCGGGGTATCCGGATTGGCCGGATCGTGGCAGGTGGTGCAGTTGCGCACGTCCTGCGGATAGGTCACGTTGGAGTAGTCGCTCAGGCGCCCGGTACGGTTGCTGACGATGCCGTAGGGCTCGATCAGGTTCGGACCCATGTGGATCTTGTGCATCATCACGGTCATGCCAAGGCTGTTGCCGGTGCCGGCGTCGCGGTCGCTGTCGATGTGGCAGGTGACGCAATATTCCATGGTCTGGCGCGGGCCACCGTGGAAACGCAGTTCGTTGGCGTGGCAGGAGGCGCAGTTTTCCTGAGCGGCGATGCGCCGGGTCGGAATGCCCTCGGTGGCGCCGGTTGCCGGCTGAACGTCGAACCAGGAATCGCCGGAGAGCCGGTTGGACAACTGCTGGCCCATGATGGTGACGTTGCGCAGGTCGATCCCGATGCGATGGGTCAGATCGGCCTCGAACGGAATGTCGGCGAACGAGTCCAGCGGGCTGGCCAGGGTGAAGCTGTAGTTGCCGCCGCCCAGGTTGGTCAATTCGCCCTGGTTGGACGAACCGGCCTGCGGCAGCCCCTCGTCACTCCCGTAGATGTAGGCGACCCAGTACGGCGTCTTGCCGTTTTCGCCGGGCACGAGCTTGACCACGGAAACGCCGACGCGCATCGATTCGACGTCGGCAACGCCGTTCCCGAACTCATCGGCTACTTCGAAGAAGACCGTGGGAGTCGCGCCGTCGAAGGTGACGTCGGTAATGAAGGGGCGGATGTTCTCCGGCAGGCGCTGGCGGTCGCCGATTCGTTCCAGGCGGGCGTCGGCCGGCACTTCTGCGGACAGCTTGCCTTCCGGATCGAATATCTCGCGGAACTCGTCCGGCATGCCCTGCATGAACCGAGCCAGCTCCTTGTCTTCGGCCTGCAAGGTCCCCGGACGGTCGGCGTAGCGCTCGGTACCGGTCGGGCGCGGCTCAGAGCGCAGCTCGTCGCGTGTCTGGGCGAGGGAAAGGCTGGAACCCAGCAAGAACACGGCGATCGCC
>PWJA01000085.1 GCA_003560975.1 Gammaproteobacteria bacterium
ACCTACGGTCGCGACCAGGTCGCCCAGATCATCACCTACGGCACGATGGCCGCCAAAGCCGTCGTGCGCGACTGCGGCCGGGTCCTGGGCTACAACTACGGCTTCGTCGACTCGATCGCCAAGCTGATTCCGAACAAGCTGGACATGACCCTGGCCAAGGCGCTCGACGAAGAGCCGGATCTCAAGCGCCGCTACGAGAACGAGGAAGACACCCGCTCGGTGCTGGACCTGGCCCGTTCGCTGGAAGGCCTGGCCCGCAACGCGGGCAAACACGCCGGCGGCCTGGTCATCGCGCCCGGCCCGCTGACCGATTTCACGCCGCTCTACACCGAGCCCGACGGCCATTCCGTGCTGACCCAGTTCGACAAGAACGACGTCGAATCGGTTGGGCTGGTCAAGTTCGACTTCCTGGGTCTGCGCAACCTGACCATCATCGACTGGGCCCTGCGCGCGGTCAACGAGCGCCGCGAAAGCGAAGGCCTGGAACAACTGGACTTCGACGACCTGCCCCTGGACGACACCAGGGCGTTTGCGCTGTTGCAGGCGGCCCATACGACGGCCGTCTTCCAGCTCGAATCGCCCGGCATGAAGGAGCTGCTGCGCAAGCTCAAGCCCGACAGCTTCGACGACATCGTGGCCGCCGTCGCGCTGTATCGCCCCGGTCCGCTCGATGCCGGCATGGTCGATGAGTACATCAATCGCAAGCACGGCAAAGCGCCGGTCAGATACCCCCACCCGCTGTGCGAGCCCATCCTCAAGCCGACCTACGGGGTGATCCTCTACCAGGAACAGGTCATGCAGATCGCCCAGGAACTGGCCGGCTACAGCCTTGGCTCGGCGGATCTGCTGCGGCGCGCCATGGGCAAGAAAAAGCCCGAGGAAATGGAGCGGCAGCGCGAGATTTTCGTGCGCGGGGCGAGCGAGAACGACATCGACCAGGAGCAGGCCGACGCCATCTTCAACCTGATGGAGACCTTTGCCCGCTATGGTTTCAATAAATCGCATTCGGTGGCTTATGCCCTGGTCGCGTACCACACGGCCTGGCTCAAGGCCCACTACCCGGCCGAGTTCATGGCCGCCGTGCTGTCGGCCGATCTGGACAAGACCGACAAGATTGCCAACCTGATCGAAGACTGCAAGGCCATGGGCCTGGAAATCCTCCCGCCCGATCTGAACCGTTCCCGCTACCGCTTCCACGTGGAAGACGGCGCCATCCGCTTCGGGCTGGGCGCGATCAAGGGTGTGGGCCAGGGCGCCATCGAGAACCTGCTCGATATCCGCGAGCGGCTGGGAAAATTCGATTCCCTGGGCCAGTTCTGCCGCGAAATCGATCTGGCCCGCCTGAACCGGCGAACCCTGGAAAGCCTGATTCGGGCCGGCGCCGGAGACTGCATCGATCCCAACCGGGCCGCGCTCATGCAGGCCTTGCCCGACATCCTGGCCGAAGCCGAACGATTCCAGAGCGACCGCGAGGCAGGACAGGCCAGCCTGTTCGGAGCCGGCGCAGGGGCCACCGACACCGCCAGCGCGGCGAACGCTCAGCGGCCGGCCGAGAACTTCCGCGCCCGGCCCTGGACCAACCTGCAGCGTCTGAAGGCCGAGCGCGAAACCCTGGGGCTGTACCTGTCCGGACACCCGCTCGACGATCTGCGCGAGGAACTGGCTGCGTTCACCAACATGGGCCTGGCCCAGCTGTCGGGCACCGCCCTGGGCGACAACGGCAACGGCCGGGGCAAGGGGCGCAACCGGGGCGTGGAAATGACCCTGGCCGGCATGGTGATGGCGGTTCGGAAACGTCCCGGCAAGGGCGCGTTCATCGCGCTCGACGACGGCACCGCCCGGATCGAGGTCGCGGTCTTCGATCGGCTGCTGAACCAGGTAGCCGATCGCCTGACCAACGACGCGATCCTGGTGGTCCGCGGCCGCGTGGAGGCGGACGACTTTCGCGGCGGCGTGCGCATGGTCGCCGAGGAAATCCTGAGCATCGACGAGGCCCGGGCCCAGTTCGCGCGCGGCCTCGAAATCGACATCGAGACCGCCGCCGGGACCAGCCTGGACCGCGACCTGGCGGCCGCCCTGCAGCCCTATCGGTCCGGCACGACCCCGGTGCTGGTGCGTTACCGCAACGATCGCGCCCAGGCCTTGATCCGACTCGGCGAGGACTGGCAGGTCATGCCTTCTGCCGAACTGCTGGCGGCCATCGGGGGGCTGGAGGGAATCCGCTCGGCCCGCCTGAGGTACTAAAAGCCCGCGGCCCGCCAGTCTCGATTGATCAACAGTTTTCCGCTGGCGTAGCAGGCGTTGAGAAACACCGATACGTTGGCCTCGGGCTGACCCGATTCGGCAATCAGTTCGGTCAGGTCCACCGGACCCCGCAAGAGAATCTGGGCGAGACGATGCAGGGACTCGTTCTGCATCGCCTCCGACGGAACCTGCGCGAGCATGAACTGCAGCTCGGCGTTCAGATCGGGATGCAGGCGACCCGGCAGCTGGGCCAGACCGGCGTACCATTTCAGCTCGCTCAGCGGTCGTTGGCGGTGTCCCTGGATCCGCTCGACCAGCTCGGCGCTGGTCAGTGACACTCCCGCCGAATCCGGCAATGGACGAGCGAACTGGCCGGGATCGAGATCGCCAATCGAGCCATCGTAAAACCAGGCGCCCGAGCCCGGATCGATCAGCAGCAGCGGCCAGCCCGACTCGGTCAGAACCACCGGACCCTGCCAGGTCTGACGACGCAAGTGGTCGGCCAGGGTCAGTCGGGCCGCTTCCATGGGCGTGGGAACCGCCCTGGCGCTTGCGTCTTCGGCGACACCGCCCTCGGCCGGCGAACCGTCAGCGGCGCTCTCCGGCACCGAACCGGCCGACGCAGCCGTCTCGCCTGCGGCCAGTCGGTTCAGGAGGCCCAGAAACTCGCGCGCCCGCAGCGGTTTGAGCAACAGCGAATCGGCCGCGAAGTGCTTGTCGACGCTCAGCGCAACCAGCCGGGTCGAGTGCTTGTGCAGTTCCGACCACGACTCCCGCCCCTGCTCGGAATCCACGTCAATGATCGTGACGTCTCCGCCAACGCCATCCTGCAGTTCCCAAAGCACGCCGCTGCTGCGCCCGTTGACCAGGTTGAGCAACGAACGCATCACCATGCGATCCTTGGCCCCGGCATGGATTACGGACAAGTACAGGGTTTCGGTTTCGGGCATCAGGCGTTGACCATCATTCGACTATTGAACCACCACATCCTCCCCCGAGGATAGCCGAAACCAGGATGCACAGGAGTCATCACGCCAGCAGGCCGGGCGAGAATCGCCGGAGCACGGCGGCCACGCGCTCCATTGCCCGCTGCAAAACCCGGTGGATTTCATCGATACTGATCGGGTCGGCCTGCAGCCCGGCCCCGGGATTGGCCACTACGCACAGGCTCGCGTAATCCAGCCCGGCCTCGCGCGCCAGAGCCGCCTCGGGCATGGCCGTCATGCCGACCAGCGTGCAGCCGTCTGCGGCCAGGCGCGCCACCTCCGCGGCCGTCTCCAGACGCGGACCCTGGGTTGCGCCGTAGCAGCCGCCATCGACCAGCTCGATATCGGCGGCGGCAGCCGCGGCAAGCAGGCCGCGCCGGGTCGGCCCGGCGAAGGGGTCGGCGAACTCGATGTGCTCCAACGGTGCCTCGGCATCGTCGCTGAACGTATGCACCCTGCCCCAGGTGTAGTCAATCAGCTGGTCGGGCAGCACCAGCGCCCCGGCTGGCAGGTCCGGACTGACCGCTCCCACGGCATTCAGCGCGATGACGTGCCGGACACCGAGGGCCTTGAGCGCGGCGATGTTGGCGCGGTAGTCGATCCGGTGCGGCGGGATTCGATGCGGGCGCCCGTGGCGAGCGAGAAACCAGGCCTCCATGGCGCCCAGGTCAACCCGCACCGGCTCGGCCGACGGCGCGCCCCAGCGCGTCGAGGAGTTGCCGGACTCGACCGGCTCGAACAGATCGAGCGCGCCGGTGCCGCCGATCACGCCCAGCCGGCTCATCGACGCTCCTCCGGCGGCACGGGCTCGGCGGGCAGCGCCCAGATCTCGTCAAGCTGGCGCCAATAGCCGTGCCAGTCCATGCCGCAGCCGAACACGTAGCGATCCGGTACCGACAATGCGGCGTCGTCGACCCAGTCGCGAGCCAGACCCCGGGCGTGGTCCTTGACCGTCAATACCGCCGTAAGCACGTCTTCCGTACCCTCTTGGAGCAATTTGTCGCGAACGGCCTGAAGGGTATAGCCTTCGTCGAATATATCGTCCACCAGCAACACGGTGCCGGTCAGGCGCTCCGGCCAGCGCACCCAGTGCAGATCGCCGGCGCTGGTTCGCCCACGGTAGCGGGTCGCGTGCACGTAGTCCATCAGCAGCGGCCGCTGCATGCGCCGGGCCAGTTCCACCGCCGGGTACATCCCGCCGTTCATGAGCGTCAGCAGGGTGACCCGTTCCCGGTCGCGCAGCCGATCGGTCAAGCGGGCGGCCTGCCCGTCGAGCGCCAGCGCAACGTCAGCCGAGCTGACGATTCGCGTCGCACCGGCCGGCCATTGGCCCGGCCACTGCTCAGCGCGACTCATCGAGGGCCTCCTGTTCCTCCTGTTCCCGCGCCATCCGTTCGGCCTGCTCGAGTTTCACCGTTCGAGTCGGGAAGGCGATCTCGGCACCGTGCGAGGCAATGATCTCGCCGATTTTCAGCAAAACGTCTTCGCGGACGGCATGGTAGATCGTCCACACCTTGGTGTGGGTAAAGCAATAGACCATGATGTCGAGCGAATGCGGCCCGTAGACATTGAAGTGGACCATCGTGGTCTGGCTGGTGTCGAGGTCTTCGTGGGCCAGAATCATGGCCCGGATATCGTCGACGACGGCCGGCAGCACGTGCTGATCCTCGTAGCGGATCCCGACGTGTTCGAAGATCCGGCGGTGGGTCATGCGCGAAGGGTTTTCAACCGTGATCGTGGCAAAGGTCGCATTGGGGACGTACATCGGCCGCTTGTCGAACTTGCGGATGGTGGTCATGCGCCAGCCGATTTTCTCGACCGTACCCTCGATCTCCTGGTCCGGCGAGCGCACCCAGTCCCCGACCGAGAAGGGCCGGTCCATGAACACCATGAAACCGCCGAAGAAATTCGCCAGCAGATCGCGCGCGGCCAGACCGACCGCGATCCCGCCGACGCCGCCGGCGGCGAGGAAGCCGGAAATCGGGATTTCCAGGATGCTCAGCGTGGTCAGCGCGCCGGTCAGAACGACGGCAATCCGGACGATCCGGGCCAGAACGCTGGTCGTGGTGATGTCGAAGGATTCGTTGCGCTTGATCCGTTCGGCCACGTAGGCGCGCTCGAAGCCGGTGGTCAGACGGAAAAAGAACCAGGTCGCGGCGACCACCAGCCCCAGCTGCTGCAGGGCGGCAAGAAATTCGCCGGAGAAGTAGACCATCTCGGTGTGCGGAGTCATCACGCGCGCCGCCATCACCAGGCCCTGCCACCAGATCAGCAGCGAGATCGGCCGCTTGCCCGCATAGACGATCGCGTCGTCCCAGTGGCGCCGGGTCTTGCTGGCGAACTGCTCGAGGCGATTGATGAAGTGACGATACAGAAACTCCAGCAACAAGGCCGCCAGGATGACGAGAAAGGCCTGCAGCACCCAGCCCGGTATGCCGACCGTTCCTCCAATGGTTTCGAGATATTCCGTCATTGCTCGTTTTGACTCAACAGACTCAGTGATTCTCGCCAGGCGCGAAACTCCGGCACCAGCAGTTGTTCGGTCATGCTCGACAGGGCCCGACCGTGAAGCCGCCCCAGGGTCTCCGCATTCAGCCCCGGCAGATCCGGGTTTTTCGTCAGGACTTGCATTGCCGAATCGGGATTGCACACCAGGACCAGGTCACAGCCGGCGTCCAGCGCGGCGGCGAGGCGATCGTCCAGATCCCCGACCGGACCCGCCCCGGCCATGTCCAGATCGTCCGACACGACCAGTCCGGCGAATCCCAGGCCGCGGCGCAGTTCCCCGCCGATCCAGCGCGAGGAAAACCCGGCCGGCAGCGGGTCCACTGCCGGATAGCGAACGTGGCCCATCATCACCGCGCTCAGTTTGTCGACCAGGCGCGCGAACGGCAGCAGATCCACCTCCAGCGCCTCTCGCGGGCGCGGATCGGTCACCACCTCGAGGTGCGAGTCCGCCACCACCGAGCCATGGCCGGGAAAATGCTTGGCGCAGGCGGCCATGCCCGCGTCTTTCATTCCGGCCAAATAGTAACCGCCCAGGTCGGCGACCGTGGCCGGATCGCGCGACATCGCCCGATCACCGATGACCCGACTGCCGCGATCCAGATCCAGCACCGGCGCCCAGCTCAGGTCCACGCCCAGACCAAGCATTTCGGCGGCCATGACGCGTCCGTGCCGATAGGCCAGGTCGCGCGCCCGATCGGGGCGGCGCTCAAACCACTTCCCGAGCAGCCCCAGGGGCGGCAAAGGCGTCAGCTCCGGGGCACGAAAGCGCTGCACGCGTCCGCCCTCCTGGTCGACCGTGACCAGCAGCCGCGGCGCTTTCAGGGCCCGGATTTCGGCCACCAGTTCGCGGATCTGGGCGACCGAGGCGAAGTTGCGCGAAAACAGGATCACCCCGCCCACCGCGGGGTGGCCGAGCAGCTCGCGCCAAGCCGGATCCAGGGCGAGGCCCTCGAATCCGACGATCAGGCGGCCTGTAGTGGCTGCGGCGGTCATGATCGCTCGAACAGGGCGATGGACTCGACGTGGGCGGTATGCGGAAACATGTCGGCGATTCCGGCGCTGACCAGGCCGTAGCCATGGTCGCGCACCAGCGCCCCGGCATCCCGGGCCAGGGTGGCCGGGTTGCAGGAAACATACAGCACCCGGCGCGCACCGCTGGCCGCAACCACGGGCAGAATCTCGAGGGCGCCCGACCTCGGCGGATCAATCAAGACACCATCAAATTGCATTTGAAACCAATCAGTTGCTGAAACATCTTCAGAAAGATCGGCAACTTCAAAACGGGTATTTTCGATTCCGTTGCGGGCGGCGTTGGCGCGCGCCGCATCGATCAGGGATGCCACCCCCTCCACCCCGACCACCGTGGCCGCGAAGCGCGCCAGAGCAAGACTGAAGTTGCCGAGACCGCAAAACAGGTCAAGAACGCGATCGGACGGCCCGGGCGCCAGCAGCTCGATTGCCCTGGCGATGAGTTTCTGATTCATCTCGGCGTTGACCTGGACGAAATCCTGGGGGTGGAAGTTCAGGGTCAGGTCCAGGTCGTCGATCCGATAGTCCAGCTGGTGCTGCTCCGGCCACAGCAAATGGACGGTATCCGGGCCCTTGGACTGCAGATAGACGGCGATGCCCTCTTCGTCCGACCAGCCCTTCAATATCATCAGGTCCGCCGGCTCGAGCGGCCGCAGGTGGCGGATGACGATCGCCGAGCCGGCGTCGCCGCTGGCCGTTTCGATCTGCGGCACAGCGTCGGCCACGCTCAGCCGGCCGAGCAGGTTCGACAGACTCTCCAGGCGTTGACCGAAGTCCGGATGGAGAACGCGACAGTGGCCGACGTCGGCCACGAACCGCCCCTGCTTTTCGCGGAACCCCACCAGCACCCGCCCCTTGCCGTCCACCCAGCGCGCGCTCAGCCGGGCGCGGCGGCGATACCCCCAGGGCGTTCCTGTCAGCGGCTCCAGCCACTCCCGCGGCGTCACGCCTCCGATCCGCTCGAGGTTGTCGACCAGGCGCTTGTGCTTGAAACGAACCTGGGCCGCGTACTCCAGGTGCTGCAGGGCGCAGCCGCCGCACTGCTCGAACCATGGGCAGGGCGGTTCAACGCGCTCGGCCGAGGCCTGCACGAGTTCGGTGCAGACGGCTTCGTCAAAGCGGCGGTTGCGGGCGATCAGGCGGGCATTGACGACTTCACCGGGCAGTGCTCCGTGAACGAAGACCGCCTTGTCGCCGACCCGACCCACCCCGCGCCCGTCGTGGCTGAGGTCGCTGATTGCAACAGTGATCGGCTCCGCCGGCAGGCGGCGGCGTTGTCTTCGTCCCATTCGGAGCGCCTGATTGGTTCATGCGAATCGGCCGGCCGCTGGCGCGCGCCGGCCGATCCGGATCATTTCTGTGTCCAGGAGCCGTCCGACTGCTGGTAGTGCCAGCCCGACCGCGCGTTGGCGATCCACTGCCGGGCGAAGGTCTCGCGGATTTCTTCCTCCCACTCCGGATGACCGTTGGCAACGGCGATCTCCCGGTAGACGGCGCGGCGATCGCTGTTTTCCTCGCCCACCACGCGTTCGAGATTTCGCCGCTCCGCCAGCGCGACGGCGCCGCGATCGCGAATGGCGATCAAACCATCGTTGTCCAGCCCGATGGCGCCGGCATCCAGCCAATCGGCCAGGTGCTGTCGATGGCGCTCGGCCATTCTTTGCTTGATCGACTGGATTTGCGGGGTATCGATGTTGATGTTCGGCGCCTGCGCGTGCGCGGAGGCGATCAACAGGTCCGACCAGCGAAAACCCGTCGCCGGCGGATCGGACGGCGCTTCCGGCGCGCTTCGGGGGTCATCGCCGAGCACGTCCTGAATGAAGCGGTCAGCAGCGCGCTCCGCGGCGGCTTCCGGAAAGTAGACGTTGATCGTCACGCACGCCGCCAGCATCAGCACGGCGGCAATCGAGAACAGATTCATCACACGAAGGGTCACGACATGCTCCTGACGGCCCTGAGCCGTTTATGTATGGTCAAGCGTCATGCTGCGCCACGGCGCTTGAACCGAGACTGAATAGTGTATCCCACCCGCGCCCGCGCGCGGCTCAGATCGCGGCCAGGGCCTCGGCCAGGGTACGAAACCCGCGCACGGTCATGCGCGCCTTGACGCCCTTGAGGTTGCCTTCGGGCACCAGGGCCTGATCAAAGCCCTGACCGGCGGCCTCGCGCAGGCGTTCCTCCCCGTTATAGACCGGCCGCAGCTCACCGGCCAGGCCGATCTCTCCGAATGCCACCAGGCCGGAGGGCAACGGCTTTTCCCTGAGCGAGGATTTCAGGGCCAGCGCAATGGCCAGGTCGCTGGCCGTCTCCGTGATCCGGATTCCGCCGGCGACATTGATGAACACGTCCTGATCACCGATCTGGATTCCGGCATGGCGGTTCATCACCGCCAGCAGCAAGGCCAGCCGGTTCGGGTCAATCCCGACGGCAACCCGTCGCGGGTTGGACAGGCTCGACGGCGCGACCAGGGCCTGGACCTCGACCATCAGCGGGCGCGTACCTTCCCGGGTGACCAGCACGCAACTGCCCGGAGCGGGTTCGGAAGCACCGGACAGGAAGATCGCCGACGGGTTGCCGACCGCCTTCAGGCCACGATCGGTCATGGCGAAAACGCCCAGTTCGTTGGCGGCGCCGAAGCGGTTCTTCACCGCCCGGATCAGCCGGTAGCGGCTGCCGGAGTCGGATTCGAAGTACAGAACGGCGTCGACCATATGCTCCAGAACCCGGGGCCCGGCCAGAGCGCCCTCCTTGGTCACGTGTCCGACCAGGACCACGGCACATCCGGTCTGCTTTGCGAACTGGACCAGGCGCGCGGCGCATTCACGGACCTGGGCGACCGCTCCGGGCGCCGACTGCAGCGCCTCGGTCCACAGGGTCTGAATGGAATCCAGAACCATGAACGCGGGCCGCCGCTCGGCCGCCGTGGCCAGAATGACTTCGAGGCTGGTCTCGGTCAGGCAGTCCAGCCGCTCGGGCTGCAGACCCAGTCGACGCGCGCGCATGGCGACCTGGGCGGCAGATTCCTCTCCGGTGACGTACAGGCTGGTACAAGCCTGCGCCATCGCGTCCTGGACCTGCAGCAGCAAGGTTGATTTGCCGATTCCCGGATCCCCGCCGAGGAGCACGACCGAGCCGGGCACCATGCCGCCGCCCAGGACCCGATCGAGTTCGCTCAGGCCGCTGGACAGGCGCCGAACCGAGTCCTCGGCCCCGACCTCGGCCAGGCTCACCACCCGGGCCGACGCGGTGCCGGTCCAGTTCCCGCGTCCCTTGGGGCCCTTCGAGCCCGCGCCGGTAGCTGGCGCTTCCTCGAGCGAGTTCCACGCGTTGCACTCGGGGCATTGCCCGGTCCACTTCGGGAAACTGGCGCCGCATTCGCGACAGGTGTAAGTTGCCTTTGCCTTCGCCATTTCGATTATTGTAAGCCGATGATCCGCGATGAACAGCCCGTGATCGGCGAGTCTCCGGCCTTTCTCGAGATGCTCGACCAGGTCTCGCGTGCCGCCCCCATGGACCGGCCCTTGCTGATTGTCGGCGAGCGCGGAACCGGCAAGGAGCTGGTTGCCGAGCGCATTCACTTTCTCTCGCCCCGCTGGGATCAGCCCCTGGTCAAGCTCAACTGCGCCGCCATCAGCGAGAGCCTGCTGGAGTCGGAGCTGTTCGGCCACGAGGCCGGTTCATTCACGGATGCCACCCAGCGCCGTCTCGGACGCTTCGAGACCGCCCACGGCGGCAGCCTGTTTCTCGATGAACTGGCCAACACCACGCCGGCGGTACAGGAAAAAATCCTGCGGGTGATCGAATACGGCCAGTTCGAGCGCCTCGGCTCGTCGCGCACCACGACCGTCGATGTCCGCCTGATCGGCGCGGCCAACGTGGATCTGGCGGCGCTGGCCGAACAGGGCCGTTTCCGCTCCGATCTGCTCGATCGGCTGGCCTTCGACGTGATCACGCTGCCGCCCTTGCGCGCCCGCCGCGAAGACATCCTGCCCTTGGCCGAGCACTTCGCCATGCGCATGAGCCGGGAACTGGGCCGCAGCCTGTTTGCCGGGTTCGATCCCGCCATCACGGCGCGCCTGCTCGACCACCCCTGGCCGGGCAACGTGCGCGAACTCAAGAACGTGGTCGAGCGCACGATTTATCGCCACGAAGCGGCCGACGAACCGGTCAGCGATATCGTCCTGGACCCGTTCGATTCGCCCTGGCGGCCGGCAAGCCAGACCGCGCCGAAGGCGCAGATTCCCGATCCGCCGCTGGACCTGCGCGACCATCTCAACCAACAGGAAAAAGCGCTGGCCCAGCGCGCGCTCGATCTCAGCCGCGGGCATCAGGGCCAGGCGGCCGAACTGCTCGGCCTGACCTATGATCAGCTCCGGGGCATTCTGCGCAAGCACGGTCTGGCCGGCCGCTGAAGCCGCCGTTCGCGGGTACCCTCCCCGTCAAGTCCGTCGGCCCGATCGCGACCGGGGATGGCTGCGCGTGGGCACGGTCCAGAAAATCACCGCAATCACCACCAGTACCAGACCGACCGAAAGACCGAACCAGACCCGGTTGTCCGGACCGGGCACCAGCACCGATCGGGCAGGACGGGCCGGATCGTAGTACACCGGCACCGGCTCACCCGGTTTGTACAACACCAGCTCCTCGCGTGCCTTGATTTCGGTCTTGTCACCCAGACGGCGGCTCAGGCGCACGCGATCGTTGCCAAAGCGCTGGCCACCCACTTCGTATTCGTAGTCGACCCTGATGCGCCAGCCCGGACCCGTTCTGGCGCCGTCGACCGGCACCGCGGCCGCCTCGATCACGGTTCCGCTCACCGTCGGCCATGCGAGGCTGGCCTGCCCTTCCAGCAAGAGGTTGGCACGGTCAAAAATCAGGACCGTCCCCATCAGCAGCACCAACACTGCAGCAATGCGACGAATCCGTTTCTGTCCGGGACGTTCCGGCACGCAAACCTCCTCGCGAAAATCGCTCGAGAATGTGTCAGCCCTGCAGGATACCGCCGTCAGTCATCCCTGCGTGATGGTCTGGGCCCTGTACCTTCGGCGGCAAGCTCAGCGATCGGCAGCCGCTTCGGCCGCGCGCAGTACCCGCAGCACGTTCCCGCCCCACAGCGCCCGGATCTCGTCTTCCGAATAACCGCGACGCAACAATTCCCAGGTCACGTTGATGGTCTCGGAGGCATCATCCCAGCCTTCGACGCCGCCACCGCCGTCGAAATCGGACCGGACTAGCGGGCATACTCCGGAACCGGGACGGCCGGCAGTACCAGCACCTCGAATTCGGAGATTTCGGAGCGCAGCGGAATGATTTCCTCCTGGTACTGCGGGTCGTACCAGAACTCGCGCGCCGCCGCCAGACAGGGGAAATGCGAAATCACCACGCCCCGGCCGGCCGGCGGATCACCTTCGAACACCTCAAGCGCCGGCGACACCGCCATCCAGTAGCCACCGGTTCGGGGATACAAGCCCGATTCCATCAGAGCCTGAGCGTAGGCGCCGAAGGCGGCCCGATCCTCGATCGTGCCGAAAACCAGCATCCGCACCGGGTCGTCGCACACCGGCGCGTCGGCATCCAGGCGCACAAACCGATAGCCGCCGGCGGCCGGACCCCACACCAGGCTGCCGTCGGCGGCGAATCCGCGATCCCAGTTCATCGCCCCGTCCGCTTCCAGAACAAACCGGGATACCGCATAGCTGGCGCCCCGATGACCGTTCCGGCAGCGCGCGCCGCGGGTCTGCCCTTCGAAACGGTCCGGCCCGGTGCGCGAGATTTCCAGCGCGCAGCCCTCGATGGCCTCGAGACCGTTCAGATCAAACTCCGCCAGGCGATCGGGCGCTTCCCAGGCGCCGATCAGCGCCTCGCCATCGCCAATCCGGAACGGCTGCGCCACGATGGTTCCATCCGGTTCGAGGTGATGACGGCTCATGCGCTGCAGGTACGGCGCCTCGGCACCCGCCATCCAGGCTTCCAGGTACAGCCAGCGCTCGTCAGCCGACGAGGAGGGACGCTCGGCGATATGCCAGATCACCTCGGCGTAGCGATCGTCCTGGCGCGCCTGGGCCGCGGAGCTGAACGATCCAGTCCGCAAGTCCACGTATCGATCGAGCGCATCTTCGGCTGCAAGCGCAGAAGCGAGCCAGAGAATCGCTGCAGACAGCGAGAACAAGCGTGCAAGCATGGCGGGGCACTCCCAAATGACCGGACAAATACCATTATACGACGCTGGAATTTCCCAACGCCTTGCCGCGCGCTGTCCGCATCGGGCATGATTGCGTTCGTGGGGCCGTGGTGCGCAGCTTCTGCTTGCCGCTTCCAGCGTCTGTTTCGACCATACTGACCAACAAGGCATGATCCAATGACCAGCCCGTCTGCTTTCCTCGTCATTCGGCAGCTACTCAAGATCGCGCTGCTCGTCTCCGTGATCGCCCTGGTATCGGCCTGCGCCGCGACCGCCCCGGATTCCCCATCGGCGGGACACGGATCCGACGATCTCGACGTTCGCCTGGAACCGGCATCGGCTGAGGTTCAGCAGCACTCCCCGCTGGGCCATCCGCTGGCGGCGAGTCCGGCCGAGCTGCAATCGGTACTGGCAAGCCTGCGTTATGTCGAGTCCGGCCTGCTCGCCGGAAGCAGCGAGCAGCCCGTGTTTGCTGCCGACGAGCTGCAGGATCTCGTTCCGGCGTTGCAAAGCGCCCTGGCTGCGGCCACGCCCGGCCAGCAGGTTCGGTTTGCCTCGTTTACCCGGCGCGGAGGCGCGCTCGGACAACAGCGAAAGACCGAAGGAGTGGTTTTTGTCGACCGCGCCGATCGTCTGAATCTGGCCTTCGTGGACATCCACGAATTCGCCGGACCGGACGAGGATTTTTTCCGCTTCCTGGAACTGACCGACCGCGACCCGCTGATCACCAGACCCAGCCTGATCGCGCTGCACAGTGACCACCCCGGCCACCGCTCGCTCACGGAACAGGAACGTCAACCGCTCCCGCTCTGGATCCGGGCGGACCTTACCGCTGTCGCTGCCGAGCCGGATCGAACCGAACACCCAGTCGCTGCCGATGAGCCGGTAGCGTCCGAAGTCCAGGCCGATCCGGTGGCGTCGGAACCCGCGCCCCCGGCAGCTGCCCCTGCCCCGCCGTCCAGCGAGGTCGACCGCATCGAACTCCAGGTTCGTCAACGGCTGCAATTCCTCAAGGAACTTCACGAAGACGGGCTGATCAGCACCGAAGAATACGAGCAGCAACGGCGCGAGGTTCTGCAGCGTCTTGACTGAACGCGACACGACGAAAAACAATCGCCGGGCCGCGTTCGCCTGGCCCACCACCACCCCGGCGATCTGCTGGAGTGCCGGGGTACCGTTCGCCCATGAGCAGCGATAGTCAGGCGCACGCCGACGAGTACTCTCGTCGGCAGCGCATCGGCCTGGTCGGCGGACCCGCGGCCTTTCTCCTGATTGTCCTTCTGCCCGCACCCGAAGGCATGGCGCCGGCGGCGTGGGCCACGACGGCCGTCGGCACCTGGATGGCGACCTGGTGGATCACGGAGGCCATTCCCATTCCGGCCACCGCGCTGTTGCCCCTGCCCCTGTTCCCCCTGCTCGAAATCGGCACCATCACCCAGGCCGCCAGCCCCTTCGCCAATCCGCTGATCTTTTTGTTCATGGGCGGGTTCATGATTGCCATCGCCATGCAGCGCTGGAAACTGCATCGCCGCATCGCCCTGGGCATCATTCTTCGCGTCGGCACACGCCCCGGCGCCATCATCTTTGGCTTCATGCTGGCCTCTGCCTTCCTGAGCATGTGGGTCAGCAATACGGCCACGGCCCTGATGATGCTCCCGATCGCCATGTCCGTAGTCAACCTGAGCAAGAAGCTGCCGCAGACCACGGCGCAGGAAAAACGGGCCTTGAACCATTTCGCAATCGTTCTGGTGCTGAGCATCGCCTATGCCTGCAATATTGGCGGCATGGGGACCCTGATCGGGACCCCGCCCAATGCCTTGCTCGCGGCTTTTGTCCTCGAAAACTACGGGCTCGAGATCGGTTTTGCCCAATGGATGATGCTTGGAATTCCGCTCGTGGTGGTCGGCTTGCCGCTGGCCTATCTGCTGCTGGCCAGGCTCAGTTTCCCGGTCCACCTTCGAGAATTGCCGGGCGGAGCCGACATCATTCGCGAGGAGCACGCCCGGCTCGGACCGATTTCTCCCCAGGAGACCAGGGTCGCCCTGGTTTTTGCGACCACGGCCCTGCTGTGGATCTTTCGCAAGCCCCTGGAAGGCCTCGTTCCCGGCATCAGCGATGCGGGAATCGCGATTGCCGCCGGTCTGGCCCTGTTCGTGATTCCGGCGAACCTGAAAAAAGGTCAGTTCCTGCTCGACTGGGAAGCGACCGAGAAAATGCCGTGGGGGATTCTGATCCTGTTCGGCGGCGGCCTGAGCCTGGCGGCCGCCTTCAGCCGGACCGGACTGGACGAATACGTGGGCCTGCTGGTGGTCGGATTCGAGGCCTGGCCGACGCTGCTGCTGCTGGGTTTCACGGTCGTGGTGATCCTGCTGCTGACCGAAATGACCAGCAATACCGCCACAGCAGCCGCGTTCTTGCCGATTCTCGCGGCCGCGGCCATCGGCATCGGGGAGAATCCGCTGCTGTTCATCATCCCGGCGGCGCTGGCCGCATCCTGCGCGTTCATGCTGCCGGTGGCCACGCCCCCCAACGCCATCGTCTATGGTAGTGGTCTGCTCACCATTCCCATGATGATCCGGGCCGGTCTGTGGCTGAACCTCGCGTTCATTCTGATCGTCATTTCCGCGACCTATCTGCTGCTGCCCTGGGTTTTCGATGCGGTGCCGGGAGTGATTCCGGAATGGATACGATGAACCAGACCGAGCCGGCCCGAAAGAAAAACGGCAAGCCGCTTCGGCCCGGCTCACGTGCCCGCTTTCTGTTGTGCTCGGATCTCGATCGGACCCTGATCCCCAACGGACTGCAGCCTGAATCGCCCCGGGCGCGCCCCCTGCTGCGCGGGCTGGTCAGGAAGGCGGCGGTCTGCCTGGTCTATGTCACCGGCCGCAACCAGGCCCTGGTCGAGGAGGCCATCGCGCAGTACCAGCTGCCCTGGCCGGACGCGGTGATCGGCGATGTGGGTACCCGGATCTGGTCCACCCTGGACGGCAAGTGGTCGGCATGGCAGCAGTGGGAGGACTTGATCGCCCGCCAATGGCCGCCGGATGCTCCCGATCGCATTGCGGCGGAAGCGAAAAAGATCGGCGGAATCCGGCGCCAGCCCGAAGACCGGCAGTCCCGGTTCAAGCAAAGCTACACCTGTGGACTGGCGGATCTGGACGCGCACTGCGCCGGGCTTCGCAGCCGCTTGTCCGATTGCGGCCTGGAGGTCAACATCATCGGCAGCATCGACGAAGTCACCGACCAGGGGCTGATCGACGTTCTTCCGGGGGCGGCGACCAAGCAAAGCGCCATCGAAATGGTCATGTCGGCCTGGGGATTCCACCACTGGAACACCATCTGCGCCGGCGACAGCGGCAACGATCTGCCGTTTCTGACCTCGGCGCTGCAGGCGGTGCTGGTGGCCAACGCCACCGACCGGGTACGCCAGCGCGCCGTCAGCCTGGCGGCTCAGCAGGGTCAGAGCGCGAACCTGTATATCGCCCGCGGCGGCTTCTGGGGGATGAACGGCAACTACTCGGCCGGCGTACTCGAAGGCATGGCGCACTATGTTCCGCAAATCAGAAACATGCTGGAATAGGCGCCGCGCTCGATCGAACTTGACCTGCATCAAAGCGAACCCAAATCCCGCCCGCCAGAATACGGCTCGGATCCCTGCTGTTTCCCACTGCCCATGTGTTTCAAGCCACTTCCCCGCCGGCTCGGCCGCGCACTGACCACCTTGCTGCTCGTGGTGTTCGCCGCAGCGCCGGCGCTTGCCGAACAAGAGCCACTGAACGGGCTCACCATGCACGTGTTCATGAGCGAGACCTGCCCGCACTGTCGGGCGCAGAAACCGTTTCTGGCCGCGCTCGATGCCAACCACCCGGAACTGGAGGTTCGTCATCTGGAGATCATGACCACGCGCGAACACCACGACCTGTTGCGCAACATGGCCTCGCTGCATGACGTGCAGCCAGGCTCGGTGCCGATGATTTTTGTCGGCGGCAAGGTCTGGACCGGCGACAGCCGCCAGATTCGCCGTGAAATCGCCGATCACGTGGAGGCCTGCCTGAGCAACGGCTGCCCGCGCTAGCGCGGGAAACAGCGCCGATCAGTACAGGAGGACGCTGACCGCAATGGCGGCGATGGTAGCGGCAATCGGCACCAGAACCGTCACCACGAAGATGTCGCGATAGGCTTCGGCGTGTTTCAGGCCCATGATCGTGAGCATGGCGATCACCGCCCCGCTGTGCGGCAGGGAATCCAGACCGCCCGAGGCAATCGCCGCCACGCGGTGCAGAACGGCCGGATCCACGCCCAGGGCGAGATAGTTCTCGGCAAAGGTCTGCAGAAAGATTTGCAGACCGCCCGAGGCCGAACCGACGATGCCCGAGACCACGCTGACCGAGACCGCGGCCGACACCAGCGGCGGCAGATCCAGCGCCATGACGCCCTGGGCAAAGGCGGCAAAGCCGCTGGTCTGGGTCACTACGCCTCCGAACCCGATGACCGCGGCCGTGTTGAGCAGCGGCATGATGCTGTCGTTGGCGCCAGCGCCCAGTGCCTCCAGGGCGCGTCTGCGCAGATCGGCAAACAAGGCGATACAGACCACCGAGCCCAGCAGCAAGGCGAAACTGGGCCAGATCACGGCCTGGGTGTTGGCAAAAGCGACCAGGCTTCCGATCAGCGGCGTCTGGTCGTCGACCCATCCGACGGCGGTCAGCACACGCGGCACGATGATGCTGCCGAGCACCGTCAGCAGGGGAAGCATCGCCAGGTTCCAGGCCGGCGCATGGCGAACCTCCGGGCCCATCTTTTCCATGGCCGCATCCTGGGGATTGGCAACGTAGCCTTCGCCACGCGCTCTTGCCCGCCGCCACTGATCCTCCAGATAGGCCCAGCCGCCAAGCCCCATGACCAGCGCGGCCGTGAGCCCGGGAACGACGCCGGCAAACAGGTCCGTACCCAGGGCCGAGGCGGCGATGACGTTCTGGATCGACGGCGTGCCGGGCAAGGCGGTCATGGTGAAGGTGCCCGCACCCAGCGCGGCGGCCCCGCAGAACAGGCGCTTGGGCAGATTGGACTGGCGCATCAAGGCAATGCCGAGGGGGTACATCGTGAAAATGACGACAAACACCACGACGCCGCCGTAGGTCAGTGCAGCACAGACCAGCACCGTGACCAGCAGCGTCCGGCGCGCGCCCAGGCGGGCGATGACGGCCTGGGCAATGGCCGTTGTCGCACCACTCGCGGCCATCATCTTGCCGAAAATGGCGCCGGTCAGGAACAGAACGAAAAACTGGCCGGCAAAGCTGAACGCGCCGAGCGGGCCAAAGGCGAAGTGCTCCAGAAGGATGCCGTCGATCGCCAGACCGTTGCTCAGGCCAACGATCAGGCTGGCCGAGAGCGCGGCAACGAGAATGTTGACCCCGCGCAGGGCCATCAGAATCAGGGCTGCCAGCCCCAGCAGCAGGCCGATGTTTCCGGTCATGTCTTGTCTACCCCGAAAGGCCCGGCTTTGCGCGGGCTTTTTGTTCTCGACCGGTGGCCCGGGCCGGCCGGTCGGCGTCTGCCCCGTACAATAGCACTCGAATCGGACAGGAAGACCTCGAACATTGGCTACCGGAACCACCTACCGCAACCGTCCCATCACCATCGGCACTACCGAGATCCGTCCCGGCGAGCGGCGCCAGCTGGAACTGGAAGTCGGACGTTTCTACACCTACACGCCGACGACCATGCCGGTCCAGGTGATTTGCGGCCAGAAGGCCGGTCCGGTGATGTTCGTCAGCGCCGCCATCCACGGCGATGAGCTCAACGGCGTGGAGATCATCCGCAGGCTGCTTCGGGTGCCGGAACTCGATCGCCTGCGCGGCACGCTGATCGCGGTTCCGATCGTCAATCTCTACGGTTTCATCAACACCAGTCGCTATCTGCCCGACCGGCGCGATCTCAACCGCAGTTTTCCCGGCTCCGAGACCGGCTCGATGGCCGCGCGCATCGCCAATCTGTTCATGCGCGAGATCGTGCAACGCTGCAGCCACGGAATCGACCTGCACACCGGCGCCATTCACCGCAGCAACCTGCCGCAGATTCGGGCCAATCTCGATGATGCACATACTCTGGATCTGGCCCGCGCCTTCGGCACGCCGGTGATCCTCAACAGCGCCATTCGGGACGGTTCGCTGCGGGCCTCTGCGGCCGAACTGGACGTCCCGATCCTGCTCTACGAGGCCGGCGAAGCGCTGCGCCTGGACGAATTCTGCATCCGTGGCGGAGTCGAGGGAATCCTGCGCGTGATGCGCATGCTGGGCATGCTGCGCAAGAGTCGACGCAAGCCGCCGCCCGAGCCCATTGTGGCGCGCTCGAGCGCGTGGGTGCGCGCTCCGCAAAGCGGCGTGTTTCGCGTCTACGTCGGCCTGGGCGAACGGGTCGTGCGCGACCAGACCGTACTCGGCGCCGTCTCCGATCCGTTCGGCAAGCGAGAGAAGGAAATCCGCGCTCCGTTCAGCGGAATCGTCATCGGCCGGCTCAACCTGCCGCTGGTCAACGAGGGCGATGCCATCTTTCACGTCGCCCGCTTCCACCGCACCGATGTGGCGGTAGAGCGGATCGAGGGCTACCAGGAAACCATGGAAGCCGACGACTTTCCGTGGACCGATGGCCCGAACGGGGATCCCTGACGCCC
This sequence comes from Gammaproteobacteria bacterium, assembly GCA_003560975.1. Taxonomy (GTDB): domain Bacteria; phylum Pseudomonadota; class Gammaproteobacteria; order Xanthomonadales; family Wenzhouxiangellaceae; genus Wenzhouxiangella. The sequence continues at coordinate 19,619 of PWJA01000085.1, forward strand.
GGCCGCGGCGATGACGGAAGCACCGTCATCGGCCACGATCGGGCGCCCATTCATCCGGGGCTACTCAGTGTTCGTAGCCTTCGGTATCTTCGTAGCGTTGATGCACGGTATCGGCATCATGCTCGGGCGGCGCGTAGAAGGTATAGAGCTTGAGCGCGTCGTCACCGGCGTTTTCTACCGTATGCCAATAGCCGGCCGGGATCATGATGCCGTAGCCCGAAGTTGCGGTGGCCACGAAGTCCAGATCCTCCCGGGTTTCGCCCATCTGCACCCGGGCCGTACCCGCCTCTACGCGAAAGAACTGGTCGTGGTTGTTGTGGACCTCCAGATCGATGACTTCGCCGGGTTCCAGCGACATCAGCACCATCTGGAAAAACTCGCCGGTCCAGCGCGTGTCACGGTAGTTCTCGTTTTCAACCGTCAATGTCTCGATATCGAACACCCAGGGCTTCTTGCCCTGATCCCCACTGTCACCATACATCTGGGTCGAAGGTTCGTAGGCCTGGGCCATGAGCGGCATGGCCAGCAGCGATACGGCCATCGAAAGGGATTTGAGGCTTTTTGTGGCAATTGACATGGTGGATTCCTCCATGGAATCGTTTGAGTTTGAGCACTGGACGCTAGCATGATTGCCGTTGCTTTGATGCAAAACCCCTCGAATCAGACCTCGAAACAGCGCCACCGGAGGCCATCATGACCCGCTCGATCGGCGTTGATGCTGCCCTGGATCCGGACCTGGCAAGGTTGTTGACCCAGGCCCGCTCGGTCGTCGTACTGACCGGTGCCGGGGTTTCCGCAGAATCCGGCGTGCCCACCTTCCGGGACGCCCAGCAAGGCCTCTGGGCCCGCCACGACCCCATGGCGCTGGCGACGCCGGAAGGATTTGCGCGCGACCCCGCGCTGGTGTGGGACTGGTATCAGTGGCGAAGGGAGCTGATCGCAAACACCGCGCCCAACCCGGGCCATCGGGCCATCGCCGAGCTGGCCGAGCGGATCCCGGACCTGGTCGTGATCACCCAGAACGTGGACGGTTTCCACCAGCTGGCCGGTTCGGGCACGGTTCTCGAACTGCACGGCAACATCCAGCGCAGCATCTGCTCTCGAACGCGTCGCGACATTCCGCCGAGCTGGCTGCACGAGCACGCCGACCGCTCGCCCGTTCCCTCCCCCCATCATCCGCACGGCCTGGCTCGGCCGGACGTGGTCTGGTTCGGCGAAACGCTGGATGAGGTGGTGCTGGGTGATGCGTTTGCCGCCGCCCAGCGTTGCGATCTCATGATCGTGGCCGGAACCTCCGGCGTGGTCCATCCGGCTGCCTCGATCCCGGTCGTGGCCGTCGAGCACGGAGCCCGGATGATCGAGATCAATCCGGTGGAAAGCGAACTCAGCCAACTGGCCGAATGGCATCTGGTCGGCCCCTCGGCCACCTGGCTGCCGCGCCTGGTCGAAATACTCGTGGAATGAGCATCCTTTATAATTCGCCGATTGAATCGTCGGAGAAAGCCAATGACCGCTACCATGCGTGCCCTCGTCAAGGCCAAAGCAGCGCGCGGGCTGGAGATGCGGGAAGTGCCCAAGCCCGCTGCCGGGGCCAACGAGGTCCTGGTGAAGCTGGCTAAAACGGCCATTTGCGGGACCGACCTGCACATCTACCAGTGGGACGACTGGGCCCAGCGCACGATCAAGCCGCCGCTGATCATCGGGCATGAGTTTGTCGGCCATATCGTCGAGGTCGGCGACGGCGTGCGCGGTTACGCCGAGGGCCAGCGGGTTTCCGCCGAAGGCCACGTGGTCTGCGGGGTATGCCGCAACTGCCGGGCCGGCAAGCAGCACCTGTGCCCGTACACGGAAGGCATCGGCGTCAACCGGGACGGGGGATTCGCCGAGTACGTCGTCGTTCCGGCCAGCAACCTGTGGCCGATACCGGACGAGATTCCATCCGAGCTGGCCGCATTCTTCGATCCTTTCGGCAACGCCGCGCACTGCGCGCTGCAGTTCGACCTGGTCGGCGAAGACGTACTGATCACCGGCGCCGGGCCCATCGGCATCATCGCTGCGGGGATTGCCAGGCACGTCGGCGCGCGCCATATCGTCGTCAGCGACGTCAACGACTATCGGCTGAAGCTGGCCGCCGACATCGGCGCGACCCGGACCATCAACGTGACCCGCGAGAATCTGCGCGACGTGCTCGGAGAACTGAAGATCGACGGATTCGACGTCGGCATGGAAATGTCCGGCCACCCGCAGGCCTTCGATGACCTGCTGCACTGCATGTACCACGGCGGACGGGTCGCCCTGCTCGGCATTCTGCCCAAGGGCGCGGGCGTGGACTGGGACCAGGTCATCTTCAAGGGCCTGCAGGTCCACGGCATCTACGGACGACGCATGTACGAGACCTGGTACAAGATGACCCAGATGCTGCTGACCGGCTTCCCGCTGCACAAGGCCCTGACCCACCAGCTTCCGATCGACGACTTCGAGACCGGCTTCGAGCTGATGGCGGCCGGCGAGTGCGGCAAGGTCGTGTGCGACTGGACCGGCGAAATCCGGGCCGCCTGAACGGCCTGATCAACTACCTGGTCGAGCGACTAGCGGGACGGCCGATAGATCTTGTCCGGATCGAATCGCGGCTGCCACGGCAGGCCTTCGTTCTGCCAGCCGTTTTTCAGGCGCATGCCGGCGCGTTCGCCTTCGGCAATCCGGTCGCCCTGGAATCCATGGCGCACGTAGAGCACGTTGGGGAACCCGGCCTCGCGCAGGTAGGCCGCGCTGGGCTCCCCGCGTGCGCTGCCGGATCGGCACATGGTGATGATGGTGGTCTCGCGATCCAGGCCGCGCTCGACCAGCGCGGCCTCGACTTCCGCGGCAAAATCGGGGTTGCGCGGCAGCGGAAAGCCACCGCGGTCGGCGTTCCAGCCATGGCGATCGACCAGCAGAAACGGAATGTTGATATCGACGCTGTCGGTCCAGCCGATGAACATGATTTCCACCGGGTCGCGCACGTCGACGAACAACACCGGCTCCTCGCCATGCTCTGCCCGTTCAAACGCCTCGGCTGCAGAGATGCCATAGTCACCGGCCTGCGCCGACGCGCTCAGCGCCCACGCCAGGGCCAACATACTCAGAAACCGCGCCATGCTTCCTCCATTGAGCCTTGAACGGCCCGAAATCGTATCACCAATCAAAACTGGAACATCGACACCCCGGCGCTGACCGTGGTCTGCTTGTGGTTGTAGTCCAGCAAACTCTCACCGTAGCCGCTGAATACCGAAAAGAAGGCGTGCAGATCACCGACCAGGGGAAAGTGATACCCCAGCCGAACCATACCCTTCCCGGTGGACGGATTCAGGCGGGCGTTGAGTTCGATTCGGCGCTGGTTCAGGTGATGAATGACGCGCAGATCGCCGTTGCCAAGAAAGTCGTCGATGTCCGGATTGTCGTCGGGGTCTTCGGTCAGCACGCGCAGCCAGGGGCGCAGATAAACCTCGGTGTTGGGACCTTCGAAGCCGAAGTTGGCGTACAGCCGATTCCAGCTGCGCGAGATCCCCAGCGCCGAACCGCGCCCGTTGGACTGGTGCTTGAGCCCGATGCTGAGCATGCGCCAGCGCCAGCGCTCCGTCAGGGGAGCGCCGATTCGCCAGACCGAAAACAGCTCGGGCATGTAGTTGGTTTCGCGAAACGGCGACGACTCACTGCCGTTGTAGGCCTGCCAGTAGGCCGTCTGGGTATACGCAAACCACAGATCACCATTCCCGGCCAGCGGATTGTCCCAGAGCTTGGTGCGAAAACTCAGGCGAAAATACGCCTCCAGCGAGTCCAGCGGGAATCGGTCGATGGCTTCGGTGGTCGGCGAATCCGGTAGCTCGTTGGGCGAAGTGCTGTAGCGCAGCGGCACGGCCAGCAGCGGCTGAAACAACCGGATTCGTCCACGCCCGCTGTGGGTCTGATCATCGAGCTCCCAGAACAGGTTCATGCGCGAGGCATCCGGCACCGGCTCGGTGGACTCGGCGACCGGCTCGCCTTCGTCGGCGGCCTGGCCTTCAGACTCCACCGTGCGGACCTCGTTGAGATCCTGGCCGGCCAGGCGGTCGAAGCAGACCAGGCGGAGGTCCGGATCACGCAGCTGCGCGCAGCGCTGGAAATGCTCCCTCAGCTCGTCCGTCTGATCGGCCCAGAGCGGTGCCGCAACCAGCACGCAGGCCAGACTGAGCAGCGGCCAATGGAAACGAAGAGTGGTCAATTTCATCAAATGATCCAGCCGGTACCACGCCAATCGGGATTATAACCGTCCATCGCGCAGCCGGCCCACCACCCGTGCTTTCGGCGCATGCCCTAAAATGCCGGCTGGAACCGACAACCCTGAGAGCACAGCCATGTCCGATCCAGCTTTCCTCAAGCGCCTGCGCGACGAACTGGACCAGATCGACCGCGACGGACTGTACAAGCGCGAACGCGCCATCACCACACCGCAGCGCGTGGCGATCCGCACCCGCGAGCGGGGGGAAGTGCTGAATTTCTGCGCCAACAACTACCTCGGCCTGGCCGACCATCCGAAAGTCATCGCCGCAGCCGCCCAGGCGCTGGACGAGTACGGCTTCGGACTGGCCTCGGTGCGCTTCATCTGCGGCACCCAGGACCTGCATCAGCGCCTGGAACGCAGCATCGCGGAGTTCTTCGGCAAAGACGACAGCATCCTGTATGCGGCCTGCTTCGACGCCAACGGCGGGCTGTTCGAGCCGCTGCTGGGGCCGGAGGACGCGATCATCTCCGACCAGCTCAACCACGCCTCGATCATCGACGGCATCCGCCTGTGCAAGGCCGAGCGCCACCGTTATCCGAATTCCGACATGGACGCGCTGGAGACGATACTGCAGCAAACCCAGGACAAGCGCACCCGCATGATTGCCACCGACGGGGTGTTTTCCATGGACGGCTACGTCGCCAGACTGGACAAGATCACCGCCCTGGCCGAAAAGTACGATGCGCTGGTGATGGTCGACGACTGCCACGCCACCGGCTTTTTCGGCCCGACCGGACGCGGCTCGGCCGAATACCACGGCGTGCTCGACAAGGTCGACATCTTCACCTCCACCCTGGGCAAGGCGCTGGGGGGCGGCATGGGCGGATTTACCGTGGCCAGCCAGCCGGTGATCGACCTCCTGCGCCAGCGCTCGCGGCCCTACCTGTTTTCCAACTCGCTGGCTCCGCCGCTGGTCGCGGCCAGCATCGAGGTCCTGCACATGCTGTCGGAGTCCACCGCACTGCGCGATCGCCTGGAGGAGAACACGACCTTCTTCCGCAAGGCCATGAGCGATGCCGGTTTCGACATCAAGCCCGGCGACCACCCCATCGTGCCGGTGATGCTGTACGACGCCCCCCTGGCCCAGAAAATGGCCGAGGAACTGCTCGCCGAAGGGATCTACGTGATCGGTTTCTTCTCCCCCGTGGTACCCAGGGGCGAGGCCCGCATCCGCACCCAGATTTCAGCCGCGCACACGCGCGCGCAACTGGAGCAGGCGGTGGCTGCCTTCACCAGAGTCGGCAAGCGCCTGGGCGTGATTGGTTGAGCCGGACTTCGCGTTCAAAGGCCAGAGCAGCAAACGCCCGACTGGGCAAGCGACTAGTGGGCCATGCTGCTAATTAGGTAACGCTCAGCCGCATGGCCCACTAGAGGACCGAAGCCACAGTCAGCGCCGCTTAGGCACCACCAGGGCCATGATCGGCCTCGCCGTTGCGCCGTGCACCAGGACCGACAGCAGGACGGTAGCCAGGACGAGCGCCCAGACTTCGCGCGCGCCCGGAAAATCGGCATGGTGAATGGCGTAGGCCAGGTAGTACAGCGAGCCCACGCCGCGAATGCCGAAAAACGCGATCGCCCAGCGTTTGCCGCGCGGCAGGTCCGCGCCGGCCAGGCCAAGCCAGCCGGTGATCGGGCGCACGACGAACACCAGCAACGCCGCAACCAGCCACAGCGCCGGCGTCATCGCGGCCAGCGCGCCGGTGGCGACATAGGCACCGACGGCGAACATCAGCACCGCGATCATGACGCGCTCGGCCTCTTCGGAAAAATCGTGCAAAGTTGCGTGGTACTCATGGTTGCATTCCACCTGGCGAAACACGCAGGCGGCCACGAACACCGCGATGAAACCATAGGCGGAGGCAATCTCGGTCAGACCGTACGGCACCAAGGTCAGCGCCAGGGCGAGCAATCCGGTCGTGGAACTCGTCTTCCTTCGGCTGGCCGACAAACCAAAAATCAGCTTGCCAATGACCCAGCCGGTGGCCGCACCCACCAGCGTCCCGACTGCGATCTTGTATATCACGTCGATGACGATCCAGCCGGCCAGCCAGTCCGACGGGGCCAGGCCGACTACAGCCAGCGCGATCGCCAGGTTGGTGAACGGGAAGGCCAGGCCGTCGTTCAGACCGGCCTCCGTGGTCAGGGCCAGACGCGCCTTGGAATCGTCCGGCTCGGTCGGCGAGGTCGTCTGGACGTCGGCGGCCAGCACCGGGTCGGTCGGCGCGATGACGGCTCCGAGAAGCACCGCGGTGGCCGGCACCAGCCCGGCCAACCACCACCCCAGCCACGCCGCGGTAACGATGGTCAGCGGCATGGTGATCGCCAGCAGACGCCAGCTGTGCGTCCAGGTCTGCCAGGAAAACGGACGGTTGATCTTCAGTCCGACGGAGGTAAGGGCGATGATCACGCCCAGTTCGGTCAGGCGCTTGGGCCAGGTCGATTCGGTGACCAGGTCCGGCAACTCGGGCGCCCACGGCATCAGAAAGACCGCCAGCCCGGCCCCTACGTACAGCAACGGCGCCGACACCAGCCTGAGCGAGCTGACCAGGCGCGGCAACAGGGTGGCAACCAGGACGATCAGGCCGATCAGCAGCAGGCCAATGTCATAGCCAGCGACTGCAAAAAACGACCAATCCGCATGTTCCAGCAGGCGCTGAGCGTCGTACTCCGAAACATCGCTGCGCGCGAACGGATCGGTCATTGCTCGTCGAGGTCCGCCAGGCCACCCATGACCAGGTGATCGTAATCGACGATGCCGATCACCTCGCCGGCCGAATCGATCACCGGAGCGGTGGTCAGATCGAACTGATCGAGCAGACGCGCACAGTACTTGACCTGCATGTCCGGGCGCACCGCCAAGGCCGGTTTGTTCATGATCTCGTAGACGTTGACCCGGTCAGGCGCACGATTCTTCGACAAGACCTTGCGCGCGATGTCGGCCAGCAAGACCAAACCATGCTCGTCGTGTTCGTCGCGTTTCTGGATGATGAGAACGGTGGCCCTGCTCTCCTTGAGCCGGCGCAGCGCCTGATCCACGGTCGTCATTCCGTCCACGCGGAAGAAACGGTTGTGCATGACATCACGCACCCGGATTGCGGTTTTCTCGTTCATTTTGATTCCTCAGATTTCTTCCTGTATGGATTCGGAAAGTTCCTCGATCTGGTGACGCACACCGAGTGCGTCCTCCACGTCGAGCTGGATGACGATGCCGGTGCCGGGCGTATCGTCGAATTCACCGACGCGGGCAATGGTCTCGAGCACCCGGCGCGCGCGATGTTCCTCGACGAGAAAAAGCAGCACGTCGCGCTGTGCCGTGATCTCCAGCCCGAAGATCCCGCGCGTCTTTTTCATGCCTTCGCCGCGCGCATGACTGATGATGGTCGCGCCCATGGCGCCGGCATCGCGGGCCGCATCAAGCAGCTCGTCGCAGTGGCTGGATTCGGAAAAAGCAAGGATCAGTTTGAATTTCATGGATGCACTCCCAGGCGAGCGGTCATTCGGAGGTTGAGTCGGATTGAGCCCTCGAGCGTCGGGCCCTCCATTCAGCAATCTGCCCATACGCCATCACGGTAATGATGGGAAACAGACAGGCCAGCGCGATCATGCCAAAGCCGTCCATCACGGGCGAACGACCCGGAATCGAGGAAGCCAGACCCAGGCCGAGGGCGGCAATGATCGGCACGGTAATCGTCGAGGTGGTCACCCCACCCGAATCGTAGGCCAATGGAATGATGTTTCGCGGCGAACGAAAGGTCTGGAGAATCACGACCAGGTAGGCAGCGATCACGAAGTACTGCAACGGCCAGCCCATCACGATGCGCCATGCGCCCAGGGTAATGCCAAACGCCATACCGATCGCGACGGCAATGCGCAGCGTGAAGGGATGGATTACACCACCGGAAATCTCTCCGGCCTTGATCGAGACCGCGATCAACGAGGGCTCGGCGATGGTGGTGCTGGCGCCAATCGCGAAGGCAAACAGGTAAATCCAGTAGTAATGCGACCAGTGGCGTTGCGCGCCCTCGGCCAGGGCGGGCAGAAACGCTTCGTCGGATAGCTGCTCGGCCATTATCGAGCCCAGCGGAAACAGGGCACTTTCCAGCCCGAACAGAAACAGGGCCAGGCCGAGCAGCACCAGTACCAGCCCCAGCAGCACGCGGCGCAGATTCCGGATCCGCTGCCGGATGACGAGATACTGGAAACCGAAGATCACCGCCACGATCGGAACGAGATCGAGCAAGGTCTCGCGAAGAATGGTCATCAGTTGCATGGTCGGTCGCTCATCAGTAGGCCAGGATTCCAAAGGCCAGCACGAAAATGATCGGCATGACCGAGGCGAAAGCGATCAATCCAAATCCGTCGAGCAAGGGACTGCGTCCGCGAATGGCTGTGGCCAGGCCGACGCCCAGCGCGGTCACCAGGGGCACGGTGATGGTCGAGGTCGTCACCCCGCCGCAGTCGTAGGCAATGCCAATGATCTGTGTAGGCGCAAACACGGTCATGATCAGCACCAGCGCGTAACCGGCAATGATCATCAGGTGCAGCGGCCATCCCTTGAGAATTCGGAACACCCCGACCACGACCGCAGTGCCAACCGACAGGGCCACCACCATTCTGAGTCGAGCCGCGAAGGCGTCCTGGGCTGCTTTGTCTGGATCGATCAGCCCGCCCTCGGCCATGACGATGGCCGCCTGCCCGGCCACCGCAATCAGCGCCGGCTCGGCCACCGTGGTGCCGAACCCCAACGCAAAAGAGAACAGGAGCAACCAGAAGACCGATCCCTTGGTTGCAAACGCATGGGCCAGGTTCTCGCCGACCGGGAACAGTCCAACCTGCAATCCCTGGACGAACAGCGTCAGGCCCACCACAACGCTCAGCAAGCCCAGGCCCAGGTCGATCAGCGTGACCTCCTCCGGCAGGGGCTGGCGGATCACCACGAACTGGAAGAAGCCGACGACCAGCAAAACCGGGGCAATATCGCGCAGGCTGTCCAGACTCTGGCGTAGCAGGGCATAAAAGAAGAGCATGTTTCAGCTAACATCAGGCTCCGGCACCGCGACTGCCACAGCCCAACAACGTTTCCCGCATCACGTGACTGCTCCACATGCTAAACGAAGTTCAGACGGCGACGGGCATTCCGTTCGTATCCTGATCATCGGCGCCGGATTTTCCGGCATCGGCCTGGCGATTCGCCTCAAACAGGCCGGGATGAAGGATTTCCTGATCCTCGAAGCCGAGGGCGGCGTCGGCGGTACCTGGTGGGTCAACCGTTACCCGGGCTGCGCCTGCGACGTGCAGTCGCACCTGTATTCGCTCTCCTTCCAACCCAAGACCGACTGGTCGCGCACCTTTGCTCCGCGCCACGAAATCCAGACCTACCTCGATCAATGCGTCAAACAGCACCGGCTGGGCCGGCACATCGCTTTGAACAGCCGGGTAGAGGAGGCGGTCTGGGACGAGGAAAAACGGCTGTGGTCCGTGCGCGTCCGGGGCGGGCGCGAATACCGGGCCAGGGTTCTGGTCTCGGCCATCGGCGGCCTGTCGCGGCCGGCCTGGCCGAACATTCCCGGGTTGAGCGAGTTTCCGGGGCCGGTGGTGCATTCCCAGGCCTGGCCGGACTCGCTGGACGTGGCCGGCAAGCGGGTCGCGGTGATCGGCACGGGCGCCTCGGCCATCCAGTTCGTGCCGCACCTGCAAAGACAGGCCGACCGGCTCGACCTCTACCAGCGCAGCGCCCAGTGGATCCTGCCAAAGCCGGATCGCTCGATCGTGCGCTGGCGGCAGGCCCTGTATCGTCGCTTCCCGCCGGCCCGCCGGCTGAAGCGCCTGGGTCTGTTTCTGCTTCTGGAAACCCGCCTGCCCGCCTTCACCCGCTTTCCGCGGCTGACCGCCCTGCACCGCCGCAAGGCCCGGCGCCATCTGGAAAGCCAGGTCTCCGACCCGACGCTGCGGGCCAGGCTTACCCCCGACTACGCCATGGGCTGCAAGCGCGTTCTGATGTCGAACGATTACTACCCCGCTGTGGCCGGGCCCAACGTCGAGCTGGTGGCCGGCGGCGTGGAACGCATCGAGGGAAACACGCTGATCGACCATCGCGGCCGCAGGCGTCCGGCGGACCTGATCGTGCTCGGCACCGGTTTTCGCGCCGCCGAGCCCGTCCCCGAAGGTCTGATCCGGGGCCAGGACGGGCGCGATCTGGCCCGCTGCTGGTCGCAGGGCCCGCGCGCCTACAAAGGCACCGCCGTCCCGGGTTTCCCGAACTTCTTCACCCTGCTCGGCCCGAACACCGCGCTCGGCCACAACTCGGTCCTTCTCATGATCGAAGGCCAGATCCGCTACCTGGTTTCCGCCCTGGGCTGGATGGAGCGGCACAAGGTAGACCGCCTGGAAGTGCGCCCGGAGGTGGAGGATCGCTGGGACCGGCGCCTGCAACGCCGCCTGAAGCGGACCGTCTGGAACACCGGTGGATGCAGCAGCTGGTACCGACATCCCGAAAGCGGCCGCATTCCGACCCTTTGGCCGCGCTTTACCTTCACGTTTCGCTGGCTGCTGCGGCGCTTCGATCCTGCCGCCTACACGGTCGTCGCACGGGAGCCGGTCGAGGATGACCTCAGACCCGGTCCGGCCGCACCACCCGACATTCGCTCACCGACACCAGGCCGATCTGGCGACTGACCACCTCGAACACCGATTCGAGCACTCGCTCGGCACGGTCCGGAGCCACTACCGCAAGGACGGCAACCATGCCCCCGGCCGCGCTGATCTCGCCCTCGCGCGTCCACGGCCCGGAGCGGCCCTGTCCGCCGAGCACCGGCAGCACCGTGTAGCCGGTGACCCCGGCCCGATCCAGCTGACGCGACAGCGCGCGCAGGGCCGGAGTTTCGATGATGATTTCGATCCGGCTGGCCGGATGAGTCTGCATGTCAGCCTCCAGGCAGCAACTGGGCTGCGGTCAGGTACAGCGATATGCCGATGGCGAGGTTGAACGGAAAGGTTACACCCAGGGCGAGGGTCAGGTACACCGCCGGATTGGCCTCGGGCAACGCCACGCGCATGGCCGCCGGGACCGCGATATACGATGCCGAAGCGGCCAGCGTGGCCAGAAGCGCAACCCCGCCGTGCGACAGCCCCAGGACCCAGCCGGTGGTCAACCCGAGCACCGCACCGAGCAGGGGCATGAGCATGGCGAACAACACCAGCCCGACGCCCAGCACGCCGCGGCTGCGCAACAGGTTGCGCCCGGCGACCAGGCCCATGTCCAGCAGGAACAGGCACAGCACGCCCTTGAACGGGGCGACCAGGAACGCCTCGACCTCGGCCATGCCGGCCGGTCCGGTGACCCATCCGATCACGAAAGCGCCGAGAAGAAGAACGATCGAGCCGTTCAGGGCGATCTCGCGCCACGGCAGGCCCTCCCCCGGCCGCGCGCGGCCCCGGGCCAGCCACAGCGCGGTGAGAATCGCCGGAGCTTCCATCGCCGCCGCCACCGCCACCAGCCATCCCTCGTAGTCGATTCCGGCCGAGCGCAGCAGCGATGTGGCCGCGACAAAGGTGACGATGGAGATCGATCCGTAATGTCCGGCCACCGCCGCGGCATCGACCCGCTCAAGCCGCGTCATGGCGCGCAGCAGCGCGTAGGCCAGCAGCGGAATCAGCGCCGACAGGGCCACCCCGGCGACCAGGGCCAGGCCGAGACGAGGGTCGGCTCCGGCAACCGCCACTTCGACCCCGCCCTTGTAGCCGATGGCAAACAGCAGGTAGATCGACAAGCCCTTGGCCACCGCCTCGGGGATGCTCAGGTCGGAGCGCAGGCCGGCTGCAACCAGTCCGAGCACGAAGCTCAGAACAATCGGTGAAATCAGGTTCTGAAGCGCCAGTTCCAGCATGGAGGCAGTCTCAATCCAGCCTCAGCAAATCCCGACAGCCCCGTAGCATGGAGGCCTCCGAGGCCAGCACCAGGTTGGCCGCATCGGCCAGCGGGATATAGCAGTCGGCGCCGCTCAGGCGCTGCAGCGGCCGGTCGGCCACGCCGGCCTCGACCAGCGCGGTCACCACGCCCTCGCCAACCCCGCCGTCGGGTCGGCCCTCGTCGAAGATCAACACGGCCCGGCAATCGGCCGCGTGGGCGGCGACCGCCTCGCGCGGCAGGGGCTTGAGCCAGCGCAGGTCGAGGACGCGGACTTCGATACCCTCTTCGGCCAGGGCGGCGGCACAGCGCAGCGCCATGGGCACACCGTTGCCGTAGGTCACGATGAGCAGGTCGCGCGCCTCGGGCGCATACAGACGCGGCTCGAAGGGCACCAGCGCCTCGCCCGGGGCCGGATACGGAAACAGCCACTGACCGTCGTCCGGACGGTGGAGATCCTTGGTCATGTACAGCGCAATCGGCTCGAGAAACGCACACACCCGACCATCGACCACGGCCAGGGCGAGCAGCGTTCGCAGCATCCTCGCCGCATCGTCGCCGCGCGACGGGCAGCCGATCACCAGCCCGGGGATATCGCGCAGGGCCGCGATGGCGTTGTCGTTGTGGAAGTGGCCGCCAAAGCCGCGCTGGTAGCCAAGACCGGCAATCCGCATGACCAGGGGGTTGCGGAACTGACCGTTGGAGAAAAACTGCAGCGAGCAGGCCTCGCCGCGAATCTGGTCGCAGGCGTTGTGGAAATAGGCCAGGTACTGGATCTCCGGAATCGGCAGATAGCCCATGTTGGCATAGCCCTGGGCAAGCCCGAGGATCGTGGTCTCGTCGAGCAGGGTGTTGAACACGCGTCGCTGCCCGAACTGCTCCATCAAACCCCGGGTGACGGTGTAGACGCCGCCTTTGCGCGCCACGTCCTCGCCGAACAGCAGAGCCTGCGGGTATTGGATCAACAGGTCGCTCAACGCCCGGTTGATCTGGATGGCGAGGTGCCGGGTCGCCTGTGCTTCGGGCAGGCGCGCCGCGCTACCGTAGATCGCCTCGCGCGCAACCGGATCCGGCGAACGCCGCGCCTCGGCCACAACCGCCTCGCACGACAAGGGCGCGAGCGGGGCCGTGATTTCCTCGAGACTGTCCAGCCGCGGCTGGCGGTCGGCGCGATCAGCCTCGTCCAGACAGCGCTGGCGCAGCTGCTCGTAGCGCCGTCGAATCGAGGCCGGATTCATCAGGCCGCGCGCAACCACCTGCTCGGCCGAGCGCAGCAGGGGATCCCGCGCCTCGCAGCCGGCCAGTTCCTCGGCACTCCGATACTCGATTTCGAAATCGGTGCCCGCATGGCCCATCAGGCGCGTGGTGCGCAGGTGCAGAAACGTCGGCGCGCGGCGCTGGCGGCACTGTTCGATGGCCGCCTCCACCGTGGCGAAGGCACCGGCCAGATCGAGCCCGTCGGCAAAGCGGTAGGTGAGCCCGTGCCGGCGCGCCATGGCGTCGTGAATCCAGTCGCGCGGCGTGGGCACGGAGATGCCCAGTCCATTGTCTTCGCACACGAACAGGATGGGCACTGGAAGATTCTGGTGACGCGACCAGGCGCAGGCGTTGAACGCGGTCTGGGCCGCGGCGTGGTTCAGGCTGGCATCGCCGAAGCTGCAGATCACTATGCTGTCTTTGGGCACCGGCAGTTCATGGCCATCGCGCCCGCCGCGGGCAATGGCGAGCGCGGTGCCCACGGCCTTGGGCAGGTGCGAGGCAATGGTCGAGGTCTGGGGTAGCACCCACAGCGGGCGGCTGCCCCAGACCTTGTGGCGGCCGCCCGACGCCGGGTCCAGACGCGAGGCGGCAAAAGAGAGGCAGGTATCGCGCACAAAATCCAGATCCGGGCGCTTGCGGTAGCGCTCGGCCATGAAGGCGCCGGATCGATAGTGCAGAAACGCCGGGTCGGTGATCCGGCTCAGGCGTCCGAGCAGCCCGTTGCCCTCGTGCCCGGACGAACCGATGGTGTAGAAGACCTTGTTTTCGGCCCGCTTGACCCGCGCCATGAGATCGAGCTGGCGCGACAGCATCTGGCTGTCGAACAGTTCGAGCAGGTCTGCCGGGGCGATATCGCCGGCAGGCGTTGGCGCCAGGCGGCCGTCCTCCATCGCCTGCAGGTGATCCAGAAACGCTGCATCGACAACCTGAGCACGATCGAGACGTCGGGCGGCGGACTGAGGCATGGCTTTTTTCAACCGCAGGGGGCGCAGATGCAGGCAGGTTACTTCAAATTGGGGCTTTTCGGGTTACGGGTTACGGG